>NC_011296.1:600000-915000 GCF_000020985.1 Thermodesulfovibrio yellowstonii DSM 11347
TTGAGTGCGGTTTTGCATTTTACATATCCTTTTTCTGTAAACTTTAAAGCATTTGAAAGAAGATTAATAACTACCTGAATGAGCCTTTCTCTATCAGCATTGATAAATGGAAGAGAGGGCTGAATTTCTATATAACAGGGGATTCCTTTTTGCTCAAAAAGAGATGAAAGCGCTTTATACGCATCTGTGATTACTCCCTGTATTGAAATTTCTTTGAAATTCCATATAGCTTTGCCTGATTCAAGTTTGGAGATATCAAGAACATCGTTTATTAATGAAGTTATTCTCTCTCCTTCAGAAAGAATTATTTTAAAATTTTTATTTATCTTGTTTACAGCTTTGGATAACCTGAAGTTATTCATATCAAGATGTGGAAGAATATTTTCTGTAAATTTTTTATTTATTATTTCAATAAATCCGAGTATTGAAGTAAGCGGAGTTCTTAGTTCATGGCTTACAACAGTAATAAATTCCGTTTTAAGCCTGTCAACTTCTTTTTCCTGAGTAATATCTCTTATTAAAATTACAGAGCCAAGAATTCCCTTAGCTTCGGATTCTTCAGAAAAATATTCTTTTTTAATACTTTTTGCAACAGCCTTTCCAACTCTTTCATTAACGAGATTTATTTCATTAGAAACAATCTCCTCAGTATTAAGTGATTTTTTTACCAGCTTATCAAGCTCCTTTCCAAGAATCTTTACATTTTTCCCTATCATCTCAAACTCTGCTTTGCCAAACATTTCTGAGGCAGCAGGATTAATATGGTTTATCACACCATCTTTATCAACAACAATAAGTCCATCTGCCATGTTATCAATTATTGTAGTTAAGTAAGCAAGCGTATCCTGAAGTTCTACTACAGCATCTTTAAGTGCAAATTCATATCTGTCAAATACTTCATTTATATTGTTTGCCATTGATTGCATTGTATTTGAAAGAAGACCGATTTCATCTTTTGATTTGATATCTACTTTAGCATCAAAATCATGAGCAAGGAGTTTTTTAGCATACTCAGTGAGCTGGTTAAGGGGTTGTGATATTCTATTTACCATAAAATAAGCAAGAAGAACACTGAAAATAAAAATTAAAGAAAGAAGGGTGAGCTGTTTACCAAGCACAGCCCACATTTTCTGATTAATGTTGTTTTTATTCATGCCTACATGAACATATCCAACAGCTCCTTCTGTAATTGGAGAGACTATATCTGAAAAATCTCCAATACCTTCTATGCTTACATCTCTTATCCCGGTTTTATGTATTTGTGAGATTCTTTTAATTTCTTCTGGAATTGTTGGAATAAATGTATGCGAAATTATCTCACCTGTTGAGTCCACAACAAAAACATAGGAAACTCCTTCAATTTCAAGAAATTGGTCTATCATCGCCTGAACAGTTGCTGAATCAAGATTGAGTATTGTTTCTGCAGAAGATGAGGCAATACTACTTGCAATAGCAGTTCCTTTTGATTTGTATTCTTCAGATAGATTATTATAAAGATGCCAGCCAGAAAAAACACTTATTGTTATAAATATAATAGCAAAGAGAAATATTATCCCCAAGAGAGTTTTCTGAAATAACTTTGACATTCTCATTTTTTCCACTCGCTCCAGTCCTTGATTGGAACAAATTTATTATTTTTATAAGTTGTATAATAAACTTTATCCAGTGCCTGATGCTTTATTGAAGAAAAACTAATTTTTTCATCAATTCCAATATCCAGATTTTTTATGTTTTCTACTACCTTTTTAATGTTTTCTCTTTTTGGTTCTTTACCGAGTCTTTTTAGAACTTCAACAATAACTTTTGCATTGAGAAAGCCTTCAAAGCTTACGAAGCTATATTTGAGAGGTTTATAGTCTTTTTCCATAATTTCTGGAGGTATCATTGGATTATAGTTATCCATAAGAGTTCTATATTGTCTTACTGCTGATAGGCTCATGTCTTCATAACTGGGTACAACCTGAGAGTTTATTAAATTGTAAGTGTATTTTTTGCCTGTTTTTTTCTCTTCTTCAAGAAGAAGATTTATCATAAACTCGCTTCCAGTAAAAGATACATTCGCAATAGGAACATCCCATCCTGCATCTCTTGCGTCTCTAATAAATCCTGCGCAGGCAGCATAAGCACCTACAGATATGACAGCATCTGCTCCTGCATTTTTCAGAATCTCAACTTGTTTCCTAAAGCTTTCTGAATATTTTGCACCTCTTTTGTATGTTGCTTCTGCAACTATTTTAGAGCCATACTCTGCGAGCGTTTTTCTTACACCATCCCATCCACTTCTTCCGTAAGCATCTGCTTGATAAAAAATTCCTATTTTTTTTCTGCCAATTTTTATGAAATTTTCAACAAGCCCACCTGTTTCCTGTTCATAGGATGCTCTTAAATTAAATACATATTCATTATAAGGAGGTTTTCTATGAGGAAGAGCACCTGTAAAAGGAAAAAATAAATAAATATTTCTGTTACTGTAACTTTTAAGTATTGGTAGTATTCTGGTTACAGTTGGAGTTCCCACATAGTTAAAAAGCGTAAACACTTTATCTTCTTCAACGAGTTTTATAGTGTTTTTTATAGTGGGACTTGGGTTATAGCCATCATCATAGGCTTTAATAACAATCTTTTTTCCGTAAATACCGCCATTTTTGTTAATATGTTCAAAATATGCCATTGCTCCTCTGTAAAGCTCTATTCCAAGTCCTCTTGAAGGTCCTTTAAATGCTGCAGACATGCCAAGAACTATGGAATCATTTTGTTGTTCAGCAAATAGTAATTGTACGCTGGTGAACAAGGAAGGGATTAGTAGAAGACAGATAACCAAAAAAACTTTCAAAACTGAACCTGACATCTTTTTACTCCATTGCCTTCATCCCTAATCCATAAAAGAGTTTTATTATTTCTTCTGCACCAGTTTTTTACATCATTTTCAAAAGTTGGGCAATCTGCGATAACTTCAAGAATATCGCCTTTTTTCATTTTTAATGCTTTGATTGTCATCTGAATTGTTGGCTGCGGGCATTTTAATCCTCTGGCATCAAGCAACAGTACTTCCATTATCTACCTCCTTGGTTGCATTCAATATTCCATATATTTCAGATAAAATTTCTTCATCAGAGTAACCATTAAGTCCAATTGCATTTGAAGGGCAGGAAGCTACACATGTTCCACATCCTTCACATAGAATTTCCATCATTTTTACTTCTCCCATTTCAATTTCAATTGCTTTATATGGGCATTGGAATATACATATACCACAACGGCTGCATTTATTATAGTCTATTTTAGCTATAAATGGCTGTTTGATTATTTTTTCTTCTTTAAACAAACAGAGAAGATTCCCAACCTGCGCCATTGCATCATTTATTGTTTCGTTTATTGTCAGTGGCTCTTTAATAGAACCAGTTAAAAATAATCCTGAAATTTCTTCAATTTTTCTATCTGAAATAATTGCAGGACATAAAACAACAATATCACAGGAAATTTTATCATTTTTAAAATACACATTTAATAAATCTTCTTTGGTAATTTTTAATTCTTTTAAATCGTTATATCTTAGAATTTTTGTCAAAGGGTCTTTTAATGCCTGTGAATAAAGTCTGTATGCATTTTTACCTGGAAGAACTATTTCTTTAACAAAATGAACTATTTCTGTCTCAGGAAGCCTCTGCCTTAGAACCCTATTAAACTTGAAAGCATATTGACAGCATATTTTGCTACAGTAGGGATAATAATTTTCATCAAGACTTCCAACACAGTGAACAATAGCAATTTTTTCAGGTATTTCCCCTGAACTGGTGATTATTTCTCCTGATGTTGGTCCTTCAATGTTTAGTATCTCTTCAAACTCCAATGAATCATAAACATCTTTAAACCTTCCATAACCAAACTCTGGTAGAACTTTGCAATCCATAAGCTCAAGCCCTGTTGCCCATAGCACAGCACCAACTTTTAAACTTTCTTTTTTTTCTGATTCATCAAAGTTTATTGCTTCCGGCACTGGACACTCTTTTATACATAAATCACAGTCTTGTCCTTGAAGATAAAGACATTTTTCAGAATTTATCCTTGCAACCACAGGAAGTTTCATTGGTTCTACTTTAATGGCTTTTACAGGGCAAATCTGTTCACATTCAGAACAGCCAATACATTTTTTAGGATTAACGTACATTGGCTTCGATAAAATCTTAGCAAAAATAGCTCCATAAAAGCCCTTTAATTCTTCTACTTTTGAATTAAGCCTTAGTTCTATATTACTGTTTAAAACTTCTTCAATCATTGGATGAATCATGCATGGACCACATGTAAGGTCTGGGAAAAGTTTTTCATATTTAACAATTTTGCCTCCCAAAGAGCATTCTTGTTCAATGAGATAAACCTTTTTGCCAGCTTTGGAAAGACTATTTGCTGCGACAATTCCTGCAATGCCGCCTCCCACTATCATGATATCATTGCAGATAGGTATTTTTATTTCAAAAAGAGGCTTTTGTTTTTTTAGCCTTTCTAATGCTCCACTGAAAAGTATAAATGCTTTTTTAAGAGCCTTATCTCTGTCTTTAATAACCCATGCAACCTGTTCTCTAATGTTAACTATATTTATCATATATGGATTGATTCCCGCTTTTTCCCCGAGCTTCTGAAATACAGATTCTTTATTTTTGGGAGAGCAAGCAAGAATAATCAGACCTTCAGGTTTTTTAAGGCTTAAAAAATTTATAATTTTTTGATGTGTTTTTTCAGCGCAGGCTAATTCAAATTTTTCAATCCATGCTACTTTGTTACGTATGAGATTCTGTAATTTTTCAAAATCAATTTTTTCAGTTATTTGACCAGCACAGCTACAAAAAATAGCCCCGATTTGCAACAAAAACCCCTATTTAATAAATTTAAGGATATTTTACCACAAATACGGTTAATCCTCTACGAAGACTTCTATAGCTATTTCAGGGCAAACAACTGCACACATTGCGCATCCTATACAATTAGCAGGATTAGAAAATTTAGCAGGGAAATATCCTGAAGAATTAAAATCAGAAGAAATTTCAATACAGCCTTTTGGACATGTCAAACCACAGTAATTACAGCCTTTACATCTTTCCGAATCAATTACAATTAAGCCTTTTTTTACCTTTGTTTGCATGAATCCAATTTTAAATATTTTTTAAATTTAAAGTCAAATTTTTATCACTTGGTTTTGTTTTGCTATAATAAAAATTTATGAAAATCTATAGCAGGAGGAAAAATGTTTCGCGATAAATATTGTGCTGAGGTTAAAGAAGAAGAAATCGGTAAGGAAATAAGTCTTTGCGGCTGGGTTTTTCGTAGAAGAGATCACGGAGGATTGATTTTTATTGATTTGCGTGATAGAACCGGAATTATTCAGGTTGTATTTAGCCCTGAAATTTCAATTGAAATGCATCAAAAAGCTCATGGTTTAAGAAGTGAATATGTCATAGCTGTAAAGGGTATCTTAAAAAAGA
Organism: Thermodesulfovibrio yellowstonii DSM 11347; assembly: GCF_000020985.1. Lineage (NCBI taxonomy): Bacteria > Pseudomonadati > Nitrospirota > Thermodesulfovibrionia > Thermodesulfovibrionales > Thermodesulfovibrionaceae > Thermodesulfovibrio > Thermodesulfovibrio yellowstonii. The sequence goes on from NC_011296.1 coordinate 605,478, forward strand.
GACCTGAAGGCACTGAAAATCCAGAACTTATTACAGGCAATGTAGAATTATGGGCAAAAGAGCTTGAAATATTGAGTTTTTCAAAGCCTTTACCCTTTCAGCTTGATGAAATGGCTGAGGTTAGTGAGCTTTTAAGATTAAAATATCGTTACCTTGACCTTCGCAGGGCAGAGATGCAGAAAAATTTTCTTCTTAGGCATCGCATAACAATGGCGGTAAGGAATTTTCTTGACAGTAAGGGATTTGTTGAGGTAGAGACTCCTATGCTTACAAAATCTACACCTGAAGGAGCAAGAGATTTTCTTGTGCCGAGTAGACTTAATCCCGGAACATTTTATGCTCTTCCTCAGTCTCCGCAACTTTTTAAACAGATTCTTATGATGTCAGGATTTGATAGATACTTTCAGATTGTTCGTTGTTTCAGGGATGAAGATCTAAGGGCAGACCGTCAACCAGAGTTTACTCAGATTGATTTTGAGATGTCTTTTGTAAAACCTGAAGACATTATTGAGATTGTTGAAGAGATGCTTTTTAAATGTTTTAAAGAAGTTTTGGAAGTTGATATTGAAATTCCATTCAAGAGGCTTACTTATGAAGAGGCTATCAATAAATATGGTTCAGATAAACCTGACTTAAGATTCGCACTTGAAATTCAGGATGTAAGCGAGCTTGTAAAGAACTCTCAATTTAAGGTTTTTCTTGATACTATAGAAAAAGGTGGAGTTGTGAAAGCAATTTGCGGAAAAGGTTTAGCCTCTCTTTCAAGAAGTGAGATAGATAAACTTACAGCATTAGCCCAATCATTTGGTGCTAAGGGACTTGCATGGATAAAAGTTAAAAATGGCTTTGAATCTCCAATTGTAAAATTCTTTTCTGAAAGTCTTCTAAGGGAAATTGCTGAGAAAGTAGGTGTAGAAGATGGAGATATGATACTTTTTGTTGCTGATAAAAAATCCTTAGCTAATGAAGTTTTAGGAAGACTAAGACTTGAAATTGCTGAAAGAGCTCAGATTAAAAAAGAAGGATTTTATTTCGCATGGGTTCTGGATTTTCCTTTATTTGAATGGGATGAAGAAGAAAAAAGATTTGTAAGCATGCATCATCCATTTACATCTCCTAAGGATGAGGATATTGATAAACTTTTAAAGATACCTCAAGAAGCTTTTTATGACCCGCAAAGTTCTGTGAAGGATATAAAGGCAAAGGCTTATGATATTGTTCTTAATGGTTATGAGCTTGGCGGTGGAAGTATTAGAATTCATAAAGCAGATATTCAGGAGCATATATTCAGAATACTTGCTATTTCAGAGGAAGAGATTAAGAGAAGGTTTGGATTTTTTGTGGAAGCTTTACGATATGGAGCACCCCCTCATGGTGGAATTGCTCTCGGTCTTGACAGGCTTGTTATGGTTATGACAGGAGCAAATTCTTTAAGAGATGTTATAGCTTTTCCCAAAACGCAAAAAGCTTTCTGCCCGCTTAGTGAAGCACCTTCAGAGGTTAATTTGAAACAATTAAGAGAGTTACACATAAAGCTTGATATTTAGGGTATAATTAGCTATGATAAAAATTTCAATTGATAAAGCAAAACCTGGTATGAAGATTGCAAGAGATATAGTGAATGAAGCAGGTATGGTGGTGATTACTGCTGGTAAAGAATTAACAGATGCTCTTATAGAAAAACTTTCAATAATGAATATAGATTTTGTGTATGTGGAAGGACAAAAAGAGATGCCTCCCAAAGAAGAAGTTTTTGAGGAAATTGAGAAAAGATTTAAGAAAGCAACAGATTCATATACACTTTTGATAAAAAAAGCTTTGAAGACTCATATTGAGGAACTTTATAAATGAATGCTCAGGAAGTAATCGCAAGAATTGAAAAAATAGAAGCTCTTCCTACAATCCCTCCGATTTTAAGAAAGATTTTATCAGTTATAGAAGACCCTAAAGTATCTTTACAAAAAATAACAGAGTTTGTTTCATCTGATCCTACTTTGACAGCAAGAATTCTTAAAATGGTTAATTCTCCTGTTTATGGATTCCCTGGAAGAATATCTTCTGTAAGTCATGCAATGGTAATTCTTGGATTGAATGCTGTAAAAGGACTTCTTTTAGGAGTATCAGTTTTTGAAATAATGCAAAAAAACATGATAGGGCTTTGGGAACATTCTCTTTCTACAGCCATATTTGCAAGAATTATTGCAATAAGAAAAGAACTGCAATCTCCAGAGGAAATATCAATAGGAGGACTTTTGCACGATATTGGCAAAGTTATACTTATGATGTCTTTTAAAGATGAATATTTAAAACTAATTGAGTCTGTTCAAGAGAAAGATGATTTTTTATATGAGATTGAAAAACAATATTTTGGACTAACACATGCAGAAGTTGGAGGAATTATAGCAAAAAAATGGCATTTTCCTTTAAAATTGATAGAACCAATAATGTATCATCATAAGCCTAAACTATCTGAAAAGTTTCAAGTAGAGACTGCTATTGTTCATTTATCAAATATACTTGCAATGGCAAGAGGAGTAGGGTATTCAGGAGAAATTTTTGTTCCTTCAGTTCATCCTTTTGTTTGGGAAATATTAAATCTTAAAGAAGAGGAAATTTTAGACATATTTAGAGAAGCAGAGGAACCTATCACCACTTCAGGAGAAATATTTCTTTCTGATGAATAAAAAAGCTATTGTTATTGTAAAAGATTGTGAAATAAAGAAACTTATTAAGAAAAAATTTTTTTCCTCTCCATATGAAACATATTATTTTGAAGATATTAAAGACGCTCTTCAGATTATATATGATGAGATTCCTGACCTGGCAATTGTAGAAGCTATAAATAATTCAAAAATTGAAATTTCAATCATAAATGAACTAAAAAGTGACCCTATTTTTGTATCAATGAATGTAATCGCAATAGTCTCCCCTGATTTTTATACTGACGATTGGCAGAATTTTCTTGTAGATGATTATATAAGAGTTAATAACTTATCACAGGATTTGCTCATGAGAATCAATCTATGCTTTGAAAGAGTAGAAAGAGTAATAGCAACAAGTCCGTTGACAAAGCTTCCTGGTAATCTTGTTATTCAGAAGGAGATTCAGAGAAGACTTAGCAGAGGAGATGTTTTTGCTTTGGCGTATGCGGATTTAGACAATTTCAAACCTTTCAATGACAAATACGGATTTTCAAGAGGTGATGAGGTAATAAAGATGCTTGGAAGGCTTATCCTCAATATTGTAAGGAATGAACAGCCAACAGGAAGTTTTGTAGGGCATATAGGAGGTGATGATTTTGTATACATTATGTCTCCTGAAATAATTGAAAAAACAACCCAAAAAATAATAAATATATTTGACAATCTCATTAAGAATTTTTATGATGAAGAAGACATTAGAAAAGGTTACATAGAATCAATAAATAGAGAAGGCAAAATTCAATTTTATCCGATTATGACAGTTTCTGTTGGAATAACCTCCAATCGTCACAGAATTTTTAATCATTTTAGTGAGATGGCTGAAGTTGCCTCTGTAATGAAATCTGTTGCAAAAAAACAAAAAGATAAAAGATACGCAATTGACCGAAGAAGAGACATTATTTAGTCAAGGAGTAGTAGTAATTCATTGGTTTTTTCTTCAAGTTTTTTAAGCTGATGTTTTGTATCTTCACAGTCTTTTTTCATTTCATAAAGTTCATCAGCTATATAAAAACAAGCAAGGATGGCTGCCCTTAAAGGAGGCATTGCAGAGTTTTGTTCATAAACCTTTCTCAATTTTTCATCAACATAGGCAGCCAACCTCTGGATATACTCTGGTGATTTTTCTCCTTTTATTGTATATTTTTGACCCAATATGTAAACTTCAGTTTTATACATTTGCTTCTAAATCAAGCTCTTTAAGAAGTTCTTCTATCTGTTTTTTAATTGCTTCTCTTTCAATCAATAAGTTTTCAATTTCTTGATTTTTTGTTTTTAAAACTTCTTCTAATGTGTTAACTTTTTTTTGCAATTCTTCTTTTTCCTGTTTCAGAATTTTAATTCTTTCCACAGCAGATACAATCTTTTCCTCAATCATGGGTTTCCTCCTTTAGTTTTTATTATGTTTGAAATAGTTTCCTGTGTCAAAGCTTTGTTAATGCGAAGATATTCAAAATATGAAGTAAGAACTCTTTGCACATATCCTTTTGTTTCAGCATAGGGAATATCTTCTAAGAACTCATCAATATCATTATAGGAATTATTTTTAAGCCATGAAGATACTGCTTTTTCTCCAGCATTATATGCTGCAATAGCCATTACAGTGTTGCCAAATTCTTCAATTAGCTTTTTTAAATAAGAACTGCCGATAAATATGTTTTTTTCAGGTTCAAATATTTCAGAATCGTTTTTAAGTGTAATACCTATTTTTTTACCTTCTTTTTTCGCTGTCTCTGGCATCAGTTGCATTAACCCCAATGCTCCAGCAGGTGAACGGGCAAGAAAGTCAAATCTTGACTCTTCTCTCATAACAGCGAGGATAAGATAAGGATTAATATTGATTTTTTTTGAGGCATTTAAAACTGTGTCTTTGTATACCTGCGGATATAGAAGTTCAGAAAAGTTAAATTTACCAGGAATTTTTGATATAAGCCTTACTGAAGTAGGATAATCTCCTATTTCATAAAGAATTTTGCTCAGCAAAGGAATGTTTTCAATGTTTCTATTGTCTTTTAATAAGGCTTTTATTTCTCTTATAGCCTCCTCTGTAAATCCTGCTTTGATAAGTATGTCAACTCTTTTCGGGATTGCTATTTGATAATTGATAGGCATAGATTCAGGAATATTTGAAATTTTTCCTTTTATATAAAGTAGATATGAATAAATATCTCCCTGTTGAAATGAAACAGAGTATTGTTTTACAGGAATAACTCCTTTTAATTCTTTAACCTTTTCAAGCCAGTAAAGATATTTAAGTTTACCAAAAGAAGAGTATAATTCTTGAAAAATCTTTTCTGCTTCATTATAGTCTTCTTTGAGATAGTAATTCCATGCTAAAAACCATAATCCTTCTTCTTTTGCAGATGGGTATTTGTTAACAACCATTTTGAGCATTTTTATAGCTTTCTCAGGTTCTCCATTTCTTCTTTTAATGTTTGCATAGTTTATAAGAATCTCTGAAATTTTCTGATCGCCTAAATTAATATAATTTGGCAGTTCTTTTTCAAAAGTTTCATAATTTTTTGCTCTTAGAAGAGCTCTTGCTCTCCAGTAATATTCACCAGACTTTTTGAAAATATCAGCAGCTTCAGAATATCTTTTTTGCATAAAAAGAGAATATCCAAGTAATGAAAAAACATCTAATTTTTGAGAAATATTTGATTTTGAAAGAACTTCCATCAAGTATTTTTCTGCTTTTTTGAATTGATAAGCATTATTTAAAGCTTTAGCCTTTTTTATCAAATCATTTATTGTTATATCTTTTTCAGAGAGTTCTTTTTCTGCTTGGTCTGCAAGGGATGAAGCGGTTATGAAAATATCTTTAAATATTTTTTTTGCTTCGGTAAACTTTTCGTGTTCTTTAAGATAAACTCCATAATCAAATTTTATTTTTATTTCTTCAGGATATTCCTTGACAAAAGATTGATAAAGCTGTTCAAGTTCTGGTAAATCAAGGAGTTTTGCCAGTTCAATTTCTTCCTTTCTTGCATCCTTAATAAGAGGTGATTTTGGATAGTTTCTCTTTAATTCATTTATATCTTTTAAAGCTTCTTCATATCTATTCATCTTTTTATAGGCATTTGCTCTCCACAATAAAATATAATCACCAATTTCTTTGAATTCCTGTAAAGATTTTGTAAGGTATTCTTCTGCTTTTTGAAAATTACCTGAATTTAAAGAATTTTTTCCTTTAATGAGAGAGTCTAAGGAGGAAAGTTGAGATAAACTATCAGAAGGAAGAAAAATGAATATTAAAAAAACAGTTAATAAACCTAATAGTTTCATCTCCCTTTAATCCTTAATAGTTGGGTGTTTGAGCCATTTGTTTTTCATTATCTGTTTATAGTAGGAAGAAAAATTTGCTCTGATTTCTTCCAGACTGTCACCTCCAAATTTTTCTATAAATGCCTCTGCAATATGCCATGCTAAAACAGCTTCTCCTATAATACTGGCAGCGGGTACAGCACATACGTCACTTCGTTCATAGGAGGCTAAGGAGCTTTCCTTTGTAAAGATATCAACAGAATTAAGAGGTTTTCGCAGTGTTGGGATAGGTTTCATAGTAGCTTTTACAATCACAGGCATTCCATTTGATATTCCTCCTTCAATTCCACCCATATGATTGGTTTTTCTGTAAAATTGTTTGTTTTTATTATAAAAAATCTCATCCATAACCTCTGAACCATACTTTTTACCAAGCAAAACTCCATCACCAATTTCAACTGCTTTTATTGCTTGAATGCTCATCATTCCCATAGCTATTTTTGAATCAAGTTTTCTATCCCAGTGAACATGGCTTCCAAGCCCTACAGGAACACCTATAGCAAAAACAGTGAAACAACCACCAACTGTATCTCCATTTTTTATTGCCTGTTCAATGACTTTTATAAACTCAGCTTCTGCATCTTTCCATGGACATCTCACAGAAGAAGTTTCTGCTAAAACTGAAAGTTCTAAAAGCTCCTTTTCACTTAAATATGCTGTTTCAATCTCTTTTTCACCAGAACCAATTCTTGTTACAAAACTTCCTATTTTTATATCAAAATTTGTTAAAAACTGTTTTGCCACTGCTCCAATTGCAACTCTCATTGCAGTCTCACGAGCAGAGGAACGTTCAAGAACATTTCGGATATCAGAGTGTTGATATTTAAGTAAGCCTGCTAAATCAGCATGTCCTGGTCTTGGTCTTGTTACAGGAGGATGTGTACCTTCAAAGATTTTATCAGAGTTCATTGCTTTTTCCCAGTTTTCCCAATCACGATTTTTAATAAAGAGCGTAATTGGTGAACCAAGAGTTTTACCCCATCTTATACCTGAAACTATTTCAACTTCATCAGACTCTATTTTCATTCTTCCGCCTCTGCCATAACCCTGTTGTCTTCGCTTGAGTTCCTTATTAATTTCTTCTTTTGAAATTGGTATACCAGCAGGTATTCCTTCAATTATACCAGTAAGTCCTTTACCATGCGATTCTCCAGCTGTAAGAAATCTGAGCATAGGCATATTTTAAAAAATCTTAGCTTATTTTTTCATCTTTAAAAATGCTTTGCATTTTATTCATGCGAAGACGAGGAACTAAAATAAACAATTTTTCTACCACCAAGATGCATAGGAATGTTATCAGCAATCCAGATGCCTTTCTTAAAATATCTTTCATCAGCCTTTGATTCAACAACATCAGATAGAAAAGCATAACATTCACCAGCATCAATTGTTTTGGTAACTTTACATTCAATAAAACCAGCACATCCTTCTATGAGAGGTGCGGAGACCTTAGATGCTTTAAACGTTTTTAGCTTTGCTTCTTTAAATTTATCAACACTTCTACCAGATTTACTTCCACATATCCATATAGCTTTAACCATATCCTTAGTAGGAATATTGATTGCGAACTCTTCTGTCTGAAGGATTAACTCTGTAGTATAATGTTCTTTTGAAACACATACAATAACCTTTGGTGGTTCTTCAGATGCTGGAGTTGCCCATGCACAAGACATAACATTGTGTTTTCCGTCTTTACCTGCAGATGTAAGTAAAAAAACAATCTTTGGATGCAAAAGCCGATAAAAGTTTTCTTTTAAGGTTATCATTTTAACCTCCTTATTGGATTTTATTTATATTTTACTGCAATTTTTTACTTTTATACTTATTTTAAGTTAAAATTAATTTATGAACGGACAGGCAAAAGGTTCATTAAAAACATTTCTAATCTGGTTAATTATAGGTATTTCAATAATTGCGCTTTTTAACATTATAAATGTTCCTCAGAAAACAGAAAAAGAAATAATATTTTCAGAATTTCTTCTTAAGGTGCAGAATTCTGAAGTAGATGAAGTTTTAATCAAGGACAATACAATAACAGGCAAATTGAAAGACGGCTCGCAATTTAAAACTTACTATATAAATTATCCAGAGCTTATAAAGGAGCTTTCTTCTCATGGTGTAAAAATTTCAGTTAAACCTCCTGATCAGACACCATGGTATATTAATTTTCTCATATCATGGGGACCTGTGATTTTTCTTGTATTCTTATGGATTTTATTTATGAAGCAGATGCAAGCAGGAAGTAGCCGTGCAATGTCATTTGGTAAAGCAAGAGCAAAAATGATTTCAAATAAATCAGTTAAAGTAACTTTTTCAGATGTTGCAGGTATTGAAGAAGTAAAAGAAGAAGTAAAAGAAATTGTTGATTTTCTTACGAATCCTCAAAAATATATAAAGCTCGGAGCAAAAATTCCTAAGGGCATTTTACTTGTTGGTTCGCCTGGTACAGGTAAGACTCTTCTTGCAAAAGCAATTGCCGGTGAGGCAGGTGTTCCTTTCTTTTCCATATCTGGGTCAGATTTTGTTGAGATGTTTGTTGGAGTTGGTGCAAGCAGAGTCAGAGACCTTTTTGATCAGGCAAAGAAAAACTCACCATGCATTGTTTTCATTGATGAGATAGATGCAGTTGGGAGACAACGTGGAGCAGGTCTTGGTGGAGGACATGATGAAAGAGAGCAGACTCTCAATCAGCTTCTTGTTGAGATGGATGGATTTGAAAGTAATGAAGGAATAATTGTACTTGCAGCTACAAATAGACCTGATGTCTTAGACCCTGCACTTTTAAGACCTGGAAGGTTTGATCGTCAGATTGTTGTTCCTCTTCCTGATGTAAAAGGAAGACTTGAAATACTCAAAGTTCATACAAAGAAGATTCTTCTTAACAGTGATGTTGATCTTGAAAAGATTGCAAGAGGAACTCCGGGATTTTCAGGAGCAGACCTTGCAAATTTAGTAAATGAAGCTGCGCTAATCGCTGCCAGAAGAAATAGCGATACTGTGCATATGAATGATTTTGAAGCTGCAAAGGATAAGGTTTTGATGGGCGTTGAAAGAAAAAGTATGGTTTTGAGCGAAGAAGAAAGGAGAATTACAGCATATCATGAGGCAGGACATGCTCTTGTTGCAAAACTTACACCCGCAACTGACCCAATTCATAAAGTTAGCATAATTCCAAGAGGAAGGGCTCTCGGAGTAACCCAGCAGCTTCCACTTGATGATCGCTACACTTACTCAAGAGAATATCTCTATGGTACACTCAAAGTTCTTCTTGGAGGAAGAGTTGCAGAAGAAATAGCACTTGGAACGATGACAACAGGTGCTGGAAATGATCTTGAAAGAGCTACAGAACTTGCTCGCAAGATGGTTACTGAGTGGGGAATGAGCGAAAGGATGGGACCGCTGACATTTGGTAAAAGAGAAGAGCATGTATTTCTTGGAAGAGAAATTGCAAAACACAGAGACTATTCTGATAAAACCGCTGAAGAGATAGATGAGGAAACAAAGAGAATTGTAACTGAGGCTTATAGTCAGACCAGAGAATTACTTGAACAGAATAGAACAATTCTTGATGCAATCGCCAGAGCTTTACTTGAAAGAGAAACTCTTGAAGGTCCTGAAATAGAGGAGCTCATTTCAGAGAGCAAAAAGGCTGCATGAAGCTCAAGTTTCATAATTTTGAGTTCAATTTTCTCAAAAAAACCTACATAATGGGAATTATCAATGTAACCCCTGATTCTTTTTTTGATGGTGGAAAATATTTCAATTTTCAGAAAGCAGTTGATCACGCATTTCGTTTAATTGATGAAGGTGCTGATATACTTGATATTGGTGGAGAATCAACACGTCCTGGAGCAGAACCAGTAAGTATTGATGAAGAACTTAGAAGAGTTATACCGGTGATTGAAGCAATTTCAAAGAGAATTTCCATTCCTATTTCCATTGATACATACAAAGCTCGTGTTGCAGAAGAAGCAATTAAGGCAGGTGCAACTATTATAAATGATATAAGTGGATTGAGATTTGACCCTCAGATGTCAACAATAGCAAGTAAATACAAAGTTCCTGTTATTGTCATGCATATAAAAGGAACACCCAAAGATATGCAGAAAAATCCTTACTATGAGGCTCTTATCCCTGAAATTATTGAATATTTGAGGGACTCTGTGGTTATTGCCAAACAGGCAGGAGTTGATGAGAATATGATAATTATTGACCCAGGTATTGGATTTGGTAAGTTACCTGAACACAATCTTACAATAATAAAAAATCTCAGAGAATTTTCTAATCTGGGGAAGCCATTACTTATTGGAGTCTCAAGAAAGAGTTTTATTGGTAAAGTTTTAAATGAAAGTTTACCTGAGAAAAGACTTGAAGGTACTGCTTCAGCTGTTGCTATATCAGTTATTAATGGAGCAAATATTGTAAGAGTCCATGATGTGGGATTTATGGCTAAAGTTGTAAAAATGGCTGATGCTATTAAATTCAGCTAAATTACATCTTTTCAGGAGCTTTAACTCCAAGCATTCTGAGTCCATGTTTTAAAACAAACATTATAGCCTTGCACAGACTGAGTCTTGTTTCTGTTAATTCATCATTTTCAGAGATAACTCTGTATTTGTGGTAATAACTGTGAAACAATGCCGCAAGTTCCTGTAAATAAAATGTTATTCTATGTGGTTCTCTCATTTGAACGCTCAGTTCAAAAATCATTGGATAAATGAGCGCCTTTTTAATAATTCTTAATTCATCTTCGTTAAAAAGTTCTCCAGAAAATCTTTCTGGTTCACTCTGAGCTTTTACAAAAATACTATTAATTCTTGCATGAGCATACTGAACATAATAAACAGGATTTTCATGAGACTGTTTTTTTGCAATCTCTATATCAAACTCAAGATGGCTATCATGTCTACGGGTTAGAAATATAAATTTTGTAGTATCAGCACCTATTTCATCAATAAGCTCTCTTAGAGTAACAAATGTTCCTGCTCTTTTTGACATTTGAACAGGCTTTCCTTCTCTGAGTAGATTTACCATCTGCACAAGAAGTATTTTAATTTGAGAATCAGACATGCCCAATGCCTGTACAGCAGCCTTTACTCTCTGAATATACCCGTGATGGTCAGCTCCCCAGATGTTTATAAGTTCATCAAATCCTCTTTCAATTTTGTTTTTATGATAGGCAATATCAGAGGCAAAATATGTATATGTTCCATCACTTTTTACAATAACTCTGTCTTTGTCATCTCCAAAAGCTGTTGAATGAAACCACAATGCTCCATCTTTTTCATAAATAAATCCAAGTTCTTTAAGCTTAAGAATCGCTCTCTGAACCTCACCTGTATGATAAAGTTTTCTTTCACTTATCCAGTTATCAAAATTTACTCCGAAATCATCAAGGTCTTTCTTTATTTCATTGAGCATTTTTTTATAAGAAAAATCAATTAAAAAATCAGCGATTTCATCAAATTCCTTATTTTGTAAACTATTGCCATACAAATCATATAGTTCCTTTGCAATTTCATTTATATACTCTCCTTTATAACATTCCTCTGGCATTTCAAGGTTTTTCCCAAAAAGATTTTGAAGAGCAATATAGACACTCAATCCAAGAATCTCAACCTGTTTACCAGCATCATTTATGTAATACTCAGTGAAAACATTATATCCAGCTTCCTTTAAAATGTTTGCTAATGCTGCTCCCAATGCAGCTCCTCTACCATGCCCAAGATGAAGTGGACCTGTAGGATTTGCACTGACAAACTCAATCTGAATTTTTTTACCATTCCCTATATTCTGGGTAAAAAACAACTCTCCCAGTTTAAGAAGATTTTCAAGCTCAGAAAAAACAAAATCATTTTTGAACTTAAAATTTATAAATCCAGGTCCTGCTAATTCCACACTTTCAAATGAGCTTTTATTTATTGATTGAATTATATCCTGAGCAATCGTTCTTGGGGGTTTTTTTAATTTTTTTGCAATTTCCATTGCTATTGGTGTGCTTAGGTCACCAAAGGCTTCATTTTTAGGAATTTCTATTTCAGGCTCAACTTCTGGTAAGCCAAGTATTTTAATTGTTTCAATGATTCTATTTTTCAAAAATTTATGCATGGCTATCACACCACAATCTTGCATTCTGAAAAAGTTTAAGCCATGGAGATGCTTTCAGTTTTTTCCAGTCTTGAGGTAGCCATGGCAATTGCCACAGTAAAAATGTTCTTTCTGGATGAGGCATCATAGCAAGATGTCTGCCATCTTCACTGCATAAAGCAGTTATACCATAAGGTGAGTTATTTGGATTAAATGGGTAGGTTTCTGTAATATTTCCACTATCGTCAACATAACGCACAGGTGCAAGATTTTTCTCAAGAACTTTACTGAGAATATTTTTATCAGGGAAATATGCTCTTCCTTCTCCATGAGCTATCCATACTCCAATTTGAGAGTCTTCCATCTCTTTAAGCATAATTGATGGAGAAGGTAAAATCTTTACAGTTACCCATCTGGATTCAAATCTTCCAGATTTATTCCATATAAATCTGGGCTGTTTTAGTTCTTCAATCCCATACCACGGAACCCATCCAAGAAGTGCCATAAGCTGGCATCCGTTACAGACACCGAGACTGAAAGTATCATTACGCATATAAAAATTTTCAAATTCCTTTTTTAGATGAGAAAACTTTATACAGCCAGCCCATCCCTTTGCAGAGTCAAGAACATCTGCGAAACTAAAGCCACCAACAAATGCGATTCCCTTAAATTTCTTGAGAGAAATTTTTTTATCTATCAAATCCTGCATACATACATCCCATGGTTCAAATCCAGCCATGTAAAAGGCAGCTGCCATTTCTCTATCACCATTGCTTCCTTCCTCACGAATGATTGCAATGAGCGGTTTTGTTTTCTTTTTAAGAATTATTTCAGGAGTACGTTCAGGGGTAAAGCTAAGTTTGTAATGAGGAGCAATTCTTCCATATATTGATTTTTTTTCTTCCTCCACGCACTCAGGATTTGCCTGAAGCATATCAAGACGATAACTGGTTTCTTCCCAGATGTCTCTAAGGGATGTCATGGGTTCATCAAAAATGATTTTATTAGAATGTTCAATAATAATTTTATTTTCTTTTAAAGTATCGGCAATTCTGTAAAAAGATATCTCATTTTGTATAAGAAACTTCTCTACTTTATCAAGCTTTTTAATATCTACTTCAATTGCAAGCCCTGGTTCTTCATTAAATAGTTCTGCCATAATATTAGATAATTTAGGCTCTTTTATTTTTATATGAAGTCCGCAAGAACCTGAGAAAGCCATTTCAAGAAGAGTTGTAATCAATCCTCCATCTGAACGGTCATGCCCTGAGAGTATTAATTTTTTATCAATTAATGTTTGGATTGCTCTGAAACTTCTCTTTAGAAGTTCAGGATTTTCCATATCAGGCGTTTCATCACCAAGCTGTCCCATACATTGAGCCAATGCTGTGCCACCAAGTCTTTTCTTTCCATTAGAAAGGTCAATGAAAAGAATCACACTTTTATCTGGAGATTTTATATCAGGTGTAATAATCTTCTGTATATCAGGACATGGCGCATAAGCAGAAATTACAAGACTTCCTGGAGATTTTACAACTTCAACTCCATCTGGTGTTTTAACTTTTGCAGCCATTGAGAGAGAATCTTTACCTCCATCAATTGCTATACCCAGCTTTATCATAAACTCTGCCATAGCCTGTGCAGCTTTATAGAGTCTAACGCCTTCTCCTGGAAGTTTTGCAGCCCACATCCAGTTAGCAGAGCATTTAATATCTTGAATATCTGTAATCTTTGCCCATACTATGTTTGTTAAAGCTTCTGTGACAGAAAGCCTTGCCATAGCCTCAGGATTTATAAGTCCTTTTATTGGTTGTTCTCCTATGGCATGGGCAATTCCTGTTTTATTAAAATAGCTCTGAGCAACAACGCACACGTCTGAAACTGTAAGTTGCACAGGTCCGGCACACTGCTGTCTAACAATAAGTCCTGTAACTGAACGGTCTACTTTATTTGTTAGAAATCTTTTTGAACCTACAGAAAGAAGCCTCAAAACCCTATTTAATGCATCTTTCAGTGTTAAAGTTTCAGGAATTTTTAACGGTTTAAGTTTTTTTTCAATTGTTTGAAGTTTGAATTCTTTTTTTGGAATTTCTCCTAAAACATCCTTAAGATCAAAATTGACAGCTATTTGATTATTTTTACTGTCATAAACAATAAGTTTCCCATCTCCTGTTACTTCTCCAATAATTGACCATGGAAGCCTTTCCCTTTTACATAGAATACCAAAAAGTTTTACATTTTCTTTTTCTATTAAAATAGCATCATTTTCCTGATATTCTGCTCCCCATATTTCAAGAACAGAAAGAGTTTCGTCTCCAAGTATTACTTTTCTTATATCAATTTTTGCTCCTTCTGGATAGACAAGCTCTTTAACTACATTACAGTTTCCACCAGCGCCCTGGTCATGAATGCTTACTATAGGATTTTTTTTGCCAAGTTCAACACAGGCTCTAACAACTCTGTTAAGTTTATTTTCCATCTCAGCGTCTCCGCGCTGCACAGCATTAAAATCAAGCTCTTCACTAAGTTCTCCTGAAACCACAGAAGATGCAGCTCCGCCTCCCATCCCTATTCTGTAAGCAGGACCGCCAATTTTTACAACATACATTCCCTTTTTAGGTGAATCTTTCTCAGTATGAATTGCATTTATCTGACCTATGCCACCAGTAAACATTATGGGTTTTATCCACTCAACTCTTTCTCCGTCAGGAAGCCTCATACCAAATGAACGGGTAAATCCTGCTATTACAGGTTCACCAAATTTATTTCCATAATCAGAAGCACCATTGCTGGCTTCAATCTCAATCTGTAGAGGTGTTGCAAGATTAGAAGGATATTTAAAGGACTTATCTTCCCATGAAAGCTCATAGTTTGGGATATAAAGATTTCCAACACAATAAGCTGCTGTTCCTGCAATTGGGATAGCACCTTTACCAGTTGCATGAACATCACGGATTCTTCCTCCTGTCCCTGTCTCAGCTCCAGGGAAAGGAGCTACACCTGTTGGAAAATTATGAGTTTCAGCTGTGAAAATAAGATGATGTAGTTCCCTTTTTATTGCGAATCTACAAGACTTTCCAGGTATTTCAGGTTTTAAATATCCTATTTTTGCTCCATATATAGCGCTTGAATTATCTTTAAAGGCTATAACAGAATTTTTCGGATTTCTTTTCAAAGGTTCTTTTACTATATCAAAGAGCGTTTTTTCTGCCGGTTTCCCATCAATAAAAAGAGTTCCTCTGAAAAACCAGTGTCTTGAATGTTCACTGTTTGATTGAGCAAGATCAAAACATTCAACATCTGTTGGATTTCTCTTTAATCTGTCCTTGAAAAGCTTTAGATAAAACTCAATATCCCACTCATCCCATCCAAGACCAAGTTCATGATTTATTTTTTCAAGTGCTTTTTTCCCTTCTTCCAAAACAGGCACAATTCTTAAAGGTTTTGGAGATATGCCATGAGAAAAGTCATTAAGGGGCTCTGGATACGGACACTCAACCATTCTGTCATGAATCATGTCAAGAAAAAGTTTCATAGGGAAATTTTTAATTACAGGTATCAATTTATATCTTCTTGAGCGTTCTATTCTTTGAATTTTATTGATTCCGATGCTATGGCATACAGATACAGCACAGGTAGACCAGGCAGTAGAAAAATTAAGACGAGGTCCTACTTCAAATATCATTCCATTATCTGAAGATAGAAAGCTTTTATCTGAAAAGTTTTCTGGTTCAAAGGTTTCAGCTAAAAGCCATTTTAAAATAGTTAATTCATACTCTGATAGTTTTTTATCTGTCAGGATGTAGTAGCAAAATTCTGTTTCAACTTGTTTAATTTCATCTGAAATTTCAGAATTTATACGTTTGAGCAGTTGTTGTGTTTTATATTCTGAAAGAGCACCTTTTCTATAAAATTTCAGAATCATTCAGTTTTTTCCTTTATAATTAATTTACTTTCAGCTTCTGCTATTAATGTTCCATTTAAATTTTTTATCCAGGCTTTTGCTTCAATTAGTTTTGATTTTATATGCTCTGCATGAGCCTCTACCACTATTTTTTCCTGAGGCGCTACAGGATTTTTAAATCTTATTTTTAGCTCTGCTGTAACAGTATGATATCCAAGTGAATTTCCTGCATAAACACAGGCTTCATCAAGAAGCGAGGCAATAATTCCACCATGAATTATTCCACTCCAGCCTTGATATTCTTTCGTAAGAATTAATTCTGCAAAGGATTTACCTTCTCCGTGATTAAATTTTACTTTTAGTCCAACAGGATTTTGTTTTCCACAGACAAAACAATAATCTTCAGTTTTCATCATTTATTCATCATCTCAAGAAACTCTTTATTGGATTTTGTTCCTTTAAGTTTACTCAATAAAAATTCCATTGCCTCAATTGGACTGAGTGTACTCAGAACTTTTCTTAAAATCCAGACTTTGTTTAAAACATCAGGAGCAACAAGGAGTTCTTCTTTTCTTGTGCCAGAAGCACCAATATCAATACTTGGAAATATTCTTTTGTCTGCAAGTTTTCTATCCAGATGAACTTCCATGTTACCAGTTCCTTTAAACTCTTCAAAAATAACATCATCCATTCTGCTTCCTGTTTCTACAAGAGCTGTTGCAATTATTGTAAGAGAGCCGCCTTCTTCTATATTTCTTGCTGTACCAAAAAATCTTTTAGGTTTCTGCAAAGCTGTTGCTTCAAGTCCACCAGAAAGAACCTTTCCTGAAGCTGGAGTAATAGCATTGTATGCCCTTGCAAGTCTTGTTAAACTGTCAAGTAATATTACAACATCTTCTCCCTCTTCCACAAGTCTTTTCGCTCTTTCAATGACCATTTCTGAAACCTGGCAGTGTCTCTGAGCGGGCTCATCAAAGGTAGAACTTATAATTTCAGCTCCTGTAACCTGTCTGCGCCAGTCAGTAACTTCTTCAGGTCTTTCATCAATAAGCAGAACTATAAGGTATATTTCAGAATGATTCTTTTTTATAGCTTTTGCAATTGACTGAAGAAGCATGGTTTTTCCTGTTCTTGGAGCAGCCACAATTAAACCTCTTTGTCCCTTTCCAACAGGAGTGAGTAAATCCATCACTCTTGTTGAGTAATCTGCTGGATTATACTCAAGATTAATTTTTTCAGTAGGATAATAAGGAGTTAAATTGTCAAAAAGAGGTCTAATAATACTCTCTTCAACAGGCTTTCCATTAATTGATTCTACTTTAAGAAGTGCAAAATATCTTTCATTTTCTTTTGGAGGTCTAATCTGTCCTGTGATAAGGTCTCCTGTCCTCAAACCGAATTTTCTTATCTGGGAAGGCGAAACATAAATGTCATCAGGGCTTGGTAGATAACTGTAATCAGGACTTCTCAGAAAACCGAATCCTTCTGGAAGAATTTCAAGTACACCTGCACCGTAAACAGTTCCAATTTTTTCAATCTGGCTTTGAAGTATTGCAAAAATTAAATCCTGTTTTTTCATGGAAGTGGCATTCTCAATGTTCAGAGAATTTGCCATATCCATAAGCTCTGGAATTTTTTTCTGTTTTAATTCAGAAATAGAAATTGGAATGGTATTGTTTTCCATTATATTACCTCATTATGGATTTTTAAGGATTTTTTTCACTTTTTAAAATTGTTTAACCCTTCAGGAGGGCAACTTTAATGATAAATTAAGCTTACAAAATCTGATAAATTTTGTCAATACTTTTTCTCTTTCAGGTTAGGATATAGTATCCATGGTAAGAATAAACTATGAAGACTGTTCAATTGCTAAATGTCATTCCTCAGGATCTCAATGTTCTTGAGGAATTTCTGAAATTGTTTAAAAAATGAGGAGATTCCTCGTAGACCCTTCGCCTAAGGCTCAGGGCTCGCTTAGCTCGGCTTGGGATGACCTTTTACTGTCACCCTGAGCGTAAGCGAAGGGTCTCCTAAAAGTCGGAATGACAGTTGGAGGTAATTGAAAAATAGCAGGAGTTGTAGTTTATTGATTTTCAATAAATTACAAGTTTTTGAACAGTCTTTATCTGTGATTCTGAGAGGTGAAGCCCCGAAGAATCCGGGCAGAAATTGTTATCCCGAAAAACTTATGCTTTTTAGTTAATCCTGAGAAAAACTATAAAATCTATTGAAATCCTCAAGGATTTTTATTAAAATTGAGCAATGTATCAAAAATTTAAAGAAGTATTGGTATGTGTTGCTGGTGCTACTCCACAGATAATTACTGAAACAATTTATGCCTTAGCTATGAAAGACCCTCCCATTTACATAGATGAACTCTACATTATTACAACTAAAAAAGGTGAAGAGATAATAAAAGATGTTCTTATAGGAGGAGGTATTTTAAATTCTCTTTTTAACGAGTACGGTCTATCGCGAACAAAAATTACAGATATAATTACTATCAAAAATGACAATATAGAGATTGATGATATAAGAAACACTGAAGAAAGTGAAGCAACTGCTGAAACTATAATTAGTTTCATAAGAAAGATTACTCAAAATCCAAATATAAGGCTTCATTGTTCAATTGCAGGTGGAAGAAAAACAATGAGCTTTTATCTTGGCACAGCCCTTCAATTTTTTGGAAGGCCGCAAGATAAACTCTATCATGTACTAGTCTCGCCAGAATTTGAGGCTAACCGAGAGTTTTTCTATCCACCTAAAAAACCACGGTGTATTAAATGTAGGATTGAGAATAGTTCTTTTAAAATGATAAGCACAGCTGAAGCAAAAATTGAACTTGCAGAACTCCCCTTTTTAAGGCTAAGGGATAAAATTGAATTAAAGGAAGGAACATTTAAGGAGCTTATGAAAATAAGTCAGAACGAAATTGATATTGCAATAATCCAGCCACAAATAAAAGTTAAATTAAAAGAAAGAGAAATAAAAATTGTCTCAGATGTATTGCTCCTTCCACCTGTAATGTTGACAATTTACTCCTTTTTTCTAAAAAGGAAAATTGAATGTGACAATGCAAAAGCTTGTCTGTCTTGTAATGACTGCTATCTTAGTCTTAATAAGTTGACTGAAGAACCATTTATTGATGAATTGGCTTCACTTTATGGATTTATTTACGATAAAGATCCAGTGAAAAGCAGCGAATTCAAGGAAAATTATACTCAAAAGTATGCCACTGAAAACTTAAGAAGCTATATTAGTAAGATAAATAGAAAAATCTCTCAAATTGTAAGTGATGGCTCTTCGTATCACTACTGTCTCATTAAATCCATAAGGAAGTATGGTTCAACCTCTGTATGGAGTTCCAATTGATAAAAGAAGGATAAAAATAGTTTGAAATATTGTTGCAACATTTTCTTTTAACGAAATGAGTGTAAAAGTTCAGTAAAATAAAAAAAACAATGAGGAGTTAAAACATGGTGGACAGAGAAATTTTAAAAATTGCCATTGCAGCTTTACTTCATGACATAGGTAAATTTTCAGAGAGAGCATCAGTTGAAATTCCTCAGGACTATGTTATTAATAATCAGGCTCTTTATCAACCTAAGTATAACCACAGATATACCCACAGGCATTCTCTTCACACAGCTTACTTTTTTGATAGTTTTTCAAAATACTTACCAAAGCAAATACTTACTGATTCAACTGCAGATACTTCTCTCATAAATCTTGCAGCAATGCATCATAAACCCACCTCAGCAGAACAGTTAATTATAAGAGAGGCTGATATTTTAAGTAGTGGTATAGAGAGAAAAGAATTTGAAGAGCAAGACGCTCAAAGCCGAATGCCCAAGGAAATCCCCCTTTCAACAATTTTTGAGGATATTTCAATAAATGAGAACTGGAAAGAAAACAAACCAGAAAGTTTTAAGTTTGTTTATCCACTGGCAACTTTATCTCCTAAAAGCATCTTCCCTGTTGAGAAGAGTTCACTAAAACAAATTGATTATAAAACCCTTTATGAACAATTTATAGAGCTTTTTAAAAAACTTCCTCATATTGAATATTCACCACTTTGGTTTGAACATCTTGACAGTTTACTTTTCCTGTTTACCAGCTCAATACCATCTGCTACCGTTACCAGAGATGACGCTGGAGATTTTAAAGAGATTATCACTGACATATCTCTCTATGACCACAGTCGCCTCACTGCTGCAATTGCCACAGCATTTTATGCCTATCACAGAGAGACAAATTCTATAAATATAGATGCCATAAAAGACAGAGATATTGAAAAGTTTCTTCTCATAGAGGGTAATTTTTACGGTATTCAGGATTTCATATTCTCTGATACAGGAGACACGAGAAAAAATGCTGCAAAGCTTCTAAGAGGAAGGTCTTTCTATGTGTCACTCCTTAGTGAGCTTGCATCAGATTTTATAGTTGAAAAGATAGGGCTGCCCTCAACCTCTATCGTTGTAAATGCAGCTGGCAAATTTAGAATGATCCTTCCAAATACTGAGAGAGCTATAAAACTTTTAGCGGAAGCAGAAAATGAAATTAATGATTGGCTTATTAAAAACTTCTATGGTGAAGTATCAATCGGTATAAGTAGTGTAACAGCATCTTTTAATGTTTTAATAGATACTGAAACTCTGTCAGACATAGGGAAAAAACTTGGTAAAGTCTCAGAGGAAAGAAAATTCCATAAATTTGACATTTTAAAGTATGCAGGGGCTAAAACAACCTATCTTAATGAATTTTCTTCTGAATTTGGCATATGCCCCCTATGTAACAGAAGACCTGCAGGGGACAGAAACAAGATAGATGACGAGCATCTTTGCGATGTGTGTTTTGATCATGTAAATATTGGAAGAAATCTAACATCAAAGGATTATATTGCGATTACTTATAAAGATGCAGACTTGAAGGATAAGCTTAGAATTCCTATATATAACCGATATCAATTAGCTTTCATCACAGGCAAATTAAGAGACCTTGTTGAAGCAGGAAAAGTAAGGCATTTCTGGGATATAAACTCTCTCTGGCAGGAAGAACTACATTTAAGCAAAGAACTCTTTTCCATAAAACTTATTAACGCTTATGTCCCGAGATTTACAGAGGAACATAAGGATGCTGAGATATTGGAAAAATTGAAATATGATGAATCTGAAGAATCCCTCAAAGAAATAGATAACTTAATTAATTATGGCGGAATTCTCAGCTTTGCTCACTTAGGAAAACTAAGTCTTCACAAAATTGATTCAGAATATCAGGGAGTCCCAGCTTTGGGAGTTTTCAAGGCAGATGTAGATAATCTTGGGACAATATTCATGAAAGGGCTAAGGAAGGAAAAGAGAACTTTTTCCCGATATACAACTTTATCCAGACAGCTTAATCTGTTTTTTACTCTTTATGTTCCTTATCTCTGCCGCACAGAATTTAAAAATATCTATACAGTTTTTACAGGCGGTGATGACTTGTTTGTTATAGGTCCATGGAAAGACACCTTTGAATTTGCTCTTAGAGTGAAAGAGGATTTCAGTAAATACTGCTGTGAAAACAGGGAGATTTCCCTATCTGCAGGACTTTTCATTACAAAGTCAGAAACACCAGTTATAAACATGGCTAAATTTTCAGAAGAAGCCCTTGATAAAGCAAAACAGAAGGGTAAAAACAAGCTTACAGTTTTTGATGTTTCAGTCTCTTGGGATGACCTTTCAAAACTTGCGGAGATTGAATCACATTTGCACAATTGGCTTGAAGAAGAAATAATAACAAAGGCTTTTTCTTATAAACTCAACGAAATAGTAAAAATGGTGGAAGAAGAGATACATTTAAGACAGAGCAATTCTTTTGACCTATCAAGTTTGAATTCACTTACATGGAGGGCTAAACTTTACTACTCAACTATAAGAAATGTGGCGAAAGGATATCCGAAGGACAAAAGAATTGAAATAGCAGAGGAAGTGCTTACACATCTAAGCCTTTGGCTTGAAAAATACAGGGAATCCATGAGGATTCCTCTCTGGAAAACTTTATACATGAGGAGGAAAGCATGAGTAATGGAGGATTACCAAAAATTGTTTTTTGGGCTGACGAGAAAGCTGAAATGATTAATCCAGATCTTTTTTCAACAGTAGCTGAGGCATGGGCAAAGAAGATTAAAGAAGTAGGTAAGATAGCTAAAGATAAAAATAAGATATCTCAGATACGAAAGTTTTATGATGAGGTATTATTGTTTTCAGATAGAGTAAAAAATGAAGATCAGTTCAAAAAAATGCTTCCTTACCTTAAAATGTTAAATGCAAAAGCAGCCTATGCAGATGGAAGGAATCATATAACAAAGGAATTTAAAGATTTCATTCAGGATTGTGTTTCTTTGGTTAACACTAAAAAAGATTTTGATATTTTTGTGAAATTTTTTGAAGCATTCATGGGTTTTTACAGATACTATGATGAATTATTTGATAGAAGAATGAGGAGGTAAAACATGCAACTCAGAGAGATTAAAACAATCAAGGGCACAATCAGACTTAAAACAGGCTTACATATCGGTTCAGGAAATACAGAAATGCAGATAGGCGGAACAGACAATCCTGTAATTAAGCATCCCTATACGAATGAGCCTTACATACCAGGGTCATCTCTGAAAGGCAAGATAAGAAGCCTTGTGGAGCTTTACTATGGAGTTGTTGCTGAGGCTACAAAACATGATGACATGATAAAGGCTGGAGGACTTGCGTCATCAAAAATGCTTGAGCAATCAAATGGTGGGATAAAAAAACACATTGAAAACATTCTCAAAGTTTTTGGCTCTGGAGCAGGAGATACAGATGAAAAGCTGGCAAAGCAACTCGGTCCCACAAGAGTGTCTTTTAGTGATTGTTTTCTGACCGATCAATTTATTAAAGAAGCAGAGGAGAAAAGATGGAGCTATATTGAAGTTAAGTCCGAAAACAGAATCAACAGAATTACAGGAACAGCCGAGCATCCAAGATTCATAGAAAGAGTTCCAGCTGGAGCTGAGTTCAAATTAGAGATAAGCTTTAAGATTTTAAATAATGGAGAAGAGGAACTCTTTAAGAATTATCTATTGAAAGGGCTTAAACTTCTTGAGTATGACAGTCTTGGTGGGTCTGGTAGCAGAGGATATGGAAAAGTAGAATTCATCTTTGATGATGAAACTTTAAAAAGGGAGTATGATGAGATTAAACTTTGGGGGTAAACCTTGAAAACCTATTCAGTTAAAATAAAACCTCTCACAGGTTTTGGAGACTTTATAAAAGGAGACACGCTTTTTGGGCATATTTGCTGGCAACTATGCTATGACCCAAAAATATTTGGAAAGAGTCTTGATGAACTTCTTAATGACTATGATAAAAATCCTTTCATAGTCTTATCTTCAGCCTATCCTGTAGTAAACAACAAGATTTATCTCAAAAGACCCGCGTTACCGCTAAGCATGCTTTTTGATATCTCTGAGGAAGAAATTGTAAAAAATAGAAAGGAACTTAAAAGAAGAAACTATTTTGCTTTTGAACAACCACTAAATTTGCTAAGAAAAATCAATTATGAATCCTTATCTTTTTTCAAAGAGCAGGAGCAGACAAGGTGTAGCATAAACAGGCTTACAAATACAACAACTGAACCACCTTTTGCTCCTTACAATGTAGGCAAAATTTTCTTTAATTGCGACTTGGTAGTTTTCGCAGGTTTGCGGGATGATATTAATATAAATTCGTTTCTTGAAATTTTGAGTCGTATTGGAAAACATGGTTATGGTAAAGATGCAACTGTTGGATACGGAAAATTTGATATTATCAGCTGGGAAGAGATTGATTTGTTAAATACCGCTAAGTCTCCAAATGCTCTATATACTCTGTCTCCTCTATGTCCTGACTCGGCTCAAACTGAGAAAATATATTTTAACCCTTTTGTAAGATTTGGCAGACACGGAGATATACTTTCAAAAAGCAAAAACCCCTTTAAAAATCCTGTAATATTTGCTGATGAGGCTGCTATAGTTTTTACAAAGGCAGAGATAATCAAGCCCTACATCGGAAAAGTGGTTAGAGATATCTCAAAAGCTTTACCAGAGGCAGTAACCCAGGGATATAGCTTAGTAATTAAAGTGGAGGTATGAGATGATTTATAATGTAAAATTACACACCGTAAGCCCGATTCACATTGGATGCGACCAGAGTTACACTCCTGTTAATTTTGTAATAGATACTGACAAAAGTACTCTCATAGAGTTTGACCTTTGGGATTTCATCAATTCACTGGATGAAAAAGAGTATATAAAATTAAGGGATATATCAGAGAATAAATCACCCATTGCACTTGTGTATCTATATAGATTCTATGCTGAAAGAAAAAACAGAATAAAGGGTAGAACTATTCCAATTCCAAAAGAACTTGCTGATAGATACAGAGATGTTAAGCAATTCCAAAATGAAAGTGATGTTATCAGGGAATTTAATGAATTTGAAATACCAAAGACATTTTATAATCCCTACACAGGTAAACCTCTGATTCCAGGTAGTTCCTTAAAGGGCTCTATAAGGACAGCATACATTGAAGGATTAATCAAGGAAGAGGGTAACGTTGCCCACTATAGAGATAGAGAGAAATACCCAAAATATACTGACATAGAAGAAAAGATACTGCAGGGTAAAACAAAAACCGATCCTTTTAGACTCTTAAAACTCAGCGACTTTGAACCTCAGGGAGAAGTAAAAACAGAGATAATCTTTCAAGTAAATGTACGAAAGCTAAATAACACATCAAAAGAATCTCTTTCTATTCCGATAGAGATTATTCCTACAGGTAATGTTTTTAAAGGAACATTAGCAATAGAAGAG
Organism: Thermodesulfovibrio yellowstonii DSM 11347; assembly: GCF_000020985.1. Lineage (NCBI taxonomy): Bacteria > Pseudomonadati > Nitrospirota > Thermodesulfovibrionia > Thermodesulfovibrionales > Thermodesulfovibrionaceae > Thermodesulfovibrio > Thermodesulfovibrio yellowstonii. The sequence continues at coordinate 630,359 of NC_011296.1, forward strand.
CCATTAGCTCATTCAGGTATATCTAAAAAGCTTGATTTGACTGAGCTATTGCTTAAGACTCATTCGCACTATGCAGGAATTTTTAACAAAGAGATTGACTTAAGAAAAATCAAGGGATTCAGTCTACCAAATCTTTCAGAGTATAGAGAGATGTTTAAGCAAAAGTATTTTCTACTAAGACTGGGTAAGCACTCCGGTGCAGAGGCAGTTACATGGGAAGGGCTAAGAAAAATAAAAGTAAAAACAAAAGAGGGGACACAAATAATGGATTCATCAACTACAATATGGCTTGCCTCAAAGCAAAAAAAACCTTCTAATCTTTCAAGTACGACACCATTTGGCTGGGCTATTTTAGAGGTTTTATGAGATGAGGATAGAATATAAAAACATAGAATTTGAGCTTAAAGCTTTGACAGAGATAAAACTACCAGATTTCAAGGGTTCTGCCTTCAGAGGAGGTTTTGGGCATATCTTTAGAAAAATCACCTGCGTACTTAAGAGGCTTAATTGTCTTGAATGCCCACTAAAAAATCAGTGTATCTATTCATATGTTTTTGAAACACCCCCTCTGGAGAATTCAAATATATTAAATATGAGCAATTATGAGAAAATTCCTCATCCTTTTATATTTGAGCCACCTGAAACAAAGAAAAAATTATTTCAACCAGAGGAAACTCTAAATTTAAAAATACTTCTAATTGGAAAAGCAATGGAATTTGCCCCTTATTTTATTTACACCATATCTGAACTTGGAAAAGTTGGAATTGGAAAAGGTAGGGGTAAATTCACTGTAGAAAATATAAACATAGGTGAAAAGCTGTTGTTTCATCTTAATAACATAAACATAAGAGAGTCGTACAGCGTTCTAAAAATCAGAGCAATAACTCCATTAAGAATTAAATACAATCGCGACCTTGTAAGAGACATTGAATTTCACATACTGATCCGCTCCTTATTAAGAAGGCTTAGCCTTATTTATTATTTTCACATAAAACCTGAAATTTTAATACATGAACCAAAAGAACTTATAAGGAAAGCAGAGACGGTCAAAAAAGTTCAAGATATAACATTCTGGTATGACTGGGAGAGGTATTCATCAAGACAGGACAAACGAATGAAGCTTGGTGGAGTTATTGGAGAGATAATCTATAAGGGGAATATATCTATATTCATTCCATATGTAAAGGCTGGTGAAATCCTGCATGTTGGCAAAGGAACAAGTTTTGGATTGGGCAAGTACGAGATTGTTGAGTTCTCAACTTGACAAACATACAATGGTTATGATTTGATTTAATAAATTGCTCTTTGACAAGGCTGGTTTGTTTTAATCTCTAATGATTAAAACATACGAATATTCACTCCGAGCTTGGCGCTTGGAAGAATATTATTTTGCATTATTTTAATGGAGAGCTAACACTGTTTATGAATAGTTATTCCGAGCCTGCGTAAACAGGCGATGAATCTCAATCTCTATTTTTGAAGAAAAGAGATTATTTTCAACCAACTATTGGATATATTCACGCAAAATATTGCAAATATTTGTTTTGCTGGGAATATAAAATTAAGCATTATCAATGTTTTGAACCTCATGCGGAGGTGGGAAAATGCGAAAAAATTTGCACACCCATTTTTATAACATGTTGAAAAATAAACAAAAAAATATGATAGGCAGTAGGAAACAAGACCTCATTTAAAAGGGATTGCGACTTCATTGCTTATTTTATCAATTTCATCTTCAACTTGTTTGTAGGAAACAAGACCTCATTTAAAAGGGATTGCGACTTCTCTTTTAAATAGATATCGTGAGGGCAAATTTTGTAGGAAACAAGACCTCATTTAAAAGGGATTGCGACCTAAAGTATCCTTTATCTCTTGTATAAGAGATTGGTAGGAAACAAGACCTCATTTAAAAGGGATTGCGACATAATTTGATAGTTCTAAATCTTGTCCTATTATCTCAGTAGGAAACAAGACCTCATTTAAAAGGGATTGCGACCGCTAGTTGGTATAACTACATGATAAAAATCAGTTGTAGGAAACAAGACCTCATTTAAAAGGGATTGCGACTTTTTCTTTTTTACAATATTCTCTACTTCTTTGTAGGAAACAAGACCTCATTTAAAAGGGATTGCGACATCAAAAACCACTATTTCCTTTGCTTCTTTTTGTTGGTAGGAAACAAGACCTCATTTAAAAGGGATTGCGACTTTGACTATGTCATTTGTTTGACATGGGAAAGTTGAGTAGGAAACAAGACCTCATTTAAAAGGGATTGCGACCAATTTCAATTAATTCTTTCATTTTCCCCTCCGATGTAGGAAACAAGACCTCATTTAAAAGGGATTGCGACTTCAAGTCCCATCTCCTTGTAAATTTTCTTCTTCTCGTAGGAAACAAGACCTCATTTAAAAGGGATTGCGACTTTAAGGCGGCGATAAGTGTCTCTTGCTTTTGTCCTGTAGGAAACAAGACCTCATTTAAAAGGGATTGCGACCCATTTTTACCTCCCTTTTTGGTTTTGTAAAAAGTAGGAAACAAGACCTCATTTAAAAGGGATTGCGACTAATTGGTTTAATGATACCCCGATATGGGTCCAATGTAGGAAACAAGACCTCATTTAAAAGGGATTGCGACATTTTGTTCCTCTTCCTTTGCCCACTCCCAATCTGTAGGAAACAAGACCTCATTTAAAAGGGATTGCGACATAACGTATCATATCAAATATTACAAGGATTTTCCCTGTAGGAAACAAGACCTCATTTAAAAGGGATTGCGACTTAATCCATAAGTTATATTGTCTTCTTTAAAATAAGTAGGAAACAAGACCTCATTTAAAAGGGATTGCGACATCCATTTTTGAGTGCATTTTCAAAGACCTGAAGTCGTAGGAAACAAGACCTCATTTAAAAGGGATTGCGACCAAGCACTATAGCAGCACCACCGCACACAAACCCAAGTAGGAAACAAGACCTCATTTAAAAGGGATTGCGACTGCAGTAAACGCAATAGGCGGCAGAGTTATGTCAGGTAGGAAACAAGACCTCATTTAAAAGGGATTGCGACGGCTTTTCCTTTGCAGCATCAATTGCTGCAACTTGTAGGAAACAAGACCTCATTTAAAAGGGATTGCGACGATATGAAACCAGAGGATACTTATTCATTATGTTGTGTAGGAAACAAGACCTCATTTAAAAGGGATTGCGACATAAAACCTCCTATATGTTTCATTTCTTCTTTAACTGTAGGAAACAAGACCTCATTTAAAAGGGATTGCGACCACACATAGTAACATAAGTTGTAACGGCAACATGTAGGAAACAAGACCTCATTTAAAAGGGATTGCGACTCAAAGAATCCCAGAAGGGTGCACCAACTATCTGTGTAGGAAACAAGACCTCATTTAAAAGGGATTGCGACATGAATCATTGTATTGTAGTCCTGATAGCAGATTCTGTAGGAAACAAGACCTCATTTAAAAGGGATTGCGACTTAAAATACTCAGTTGTGGTTGTCCTGCTCTTTATGTAGGAAACAAGACCTCATTTAAAAGGGATTGCGAGTTTCTAAAAAGGAGGTTTTAATGAACGTTGACAACAGCAATCAAGAGCCTTTATTAGGTTTTTTATCTCTTTATGAGACAACTTCGCATGATGGATATATTGGAAGCTTATTGATAACTGATCCTCATGGTATACCACAAGAATTTAGATGCACTCATCCTATTAAACCTACGGCAATCCAAAAGGATATTATACGGAGAGAGTTTAGAAACCTATGTTGGTGTCAATTTATGCGGATTTTCTTTGCTCAAATCTCTTCAAACTGTTCCATCAATTTTAATTGTTGGCAAGAATTACCTACTTGACACACGAAAAGTAACTTCTTATCCCGTTGTATATGTTAGAAAAGCTGGTGAAACAATAGATTTAAGTTCATCGGAAAGTTCAAAAATTGGTAAAAGGGAAAGAATTGAATGCCCTACCAGTAAATTTCAACCGATAATAGTTATCTCTCATCCAGATTTTAGTGATGATTTAGCAGTGGCAAAACAGATGCTTGAAAATATTTTTATTTTACTTGATCCTTTGGAACCATTTAATAGAATGTTAAAAGCAATTGAAGTCTTAGGCAAACAAGATAAAACATTTCAATGAACATAAGAAAACATAAGATTTCTAAAATATTATGAAATTTCTTAAAGATTTACGGATTAATTTAGCTAAAAAATTAATACTTAAAAAGAAAGAAGACATATTTTTACTTGATAAGATTGAAATAGACTTAAAGGGAGGAAGCCCAGTTAAACTTAAAATTCCTCCTTTCCCTACGCCTCAGAATATAGAACACCAATATTTTCAGAAACCATTAGTTAAGGATTATAATGTAAATTTCCCCGATTGTAAACATACTTGTATGTATCGTATTTCAAAAGATAAATTACCTGAAATCTCTGTTTTTGAAATAAGGGGAAAACTTTTCTGCCCTAAAATAAAAGCTTTTGCAGTTAATTTAGGTAACCCCGTGGTCATTGGAATGTCTTATAAAAAATACGAAAGAAAGGATAGGGTGTCAACCTTATTCCCTGTTAGTGATGATAAACTTTGTATTCACGGTATTGAAAGAAAGTTATGTTCTATTTGCAATCAAAGATTACAAAATAAAAAAACACCAATTAAGTCTAATTTTTTTCAATTAATTTTACCCATTCTCCAACCTCCATTAGGTGAAAATTTTGATAATCCGATTGCTTTTCAAAATAAATTGAAGTTATATCCCTTTAAAATAGATGGAGTTAAATTTTTAGCCAATCATAAACAGGCAATACTTGGAGATGAGATGGGACTGGGAAAATCTATACAAGCAATTGTTGCAATAAGATTACTATTCAGAATTGGGGAAATAGTCAATGTAATAATAGTTTGTCCAAAATCAGTGCTAACTGATTGGAAGAAAAAATTAAACGATTGGGCTCCTGAATTGAAAGTTGTAAAAATATGTGGCACTCCAGAACAAAGAAAAATTATCTGGTACTTTCCCGCGCATGTTTATCTAATAACTTATGATACGTTAAGGCAGGATGAGAATGTATCAAAAAAAGATTTTGATCTGGTTATATTAGACGAAATTCAGAAAATAAAAAATCCAAGCTCTGGAATTCCAAAAGCAGTCAGACAAGTTAATGGTAAAATTCGCTGGGGATTGTCTGGGACACCATTGGAGAATCACCTTGATGAGCTTGTGTCTATTTTTGCTTACATTAAACCAGGGCTTTTAACTTATAATGATGTTCAAAATCTTAAGAAGATTAAAGATTTAATTAATCCATTTTTTCTTAGGAGAAGAAAACAAGATGTTCTGAAAAAACTTCCTAAAAAAGTTTATGAAGAAGTTTGGCTTGAACTTACACCTGAGAGGAAAGCATATAATAAAGTTGAGCAAGAGGGAATTGTTACTTTAAAAAAGCAAGGAACATCTGTAACAGTTCAACATATTTGGGCATTAATTTCAAAATTGAAACAAATTTGTAATTTAGACCCTATATCAAATGAAAGTTGTAAACTTGAATATCTTCCTGTTGCCATTCAAACAGAAGACAGAACTCATAGAATTGGGCAGAAAAAAACTGTATTTGTTTCATCACTTTTTACTGTTAATACAATAGAAGAGCGAATACAAAATATTCTTAACAAAAAGAAACAACTCTTTAAAGAGGTTATTGATCACTTGAGTGATACAAGATTATCTAAAATTTTATCTGAAGAAGATTTGTTCAGCCTTTTTAATATCAAAAAATCTAAGAGTAAATAAAATGTCATAGCCAAGATTTAATCTCATAAGATAATCCAACCTTGACAATATTTCTGCAATGTTTCTGTTTGAAAAATTAATTTCCTCAGAGGGTTATAATTAACTTAAGGGCAAAAGCTCTGAATACAAGTAATAAAAAGAGGTGTGCTATGAGTTTAAAAATTCTTCATACTTCTGATTGGCATTTGGGAAAAGTTTTCAAAGAGACCACCTTTGAGCTTTTACCAATTCAAAAGCAGATAATGGACGAAATCGTTGATATTACCAGAAAAGAAAACCCTGACATTGTATTAATTGCAGGTGATATTTTTGACACATACAATCCTTCCTTTGAAGCTGAGAAAATTTTTTATGAAACTCTTTCAAGGCTTTCCGAGCAAAACTGTTTTGTATTTGCTCTCGCTGGCAATCATGACTCACCTGACAAGCTTCAAATATCAAAACCTTTAATAGCTGGTAAACATTCAATCTTCATAAAGAGCACAGCCTTTGATGAATCTAAGGATATTGAATTTGAAAATGAAAATTTTAAGCTCGCTCTTGAGAATTCATTTCTAAAACTACACTTAAAAAATGAAGGAACAGTTATAGCATTAAAATGTCTGCCCTATCTTTCAGAGGTTAGATTAGGATTAGCCGGTGATGAATATCTTAAAAAGGTCAATGAACTCCTATCCATTGAGCCACAATTTAGTTGTGATTACTTTTTATTGACGAGTCATCTGTCTATAGCAGGTGCTCAACAGTCTGGTTCTGAGAGGATTTTTCAAATTGGTGGCATTGAATATATTCCTATAGATTTTTTACCCAAAAGTGCTCACTACATAGCTCTCGGGCATCTTCATAGACATCAAAAACTAAGAAATGCTACTTACTCAGGTTCAATCTATCCCTTTGACCTTGCTGAGATAGAGCATAAAAAGGGAGTTTCTGTATGGGAAAACGGTAAGCCTGATTTTATAGAATTTAACAAAATTCCAAAGATAAGAAAGATTGAATTTGATTCTCTTGAAGATGCAGTAAAGAATGCACCAGAGGATGAGGCATACTATTATGTATTAATAAAAAATCCGCATGCTTATACTACCGCTTCAATTGATGCATTACTTAAAGCATACAGAAATAGACTGGTAAATTGGCAGTTTTATACTCCTGATGTTCCAGAAGAAATTTCAATTCCAGAACTTCACTCTTTGAATGAAGAAGAGATGTTCATAGAATTCTATAGGGCAAAGTTAAACAAAAAACCTTCTCAGGATATTTTGAGTCTTTTTCTAAAAACATTGGAAGAGGTGAAAAATGCTACCAATTAGCTTAATTTTTGAGGGATTAAACAGCTATGCCCGTGAGGTAAAAATTGATTTTACAAAATTTTACAGGACAAAGCTATTCGGTATATTCGGTATCACGGGAGGAGGTAAATCAACTATACTTGATGCAATAATTCTCTCAATTTACGGTAAAACACCAAGACTTGCTTCAACAAAAATCAAAGAAGCAATAAATCCACAAAGAGGGGTAATTAATATTGAGTTTACCTTTGAAATCGGGAGAAGAAGATTTAAAATCCAAAGGGGTATAGACCAAAGGGAGACCCAAATAAGGCTTTACAGGCTTGAAGAAGACAAAGAAATCCCTATTGCAGAAAAATCAAACGAATTTAATGAAAAAATAAAGGAAATAATAGGGCTCTCCTATGAAGAATTTTGTAAAGTCGTGATTCTTCCACAAAATCAGTTTGCGGAACTTTTACGGCTTGAACCTGCCAAGAGAGCTGAACTAATAGGTAACTTATTTGACCTAAACTACTTTGGTGAGCCTCTATATAGCAAGTTTTCAGAAAAATTTTTAAAACTTGAGTCAACGATTCAAGACAAACAAAGAAGACTCAATGAACTTTCTGAAATTTCACAGGAAAGCATTATTAACAAAGAAAGAGAGGTTGATGAGATAACAAAGGCTCTCGGCGAACTAAGACAAAAACAGAAAGAATTGATGGAAAAGCTTAATATTCTTAGAAATTTCAAACAACTTAGCGATAAAAAGAAAGAACTTGAGAGAGAACTCCAAAAAATGGAAACAAAAAAGATAGAAATAGAGAGCTTAAAAAATAAAATTCAGATGGATGATGAACTTGCTCCGTATAAAAAATCATTTGAAGAATTAAAAAATCTTAAAAAATCAATAGAGGCTAATAAACAAAAACATGAAGAACTTGCCAGAGAATTAAAAATCATTGAAAGCAGGTTTGAAAAACAAAGAGAACAAAAGGAAGAATTTGAAAAGTTTTTTTCTCAGAGAAATGAAGAGTTAATAGGAAAAATCAAAGAAAGTGAGCAATTGGTTGAGCTTGAACAAGAGATTAAAAGTCTTTTAGATAAAGAGCAGCAGAGAGCAAAAGAGATGAAAAAGCTTAATCTTGAGTTTAAAGAAGTTGATGAACAGTTGAAAAGAATTGACACTGAAACTACTCAATTAATGAAAAATATTGAAAAAAATAAAGCTCTTTTTGAGAACACTCAATTGAATGATGAAGAATTAAGGCTCTATGATTTGCTTCCAAATGCTTTATTAAAACTAAATGAGATAAAAAATCTTAAAGAAGAAATTGAGATATTAATCAAAAAAACTGAAAGAGAAAGAAAAAAGTGGGAAGAAAGCTTTGCCCAAATTCAGAAAGAGTTTAGGGATAGATTTAATTTAACGATAGCTACTTATGAGGAGATTGATTCGGTCATAGTCGCAAAAACCGAAGAAATCAAAGAGTTAAAGGATAAGCTTTTAAGAGAGCTTGATGAGTTTAAAGTTAAGAATCTGGCGTTTACCTTAAGCAAAACATTGTTGGAGGGGAAACCTTGTCCCGTGTGCGGAAGCACTGAACATCCAAAACCAGCAGAGAGTATAGATGATAAAAATATTGCACTGAGGGAAGAAAAACTCAAAGAAGTGGATGAAAACATATTTAAAATTGAGGACGTTAAAGCAAAAATAAAACCCTTAATGGAAAAGGTGTTTATTTCAAAGACAAATATTGAAACCTATGCTAAAGAGATTTCAGACAAAAAATCCAAACTAACAAAGGCTGAGCATGAACTTTCTCAGATTATTTCGGTGAAACTCTGGGCTAATGCTGAACAATTATTTGAACAAATTAAGAACAAGAAAAAGAAAAATGATGAAGTAATGAAAGAGTTAAATTATCTAAACAGCGAATTTCATGAAAAGATGAAACTCAAAAATGATGTAACTCAAAAAAGAGTTGAGATTTTCACAAAGATTCAGCAAACACATAAGGAACTGGAAGAAATTAAAAAAGATACAAAGGAAAAGAAAGATAAATTAAATGAAAAGACAGGGGGTAAAACTTCTTATGAAATCAAAACAGAAGCAGAAAAAGAACTTGAGATAATCAAAAAGAGAAGTTTACAACTTGAAAATGAACTCAAAGACTTAGACATTAAAAAACAAAACACTCTCATTGCAATGGAGAGAATTACGGAAGGAATCAAAAAAGACGAACAAAAGCAGAAAGAGATAAAGGCAAGCTTAGATTTAAAAGCAAAGGAAATGAGAATTGATGTATCCGAGCTTGCTGCCATAATTCTTGATGAGGAAACAAAGAAATCCTTAAAAAACACAGTGGAAGAATTTGAGAAAGAATTTAACAAAGCAAAAGGAGCTCTGGATAACATACTTAAGAATCTTGAAGAAATTCCCATAAAGGCAATACAACCTGATGAATTACAGGAGACCGAAAAATTTATTGCTGAAACAAACGACAAAATTGCTCAATCAAATGAAAAATTGGGCACACTAAAGGAGCAGATAAGAAAGGAAAAAGATATGCTCAAGGAAAAACAACTTCTTTCAAAAGAAATAACTTTAATGGAAAATGAATTTGAAAATGTAAAGCTACTCAAAAATCTTACCTATGGGAAAGAGATGGTTAAATTTTTTTCCTGGCAGTTATTAAAAGAAATCGTTAAATTGACAAACGGAATCCTCAGAACTCTCATTGGCAGAAGATTTTCAATCAACGTAAATCCTAATCTTGAATTTACCGTTTCAGACCTTCTTTATAACAAAGAGCGTTCAGTAAATACTCTTTCTGGTGGTGAGACTTTCATAGTTTCTTTTGCTTTAGCCCTTGCCCTTTCAAGCTATATTCAGAGCAAAAGAATGAGAGCCATACAGTTCTTTTTTATAGATGAGGGATTTAGCTCCCTTGATAGAGAACTTCTTGATTCTGTATGTGCTGTATTAAATGAACTCAAATCACAGGATAGACTTGTTGGGCTCATATCTCATATTGAAGAACTTAAACAGGTTATACCGAATAGTATAAATATAAAAAGGGATATAACAGGCTCAAGCATAGTAACCTTTAATGTGTAGGCAATAAATATGAGAGTACTTTACATAATAGCCTACGATATAACAGATGCGAGAAGACTTGGACAGATAAGATATTTTCTTAAAGGTTACAGCACGGGTGGTCAAAAGTCTGTTTATGAATGCTTTCTTGAAAGAGAAGAACTAAAATTTATAATTAGCAAAATAAAACGATTAATTAATCCCAATGAAGATAGAGTTCACATTTTCAGAATTGATGGAAGAAGCAAAGTTATTACACTTGGCATAGCAGTGCCCCCAATTGATCCAGAGTATTTTTACATAGGATAGAGTCATGAGTACAGTGTTTATAGACAGAAAAGATATAGAGATAAGAGTTGATGGAAACTCAATCAGCTTTTATGCGAAAGGCAAGAAAGACGGTAGCCTTCCTTTGTCACCTTTAAAGAGAGTGGTTATAGTAGGAAATGTTAAGATTGAGACCTCGGTTTTGTATAAACTGGTAAATCACGGAATTACTGTGCTTTTTCTTACTGGCAAACTTAAATATAGTGGTATATTAAATGGTCCACTCCACAACAACGGATTGTTGAGAGTTAAGCAGTATCAAAAATCTCTTTCTGGTTTTTCTTTAAAGTTTGCAAAAGAGCTAATAAAAAGAAAAATAGTCTCTCAAAGGGATTTTCTCTCTGAAATCAGGGAGATAAAAAAAGCTTTGGCTATGCAGGCAGATAGAGCAATTGAAATACTTAATAAAGCTATATCAAACATTGAAGTAACACCCATATCAATAGATTCCTTAAGAGGTATAGAAGGTGCTGCTTCTTCAATTTACTTTATTACCTATTCAAAAATTTTTCCAAACTCTTTGAAATTCGTTAGAAGAATTAAGCGTCCACCAAAAGATCCTGTAAATGCTATGCTTTCTCTTTGTTACACTCTGCTACATTATGAAATTGTGAGAGAAATTCAATTAATTGGACTTGACCCTACAATTGGTTTTTATCATCAATTTGAATATGGAAGAGAGTCTCTTGCCTGTGATTTAGTTGAACTTTTCAGAGTTAATGTGGACAGATTTGTATATGAACTTTTTAAGGCAAAACATTTGGGGAACAGAGACTTTATGAAGGATGAAGAGTCAGGTGGAGTATATCTAAAAAAAACTGGCAGAAAAAAATTTTATCCCCTTTATGAACAATGGGTTCAACAACAGAGAACCATTTGGAGAGGGGAGGTGCAAGGATTTGCAAGAAGAATACTTGAAGAAAAGGACATTATATCTGGTTGAAAAAGGCAACGGAACAACTGTAAGCAGAGATGGTCCTTCAGTTTTAATAGAAAGAAATTTTGCCGCGCCTGTAAGAATTCCTGCAGATTATATTGATAAAGTCATAATTTACGGAAATGTAGAAATTGATGCCTTTTCAATAACGCTTTTTTCTTCTAAATTTATACCAATTTTGATTATAGGCAGACATGAGGAATCCTCTATAATACTCCCAAATACAAGTGAATTAAAAAGCTATACTAAATATCAGATAATGATGCTTGATTCAAAGAAAATTGTTGAGAGCTTTATTAATTGGATTAAAGAAAGAAGAGCACAGAATCAGAAAAAAGTCCTAAATAGTCTCTTTGAAAACATCTCTATATCAATAGAGGCAGAAGATAGAAACTACAATGTAATGATTAACAAAATCAAACCCTCTGATTTTCTATGGAGCAGGGTAAAAGAGATAATGCAAAATTTAATAATCATAACAATTCTTTCAAACCTTATAAAATTCAAATTAGATCCTCACATAGGAGTAATCAATCAGGGATATAATTATGGTTTAGTGTTTGATATATATCAGATCTATGAACCCTATGCAGACTTTTTAACCTTTCAATTTTTTTATGCTGACGGAGCGAATATTGATTTTATAAAAAATCCAGATTTGAACTATGATAGACTCAGGTTTCTGATAGATAAATTTGAGAAGAAGAAAGATGACATTGAGCAAGAACTTAATTCGTCAATAGCTCAAATACTTTCTTTTCTAAGGAGTATATCCACATGAGATTGCCTTATCTTGTATGTTATGACATATCAGATGAAGGCAGACTTAATAGAGTTTACAGATTTATGAAAGGAAAAGGTTTTCATATTCAGTATTCAGTATTTTATTGTATTTTAACTGATGTTGAGTTAAAAGAGATGAAAGCAGAAATACTAAAGTTAATACACTCAAGATACGATGATGTAAGAATATATCCCTTGCCAAACAACTCACTTGTAGCAGTTTTAGGAGTTGGAGACAGGATTCCAGATGGTGTAGAGGTTTTTTATTGATAAAACATAGTACCATCTTTTTTCTGATTGATAGCGAAGAATCCTGCCTCGAGTCTTCTTCATCTGCGCGAAAGTTACTGAAAATAGAGACTAAAATGTAGATAAAATATTGCCCTAAAGGGAAAGGAGCATTTTTAATAAAGATTTTATCAATTAAGTGAGCCGTGCAGGATTCGAACCTGCGACCCGCTGATTAAGAGTCAGCTGCTCTACCAGCTGAGCTAACGGCCCACAAAAATAGGATACAAAAAAGCGTGTTAAAAGGTCAACTTATCTCATTTCTCATTCTGTTATAATAGAAAATGTATTTTGCATGTGTGATGACTCCTATTGGATTACTGGGAATTGTCTTTGATTCTTTTTTATCAGTAAAAAAAATATTCATAACAGACTCCGATAAAAATACAACTATTCCTGAATTTGCATTAAATTTTGTTAAGCAGTTGAATTCATATTTTAAAGGTGAACTCTTAGAGTTTAACTATCCTGTCAATATCCAAAATATCTCAGAGTTTGATAAAAAAGTTCTTGAAGTAACTTGTGAAATTCCATACGGGCAAACTGTTACATATAATTGGCTTGCGAAAAAGCTTAATACATCGCCAATAGCTATTGGACAGGCTTTAAAGCGAAATCCTTTGCCAATCATTATTCCCTGTCATAGGGTGATTAAGTCAGATGGAACATTGGGTGGATACAGTCTTGGAATAGAAATAAAAAAGTGGCTTATAGAGCATGAAAGGTCTACGCTTTACAAATTTCAATTAATGAAACTTCATCACAGGATGTTATAATAGATACATGTTTGTTCAACATCAAGCATTTATTTGGAATGGTAAAGAAAAAAGCTTGAAAATTGTTAACAGGCTTCCCAAATATGATATCAAAGAACTTTTTGGAATTGACAAGCAAAAAGAGTTACTTCTTTCAAATACAAAAGCTTTTATTGAGGGCAAAAGGGTTAATAATGTCCTTTTATGGGGAGAAAGAGGAACAGGTAAGACTACCCTTATAAGAAGTTTGCTTGGTTATTTTAAAAAATCTTCTTTAAGAATGATTCAGGTTTTAAAAAATGATATTATCACAATGCCTTATCTTTATGACATTATCTATGAACACAGAGATTTTAGATTTATTATTTTTATAGATGACCTGTCATTCAATGAAAATGAACAGGAATTCAGAGATTTAAAAATCGTCATGGATGGAGGGATAGAGGAAATTCCTGAGAATTCTGTTATTTATGCTACTTCAAACAGGAGAAATCTCATGCCTGCTGTATCCCAGAGTGACAATGAGCTTTTTCCCGAAGACAGCCTTCAAGAGCGCGCTTCATTGATTGAGAGATTTGGTTTAAGAATAGGATTTTATAGATTTTCACAGGAGCAGTATCTTGATATTGTTAAACATTACGCAACAGTTGCTGGGATAGATTTAAATCCTGAAGAACTGACCAAAAAAGCCAGAGAATGGGCTTTAATCCATGGAACAACAGGGCGGTCTGCCTATCAGTTTGTCTTAAGTCTTCAGATTTTTTAAAGCAAGCTTATTCAGGGCATTAATATAGGCTTTTGCAGAAGCAACAATTATATCTGTGTCAGAACCATGTCCTCTTACAGTATGTCCTCCTTCTTCAAGAATAACTGTTACTTCACCAAGAGCATCTGTTCCGCCTGTAATTGCTTTTATCTCAAACTTGTTTAGTTCCGCCTTTGAACCTGTAAGTTCTGTGATAGCTCTATACACGGAATCAACAGGACCATCTCCAGACACTGTTATTTCCTTTTCATCTCCGTTTATTTTCATTTTTACTGTGGCTGTTGGTTTTTTCTTGGTTCCACTTGCTACCTCAAGGTCTATTAACTGATAAACCTCTGCAATTCTTAGAACTTCATCTGAAACAAGTGCTTCAATGTCCTCATTGAATATATACTTTTTTTGGTCAGCAAGCTTTTTAAATCTTTCAAATGCCCTGTTTATTTCTTCTTCTGTTAAGCTAAATCCAAGTTCTTCAAGTCTTTTCTTGAATGCATGTCTACCAGAATGTTTACCAAGAACAATCTTTGAACTTGGAATTCCTATGTCTTCTGGTCTCATTATTTCATAGGTTGTTCTTTCCTTTAGCACACCATCCTGATGGATTCCTGCTTCGTGGGCAAAGGCATTTGCTCCAACAATTGCTTTATTAGCCTGAACAACCATGCCTGTAATTTTACTTATAAGTCTGCTTGTTCTATAAATCTCCTGAGTTACAATTCCAGTATCAGCTTTGAAAAAGTCGTTTCTTACCTTTAAAGCCATAACTATTTCTTCTAAAGCAGCATTCCCTGCTCTTTCACCAATGCCATTTATTGTGCATTCAACCTGTCCTGCACCTTTAAGTATTGCAGTAAGTGAGTTTGCAACAGCAAGTCCGAGATCATTATGACAGTGAACACTTATTGTGGCTTTGTCTATATTGGGGACTTTATTCATAAGATACTCAATAAGTTCTCCATATTCCTGTGGAATTGTGTATCCCACTGTATCTGGTATATTTACAGTTGTAGCACCTGCTTTTATTACTTCTTCAGTTACTTTGCAGAGATAGTCCCAATCTGACCGAGTTGCATCCTCAGCTGAAAACTCAACGTCATCAGTGTACTGTTTTGCTTTTTTAACAGCTTTAACCGCAGCCTGAATTACTTGGTCTCTGTCCATTCTGAGTTTATATTTAAGATGTATATCTGAGGTGGCAATAAAAGTATGTATTCTTTTCTGTTCTGCAGGTTTCAAAGCCTCAGCAGCTCTTTCAATGTCTTCATCCCGGGCTCTACAGAGTCCTGCAACTACAATACCCTTAACTTCTTTTGAAATTCTATTGACTGCTTCAAAATCTCCTGGAGATGCTATAGGAAATCCTGCTTCTATTATGTCAACCCCAAGTTTTTTAAGCTGTTTTGCCACTTGAATTTTTTCATCAACATTCATTGATGCTCCGGGAGACTGTTCTCCATCTCTAAGGGTAGTATCAAATATTTTTATTCTTCTCATCTTGCACCTCAGGTTTTTGTTTTCTTTTTTTAATTAAAATTATTATATTTTCAATTATACCTGATAATACGTAAATGCTGGCAAGTGTAAATATTGCAATCTGTGGATGAATTACTATGAAGAAGATTAAAAGAATAAAAAACAAAAGTATCCAAAAAGGTTTTTTTTCCTTAAAATCAACTTCTTTAAGTCCATGAAATTTAAGATTACTAACCATCATAAAAGATAATAAAAAAGTCAAAGCAGGGAAAAATATATTTTTTTGAGGAGTAAAATTCAGTATGTCCTGACAGAAAATAACTGTAGCAGCAATCATTGTTGCAGCACCTGGAATGGGCAAGCCTTTAAAAGATTTTATTCCTCCTCCTGACTGAATATTAAATCTTGCCAATCTTAAAGCACCGCATGCAGCAAATAAAAAAGCTATGGCAAAACCAACTCTGCCAAAATCAAACAATGCCCATTTATATATAAGAATAGAAGGCGCTACTCCGAATGCTACAAGATCAGAAAGAGAATCAAGCTCTACACCGAAGCGTGTTGTTGTTCTTGTAAGTCTTGCTACCCAACCGTCAAGTCCGTCAAATATGTTTGCAAGGATTATAGCCCATGCAGCATAAATAAACTTTCCATTTATTGCTGAAATAATCGCATAAAAGCCAAAAAACATTCCACAAAGAGTTAAAGCATTGGGTAGGATATAAACACCTTTGGCTGGTTTTCTATCAGGATCTCTTATTTTCTTTTTTCTCACTTTTATCATGTTTTTTAAATAGATGCAATAATGTTTTTGCCTGCTTTAACTTTGTCTCCCACCTTAACATTAATTTTGAAAAAGGAAGGTAAACATATATCAACCCTGGAACTAAATTTAATCATACCGAATCTTTCGCCTTTATTGAGACTGTCTCCTTCCTTAATCCAGCAGACAACTCTCCTTGCAACAAAACCAGCAACTTGTCTTACAACTATATTGCCGTGTTGAGTTTGAATAGTTATTTTTATATTTTCATTTTCTCTGTAAGCTTTTTCTTTAAATGCTGAAAAAAATTTTCCGGGTGTGTAAACCACTTCTTTAACAATTCCATCAAAGGGTGCTCTATTTACATGCACATCAAAGGGAGACATGAAAATACTTATTTCAGTATGACCTTTATCGCAAAAACTCTCTCCATGTTGTTTTATTGATATTACTTTTCCATCTGCTGGAGAAACCACTACATTTGGGTCCGCAGGTGGTGTCCTTTCCGGATCACGGAAAAAATAAAGAAAGAATAGGCTGAGAATCGCAAAAGCAATTGCTACAGGCTCAAGCCATAATAAGTAGAAAAAGGAGCTTAAAAATAAAGCTCCTCCTATATAAGGTAATCCTTCTTTTCTAATCATGCTTTAGATTTATCCACAAGCTTTGAACTTTTAAGCCACGGCATCATGGCTCTTAGCTTTTCTCCTACTTTTTCAATTGGATGTTCCTCCCCTTGCTTTGTAAGAGCATTGAAGGTTGGTTTTCCTACTTTGCATTCAAGAATCCATTCTTTGGCAAATTGACCGCTTTGGATTTCATTAAGAATTTTTTTCATTTCAGCCTTTACAGAGCTATTAATGACTCTTGGACCTCTTGTAAGGTCTCCGTATTGAGCAGTATTACTAATTGAATAACGCATAGTAGAAATTCCACCTTCATATATAAGGTCAGCAATTAATTTTACTTCATGGAGACACTCAAAATAAGCAAGCTCTGGTGGATATCCTGCCTCAACCAGTGTTTCATAAGCTGCTGTGATAAGAGCTGTTAATCCACCGCAAAGAACAACTTGCTCGCCAAAAAGGTCTGTTTCTGTCTCATCTTTAAATGTTGTCTCAATAATTCCTGCTCTACCACCACCAATTCCTACTGCATAGGCAAGGGCAACATCTTTGGTTATGCCTGATGGATCCTGATGAACTGCCATTAGACAAGGAACTCCCATACCTTTTAGATATTCACTTCTTACAAGATGTCCTGGTCCTTTTGGTGCAACCATGAATATATTGATATCTGAAGAAGGCACAATCTGTCCAAAATGAATATTAAATCCATGAGCAAAAGCAAGAAAAGCGCCTTTTTTTATATTCGGCTCTATCTCATTTTTATACAAATCTGCCTGAAGTTCATCTGGCGTAAGAATCATTATGATATCTGCCATTTTTGAAGCATCAGCAACTGTCATTACTGTAAGCCCTGCATTTTCAGCCTTTTCCCAGCTTTTTCCTTTTCTCACGCCTACTATAACATCAAAACCGCTGTCTTTAAGATTATTAGCATGGGCATGGCCTTGACTGCCGTAACCGATTATTGCAATTTTTTTGCCCTTAAGAATATCAGTATTTACATCAGTATCGTAATAAATTTTCATCCTTACACCTCCGAGAAATTGTTATAAAATTTTTAGAATTATAACACATACATTATATAGTTTTCACTTTATTAAGCATTAGAAGCTTTAAATTTGAATTTTAAAAAAATATTGTGGTATTCTTTTATTTATGTCTCAGGATTACAAAGATACCCTTAACTTACCTCAGACAGGATTTCCTATGAAGGCAAATCTTGCTGAAAGGGAACCTGCTATTTTGAAGTTCTGGAAAGAACACAGGGTATATGAAAATCTTGAGAACAAGAATAAATCTCTTGGTGGGAAATGCTTTATACTTCACGATGGACCGCCCTATGCTAACGGACATATACATATTGGTCATGCTTTGAATAAAATTCTCAAAGATATAATTGTTAAATACCATTCAATGCTTGGTCAATACAGCCCCTTTGTTCCAGGCTGGGATTGTCATGGTCTTCCTATTGAGCTACAGGTAGATAAATCACTCGGTAAAGAAAAAGAAAATATTGATATTTTTAAGAAAAGACAACTCTGTAGAGAATATGCAGAAAAATTTATCAATATTCAAAGAGATGAGTTTATTCGTCTGGGAGTCTTTGGTTACTGGGATGAGCCATATATTACAATGTCTAATGAATACGAAGCTACAATAGTAAAAGAATTTTTGAGTTTTGTTAAAAATGGTTATGTTTATCGTGGCAAAAAGCCTGTTTACTGGTGTCCTTCATGTGTAACAGCCTTAGCTGATGCAGAAGTTGAGTATGCTGATAAGGAATCTCCTTCAATATTTGTTGCCTTTGAAGTAATTGATAGAGATAGATTTTCTGTTAAAAATGAACCTTTATATATTGTTATATGGACAACAACTCCCTGGACATTACCTGCAAATTTAGCATTAGCTGTTCATCCAGATTTTGATTATGTCGGAGTTAAAAGTTCAAAGGGAATACTTGTAATAGTTAAGGAAGCAATTAAAAACTTAAAAGACAAAATTGATATTGATGAAACACCATTGTTTGAGATCAAAGGTTCAAAACTTGAAGGCATAAAAGCTAAACATCCATTTATTGACAGAGTATCAAAAGTCGTGGTTGCTGATTTTGTTGAAACAGGTGAAGGTACAGGAGTAGTCCATATAGCACCTGGACATGGAGATGAAGACTATGAGGTTGGATTAAAATATGGTTTTGATATTTATGCACCTGTTGATGATAAAGGCAGATTTACAGAGGATGTTCCTTATTTTGCGGGAGAAAATGTTTTTAAAGCAAATAAAGCAATAATAGAGCATATGAAAGAAAATGGCTCATTAATCTGGGAAGGGAAAATTACCCATTCTTATCCGCATTGCTGGAGATGTAAAAAACCTATAATTTTCAGAGCAACAACTCAGTGGTTTATTTCAATGAGTCATAAAGACCTTCGCCATCGTGCTCTTCAGGAAATAGATAAAGTAAGATGGATTCCTTCATGGGGGAGAGAGAGAATTTACTCAATGGTGGAGAGAAGACCTGATTGGTGTCTCTCCCGTCAGAGAGCATGGGGAGTGCCGATTACTTTATTTGTTTGTAAAAAATGTGGAAGTATAATTAAAGAGGAAGAACTTTTTGATAAAATATATGCTTTTGTTGAAAAAGAAGGTTCTGATGTATGGTTTAAACTAAATCTTCATGATTTACTTCCTGATTACTCATGCCCAGAGTGTGGTTCAAGGGATTTTGATAAAGAAAAAGATATTCTTGATGTATGGTTTGATTCAGGGGTAAGCCATGCAGCAGTTCTTGAGAGAGACCCGAGACTTAGTTGGCCTGCTGACATGTATCTTGAAGGAAGTGATCAGCACAGGGGATGGTTTCAAAGTTCTTTAATAGCTTCTCTTGGTAATAAAGGAAAAGCTCCCTACAAAATTGTTCTTACTCATGGATTTACAGTTGATGGGCAAGGAAGAAAAATGTCAAAATCTCTTGGGAATGTAATATCTCCACAGGAAATTATAAAATCCAACGGAGCTGATATTGTAAGACTTTGGGTTTCAGCAGAAGATTACAGAGATGATATAAAGCTTTCACAGGAAATTTTGCAAAGGCTTACAGAGGCTTATAGAAAGATAAGAAATACTTTAAGATATCTGCTTGGTAATATTTATGATTATGATGCTAAAGACTACACAGACCAACTTCTGGAGATAGACAGATGGGCAATGATGCGACTTCAAAAATTAATTGGGAAAGTAAGGCTTGCATATGAAAATTTTGAATTTCATCAAGTCTTTCATGCGATATATAACTTTTGCGTTACTGACATGAGTGCCTTTTATCTTGATATTTTAAAAGACAGACTTTATACATTTAAATCTGACTCACCAGAAAGAAGAGCAGCACAATGGGTTTTATATAATATTGCTGATTCTTTAATTAAGTTAATCGCTCCAATTCTTTCATTTACAGCAGAGGAGGCATGGCAACATCTTCCATTTAAGAAAACTGAAAGCGTATTCTTAGATAGGATGCCAGAGATAGAAGAAAGTTTTATAGATGAAGAACTACAGTTAAAATGGGAAAAATTGATTGAGATAAGGGATGAAGTTAATAAAGCTCTTGAGATTAAAAGGCAGGAAAAATTCATAGGAAACTCCCTTGAAGCAAAAGTAATACTTTCCGTTAATCCGGAATTGAAGAAATTTTTAAGCCCCTATTATGATTTCCTACCAACGCTTTTTATTGTTTCTCAGGTAAAATTGAGTGATTTAGAATCTAAGGATACTGAATTTACTGTTACTATAGATAAAGCTGAAGGGCAGAAATGTCAAAGATGTTGGAATTACTCTCCAATGGTTGGAAAACTTGAAATTCCTGATTTATGCCCGCGATGTTATCATGTCATTAAAGCTTTATAAAACTTCTATATCAATTTTTCTAATTCTTTTGATTGACCAGATTACAAAATATCTTGCTATTAAATTTCTATCTCCTGATGGAATAGTGAAGCTATTACCTTTTTTAAATTTAGTTTATGTTGAAAATACAGGCACTGCTTTTGGAATGTTTAAATTTCTCGGTTCAGGATTTTTTATAATTATAGCTTTAGTAGTTACAGGGTTTCTTGTTTATATGTATTTCAAAGACACTCAAAACTGGTTTATTTATTCTCTTATAATTGCAGGAGCATTAGGGAATATCATTGATAGGCTGATTTATGGGTATGTTATAGATTTTATAGACCTTCATCTGAAAAATCTTCACTGGCCAGCCTTTAATGTAGCTGATTCAGCTATAAGTATAGGAATTGTTCTTTTTGTCTATAAGAACTTAAAAAAATGAAAATTTTTACTTACTCTGAAAAGGAAACAAAAATTTTAGGAAAAATGATAGGAAGTTTTGTGCAAAAACAAGGAATTAATGTTATAGCTCTTTACGGAGAGATGGGAACAGGGAAAACTGTTTTGACAAAAGGAATTGCTTCAGCATTTGGCATAGAGGAGAAAGATATAGCAAGCTCAAGTTTTGTAATAGTATCTCATTATCCAGAAGCTAATTTTTATCATATTGACCTTTACAGGCTTGATAATGTAAAAGAAGAAGATATTGATTTATGGGAGTATTTTGAACTCGGCACGTGCGTTATAGAATGGGCTCAAAGCATTAATGAGTTGCCTGAAAATGCATTAAAGATTACAATAGATTTAGTTGATGAAACAACAAGAGTTTTTGAGATGGAGATTTAAATGTTTAAGAAACTCTCAATTCTTTATAAGGAAAATGACAATTCAGCTCTGGAAACAGCCATTAAAGTTCAGGATTGGCTGAAAAATAAAGGCACTGAATGCATAGTTTTTCACTCTGTAGGAATCTTTTCCAGTTTTAATCATTCTGAAATAATGGCAATCCAAAATTCTGATGCGGTAGTAGTTCTTGGAGGAGATGGGACCATGTTATCTGCCTCCAGACTCATTGGTGGAAAAAAAATTCCAATAATCGGAATAAACATGGGAAAGCTTGGATTTATCACAGAGATTCCAAAAAGTGATTTATTTGATAGCTTAGAACAAATATTTTCAGGTCATTATGAAATAGAAGAAAGAAGCATGATAAATGCTCAGATTTTCAGAGATGAACAGGTAATAAATGAATATCTTGGACTTAATGACCTTGTAATCGGGAAAGGTATAATGGCAAAGATTTCAGATTTTGGTTTAATTATAAACGATGTTTATGTATCAACAATAAAGGCTGATGGTATAATAGTATCTACGCCAACTGGTTCAACAGCTTACAATCTTTCAGCAGGAGGACCTATATTGTATCCAACATTAAAGGGATTAGTATTTACAACGATATGTCCTCATACTCTCAGTGTCAGGCCTTTGGTTCTCCCTGACCATTTTACAATTGATATAATTATATCATCACATGTCAGAGATATATTTTTGACAATAGATGGGCAAATCGGACTTCCTTTACAGAAAAATGATAGGGTTAGATGTAGAATAGCTAATGAAAAAACCTATCTTATCGCACCTTTAGGTAGAGATTATTTCAGAGTTCTAAGAGAGAAGCTAAGATGGGGAGAGAGATAAATAATATAGTTGAGATTCTGAATTTTTATAAAACTCTTGGATTTAATGAGTTGCCTCAGGGGTTTATTCAGTCATTATTTGGGCAAAACTGTGTATCTGCTTCACCTTTGCATTATAATGAGTCCTCTAAAAACGTGAAGTCACTTATGGAGATTTTGAATGAAGAAATTAAGAAATGTAAAAAATGTCCATTGAGTAACTCAAGAAAAAATCCTGTATGCGGAGAAGGTAATATTAATGCAAAACTTATGTTTGTTGGTGAAGCCCCAGGGGTTGATGAGGATTTACAAGGAAGACCTTTTGTTGGTGAAGCAGGGAAACTTTTAACAAGCCTTATAGAGAAGATGGGTTTTAAGAGAGAAGATGTTTATATAACTAATACTGTTAAATGTCATCCTCCAATGAATAGAGATCCTTTTGAAAGTGAAATATCTACATGCTTTGATTATCTAAAAAGAGAGATAGAGATAATATCTCCTCAAGTTATTATCAGTCTTGGTAAAGTGGCAACCTATACATTAATGGGCATGAATGGGAAGCTTAAAGATTTACATATATCTAAACTACGAGGCAAGGTATTCCCCTACAATCAAATTCCTGTTATTCCTACATTTCATCCAGCTTATTTGCTTAGAAACAAAAAAGATAAATGGCTTACATGGGAAGATGCGCAGGAAGCTTTAAGGAGGCTTAGATGAAGGTTCTATGGGCGCCATGGAGAATTGAATACATATTGGGGCATAAAGAAAAAGGATGTATATTCTGTGACAAACCAAAAGAAGACAAAGACAGGGATAATTTAATTCTTTACAGAGGCAAACTTTCCTTTATTATTATGAATAAATATCCTTACAGTTCAGGACATCTTATGGTTGTTCCTTACAGACATGTGCATAGCCTTGAAGAACTAAAAGTAGAAGAACTTACAGAATGTATGGTTCTTACTGTTAAATGCTTGAAATGTTTGAAAAAGGTGCTTCATCCAGATGGATTTAATATAGGACTTAATATAGGAGTGGTTGCTTCTGCAAGTATTGATGAACATCTTCACTGGCACATTGTACCAAGATGGGCAGGAGATGTGGGATTTATGACCATACTTGAGGATGTGCGAGTAGTTCCAGAGCATATCCTTGTAACTTATGATAAACTCTATCCATGTTTTAAGGGGGAAGGATAATGGAAATAGAAGACAAAATAAGGAAAGCTTATGAAGAATCAGTCAGGGTTAAAGAGCAATTTTTTAGAGAAAATATTAGTTTAATTAAAGAAGTTGCTGAGATTATTGCAAAGTCTCTTAATGAAGGTGGTAAAATTTTGATTTTTGGAAATGGCGGTAGTGCTACAGATGCATCTCATATAGCAGCAGAGTTTGTTAATAGATTTAAAAGAGAAAGACCTGGATTGCCTGCAATTGCTTTAAATACAGATATGGCTGTGCTTACAGCAATAGCAAATGATTATGACTATTCTGAGATTTTTGCAAAGCAGGTTAAAGCATTGGGAGAATCTGGAGATATTGTAATCGGAATTAGCACATCTGGTTCATCAAGAAATGTTATTAAGGCAATTGAGGTAGCTAAAAAAAGAGGGCTTAAATCTATAGCATTTACCAGTAAAAAGGGTGAAAAATTAATTTCAAAAGTTGACTATGCATTTGCAGTTCCATCAGAGGATACTCCAAGAATTCAGGAAACTCATATTACACTTGGACATATTTTATGTGAACTTGTGGAAGATATACTATTTGAGATTCCAGCAGCTAAAAAGAAACTCAAACAATGACAGTTATAGGCATTGACCCAGGTAGCAGACATTTTGGATATGGAATTGTAGATGCTAAACAGATGAAATTAATCCATGCTAATACGATTAATCTTTCCCATGATATCAGTCTGCCTTATAGACTCAAATCTATTTATGAAATTCTTTTGAGCATGGTTGAAAAGTATTCTCCTGATGAAATGGCAGTAGAAAAAATATTTGTTGGCAAAAAGATTACTTCTTCATTTGTTCTTGGATATGCAAGAGCAATAGCTTTTTTAGTGGCAGCTCAAAAAGAGATTCCTGTTTATGAATATAGTTCTACTGAAATAAAAAAAGCACTAACAGGCTATGGAAGAGCGCATAAGGTTCAAGTTAAAAGCATGGTTTATAATTTTTTACATATTGATAAAAAGATTTCCTATGACTGTGCAGACGCTTTAGCTGTTGCTATATGCCATATCAATTCAAAGACAAATTTTATGTAAAGAGAAATTAATTTTCGGATATAGATACAGATTCCCCTTTAAGCTTGACTTTAAGTTCAATAGGTGGGTATCATTTTTTATGGATAATGTTGCATTTATATATGATGATATATTTTTAAAACATGAAACACCAGAAGGTCATCCTGAGTCAAAGGAAAGGCTAATAGCCATTGTAAACCACCTTAAAAATAAAGAAATCTGGAGAAAACTTCTGCATATTAAGCCAAGAAAGGCAACAGAAAAAGAATTGGCACTGGTCCATGAGCCTCATTATATTGATAAAATTAAAAATTCTCCTGCTGGATATATAGAGCCAGATACATATCTTAGTGAACATTCTTATGAGGTAGCATGTTATGCTGTAGGTGCTGTTCTTCAAGCAGTGGATGGAGTTTTAAATAAAGATTTTGATGGAGTTTTCTGCGCAGTTAGACCTCCTGGACATCATGCTGAAATAGACAGTGCTATGGGATTTTGTATTTTTAATAATATTGCTGTTGGTGCTGCCTATGCAAAAACAAAGGGATTTAAAAAGATTTTTATCGTTGACATTGATGTGCATCACGGAAATGGAACTCAACATATATTTGAGGATGATTGTTCTGTTTTTTATTTTAGCTCTCATCAATTCCCATTTTATCCAGGGACGGGTAGAGAACTTGAAATGGGAAGAGGTGCAGGAGAAGGATGTACATATAATGTTCCATTAAGGTCAGGTTCAGGCACAAAGGAATATTTGACAGTTTTTCAGGATATAATGCCTCAGAAAATAAGAGAAGTTAAACCAGAACTTATTCTTGTATCAGCAGGATATGATATGCATAAAGATGACCCCATGAGTTACATAAATGTGACAACAGAGGGGGTAAGAAGCATTATAAGAAGCATTCTCAAGTCTTCCTATGCTCCTAAGATATTCGTTCTTGAAGGCGGATACAATGCTCAGGTTTTAGCTGAATGCGTTGGAGTAACTCTTGAAGAAATGCTGAGTTAACTTTTCCATAAAAATAATCCTGTTTCCTCGTCAAATCCTCTTTCAAAATAATTACCTTCAAATTCTATTATCTCAAACTCAAAAGCAAAAACTTCCGCTTCATAGAGATGTCCACCAATGCATGAGAAATCCTTTTTTGACAGAACAATATGAATATGTGGGAAAGCTTCTCCATCTTTCAGTGAAATATTCCCTTTTAGAGATAGTATCTCCATAGGTTCATTAAAATCATGAGAAATATATTTTTTTTCACTCTGGTCGTAATACCCAATTTTAACTCTTGTTACAGCACCTATTCCGTTTACCAATCCAGCTTTTATAGAATTTTCTTTTAAAAACTTATTGAGTCCAGAGATGATTTCTTCTCCTTTAAAAAGTCTACCCTGAAAAACTTTTTTTACATTGAAATTTTTAATCATTTTTCTTCCTCCTTTTTAGCTTTATGAATACCTATTGCAATATTTAAATCTTTTCCAAGTTTTTTAATATCAGATGCAGTTTTGGCAGTTTGTTCTACAGTAATTGTGATTTCCTTTATTCCCTCTGCTATGCTTCCTATATCCTGTGTTATATGGTCTGTTACTGAAGACATCTCCTCTGTTGCAGATGCTATCTGCTGTATCATTGACTGAAGTTCTTGTGCTTTGCTCAATATCTGCCCAAGTATCTCTGCTGACTTGTTGCTTAGCTCAACTCCACTTGCCACTTTCTTCGTTGCATCTTCCATTGACCCCTCTGCTACATCTACCTCTGTCTGTATCCCTCTTATCATCTCCGCTATCTCATCTGTTGCCTTTGTTGTCCTCTCTGCTAATTTTCTTACTTCATCTGCAACTACTGCAAAGCCTCTTCCTTGCTCTCCTGCCCGAGCTGCTTCTATTGCTGCATTCAATGCAAGTAGATTTGTCTGGTCTGCTATGTCTTTGATCACTGTTACTATCTCTCCTATCTGACGAGAACGGTCTCCTAATACATTGATTACTTCTGAAAGTTTCCCTATTGCTCCTTCAATTACTTTTATCTCTTGTGCTGTGTTCATTGTCATGTCTTTGCCTTCTTTTGCAACACTGGCTGTTGTTACACTTACTTCTGCTATGTTTGATGCATTCTTTGCTATGTCTACTACTGTCTGGCTCATTTCTTCTGCTGCAGAGGCTATCTGGCTTGCTCTTTCTGTCTGGGATTTGAGGTTTCTTGATATTTCTTCTGTTGTTGCTGAAAGTTCTTCAGAAGATGATGCAAGAGAGTCAGATATGAGTTTTGAGTCAGCAAAAAATTTTCTTCGTTTTAAAATAATTTCATGTAAAATTTGGGATGCCTCACCAAGTTCGTCTTTAGTATATACATTAATGTCTACTGTGAAATCTCCTTTATTCAGGGTATTAAGCACTGACTTAAGTTCTTTTGCTGATTTTCTTATAGATTTTGAAATAGATAAGGCTATCGGAAATCCTGTTAATATCCCAAAGAAAGCAATAGAAGTAGTTATAATGGAGATTGTTCGGATTGTTTGAAAAGTGTCAGAATCTTTGAATGACTGAATTTGAATAAGAAGTAATACCATCAAAATTATAATAAATACAAGAGGAAAAATGAACATTCCAAATCCTATGCTAAGTTTTTTACCAATGCTAAGATTTGTGAACATATATTCCCCTCCGTTGTCTATATATGTACAATTTGTATTTTAATTTTATTTTTTAAGCCTCTCTGCAAGAACTTGAAGGGAATGTTTTACTTCAATTGGGAGTCCTTCCTTGTCAACTCCACCTCTAATCTGCATTACACACCCGGGACAGTCTGTGCATACAAGTTTTGTTTCAGTTTTTATGATATTATCAAGCTTTCTTCTAAGTATATTTCCTGAAATCTCTGGGAATTTCAGGGAGTAAGAGCCGCCCATACCACAGCATGTATCTGATTCAAACATCTCAATAAGTTTCATTCCTGAAGATTCAAGACTTTCTCTTGGCTCTTTATAGATACCAAGACTTCTTATAAGATGGCAAGGATCATGATAAGTAAATGCAGTTTCAGGAAGTTTATCAAACTTAATTTTATCTTCCTTTATTAGTTTATTGATTAATTCTGAAGCATCCAATACTTTTTCTGCCAGTCTTTGAGCTGAGTTTATTAAGTCCTCTCCATAGTTTTGTTCTTTTAAATCTTTAACAAACTGTTTTTTAAGAGCTACGGTGCATGTTGGACATGCTGAGACAATATAGTCTGCATCAACACTAAGAAGTGCTTCAATATTTTGCTTAGAGTTATTAGCTGCTACATCCATTACTCCTGAGTATCTTGCAGGTGCGCCACAGCATGTTTGCTCTTCAGGGAAAAGCACTTCTATGTTTGCAGCATTAAGTAGTTTAACAAGAGCTTCACCTATTTCAGGATAAGCAAAATCAATAAGACAGCCTGCAAAAAAGACAGCTTTTTTGTTAGATTTAGGTTGTTTAATTTTTTTAAATCTGTCCCTGAATGGAACATCTGCAATCGCTGGGAGGCTGCGTTCAGTTGTTAATTCTGAAAGGAAGAAGGGCAGATGCCTTATAAAGCCTTGTTTTTCAAAAGGCTTTTGAAGTTTTGAAGCAGCTCTCAAAATTGAATGAAAAAGTTTTCTGTTGTTTACTACAGAGTATATTGCTTTAGTTTTAAAATTAAGTCCTTCTTCTTTGGCTAATCTTTTTCTTATCTCTAATATTAATTCAGGAATATCTATTTTACCTGGACATACTCTGACACAGTTTCCGCATTGAATACAGAGTCCTTGAATATCCTTTGAAGCTTTAAGCCCCTCTGTCCATGCTGTAAGAATAGTTCCGATTCCTCCAGTATAAACTTTACCAAAAACATGTCCACCAATGAGTCTGAATACAGGACATACATTCAAACATGAAGCACAGCGGATGCATTGCAGGCTTTGTTTAAAAATCGGGTCTTTTGCTATTACACTGCGGTTATTGTCAAATAATATTATATGAAATTCTTTTTGAGAACCATCTATATGCCTGTAGGGTTTCGTTACAAAAGATATATAACTTGTTATAAGTTGGGCTGTTGCGCTTCTTGGAAGAGCTTTTATAATTGGGAATATATCTTCCATCTTAGCAACAAGTTTTTCAACTCCAACAACAGCAACATGAATTTTGGGTAATGCCATTGTTAATCTGGCATTTCCTTCATTTGTAAATATAACAAGTGTTCCAGTTTCTGCAATAGCTATATTTGCTCCTGTAATACCCATATCTGCTGCAAGAAACTTTCTTCTTAAATGTTTTCTTGCAAACTTAACCATTCTGGCAATGTCTGGTTCAACAGGTTCAACTTTTTTCGTAAAAACATCTGAGACATCATATCTTGTTAAATGTATTGCTGGTAGCACCATATGTGAAGGCCTTTGCCCAGCGAGCTGAATTATCCATTCTCCAAGGTCTGTTTCATTAACTTCAATGCCGTGTTCCTTGAGATATTTATTTAAATGAATTTCTTCTGTTGCCATTGATTTAGATTTAACAATGCTTTTTACATTATTTTTCTTTGCAAGTTCAATAATGTAGTTTCTTACCTCATCAGGACTTTTTGTATAAAAAACCTTTGCTCCATTTTCTGTTGCTGAATTAATAAAAGTTTGAATAAGTTCATCAAGGTGCTCAGCTACATAGGATTTAATTGATGCAATCTTTTCTCTTAATTCTTCAAAATTAAGTCCTTCATAGGCTTTCTGCCTGCTTACAGCATAGGCTTCCGAAAATCTTGTTAATGCTCCAGAAAGATTGGCATTCTGTAAAGCTTTTTTAATTTCTTCTCTAATCATCTATAGCCTCCTAAAAATCATCCACACAAAGAATAATAACCCTTTCTGGTCCGTGAACTCCGATTGTAAGAACTCTTTCTATATCAGCTGTTCGGCTTGGTCCACTTATTATTGTCATATATGGAATCTTTTTTATATCTACCTGTTTCATTACTGATTCTATATCAGGTAAAATTTTTTTTATGGGAAGAATTGCTATATGAATTTCTGGTAAAATGGAGCAAAGTCTTTTAAAAATTATTTCAGCTATTTCAACAAGACTTCCAGTTTCGGCAATGCCGAAATCAACTTGATTTATACCTATTTTGGCTGAAGAGGCAGAATTAAGGTCTATATTAAACTCAATCTGGGGCAACTCTTTTTGCAGTGCGTCTTTATCTATTCCTTCAAGAAAGATTGAATCACACCATACAACCTCTTTAGAAATAGCTTTGGAAGTATTTTGTTTAATAAAATCCTTTATAAATTCAAGTGCCTCTGCTTTACTGTTAAAAAAGTGTACTTCTGCATTTATTGCTTCTGCCTTTTGTTTAAATTTTTCAAACATTTTCTTTCTCCTCAGCTTTATAAGATTGTGCCAATAAACTTACAGTATGTGTAACATTACATTGTCCGTCAAATCTGTGCATGCTTTCAAAAATCTCCATCATGCAGGCGGGACAGCCTGTGCAAACAGTATCTGCTCCTGTTGCTTTTATGTCTTCAGCCTTTGCCTTTGCTATTTTAATAGAGGTATCTGCATGAGTTAGGTGATAGCTTCCACCACTACCACAGCAGGCATCGGGTTTTTTCATTTCTATGAGAGTAAGTCCAGGAATCATTTTAAGAAGTTGTCTTGGCTCATTAAATACCTTCATGGATTTTTTAAGATGACAGGAATCATGATATGTAACCTTAAGCTCAACTTTTCCCTTTGGTGGCTCAAGATTAATAACTTTTAAAAGAAATGTGGATATATCATAAACTCTTTCAGCCCATTTTTTTGCCTTTTCTACATGCTCTGTTCCCTCAAGAATTAGGGGATATTCATGTTTTAAGGCGCTTCCACAGGAACCACAAACAGTGACTATGTATTGAGCATTGGTTTGTTCAAAGATATCAATGTTTTTTCTTGCAAGTTCTCTTGCTGTATCAATATCTCCATGAACCATTACAGGCATTCCACAGCAGTTCTGTTTTTTAGGAGTTATAACTGAGACATTATTTTTATTTAATACATAGAGTAAGTCATCGCCAACTTCTGGATATAGATAATTGACAGAACAACCTGTAAAGAATATTACAGTAGCTTGAGAAGATTTAGCCTCTACAGTCTCATTTACTCTATCTCTAAAGCTTTCCCGAGAAAGTTCCGGCAGAATAAATTGTTCATCAAATCTTGGACTTATTCCTTTGAGAAATCTTTTTGGTGTTCTTATTTTCTCTCCTTCTTCCCTAAGAAATAGTCCTTGCATTGTTGCGAAGGCTTTCATCCCCTTGTCAAAAAGTTCTGGATTCTTTAGAAGTCCGAAGAGGGCTTTTTTAACAAATGGAATGCCCTTTTTCTTTGCTATTGCAGCTCTCAGTCCAAGAATAATTCTATCATAGCGAACTCCGGAAGGGCATGCGAGCATACAGGATTTACAGACAAGACAGTTAAAAATAAGTTTTACAAGAGTTTCATCATCTATATTAATTTCATCAGATAAAACAGCTTCTCCCAAAGCAATTTTACCTCTTGCAACAGAGGATTCCTTTTTTTCTACATTGTAGATAGGGCATGCAGACATGCAGTTTCCGCATTTCATGCATCTAATTAATTCCTTTTTTAAAGTTTCCACATCATCAAATACTGTTTTTGAAATCACTGTTGCCAACTTAATCCTCCATAGGAACAAGTTTGCCAGGGTTTAAAATATTGTCAGGGTCAAGAGCCTGCTTTATCCTTCTCATTGTTTCCACTCCTGCACGTCCGATTTCATTTTTCAGATATTTTAACTTTGCCACACCTATGCCATGCTCTCCTGAAAGAGTTCCTCCTAAGGAAAGAGCTGAATCAAATATTTCATCTACTGCTTTATGAACTTTTTCCATTTCTTCTTTATCCATTGGATCAATTAACAGGGTTGGATGAAGATTACCATCTCCTGCATGTCCAAATGTTCCAATCATGAGATTATATTTTTTAGCTATGTTTTGGATGGCAATCAGCATATCAACAATCTTTGTTCTTGGCACTGTTGCATCTTCAAGAACTGTAGCAGGCTTTACCTGAGCAAGTGCTGGAAGAGCAGCTCTTCTTGCTGCCCATAGAGAGTCTCTTTCAGCATCAGTCTCAGCGATTTTATATTTACCATTGTTTTGTTTTATAATCTCAACACATTTTTCTGCTTCCCACTCAACAGAGTCTTTTCCCATTCCATCAACTTCTATGAGTAAAAGTGCCTCCACATCAGTAGGAAGTCCTACTTTTGCATAGTTTTCAACTGTTTGAATAGTGACTTTATCCATTATTTCAAGGGTTGCAGGTATGACATGATTACGAACAATATCTGTAACAGTTTTACCAGCATCTTCAAGTTTATCAAAGAAGGCAATCATTGCTTTACGATGTTTGGGAGCAGGTATAAGCTTACAGATTATCTCAGTTATTATTCCGAGAGTTCCTTCTGAACCAACAAAAAGATGAGTAAAATCATAGGCAGTGACATTTTTAACTGTTTTGCCACCAAAACGGAAAACTTCTCCTGTAGGCATAACAACTTCCATTCCCATTATATAATGTTTCGTAACTCCGTATTTTAAGCCTCTTAGCCCACCTGAGTTTTCAGCAACAGAACCACCAACAGTTGCTGTTGCCATAGAACCAGGATCAGGTGGGTATATTAGTCCGTATTTTGCAACTGCTGCATTTAAGTCAGCAATAACCACACCTGGCTGCACGGTTGCTGTGAGATTGTCTGGGTCTATCTCAACTATTTTATTCATTTTTTGAAAGGAAACAACAACACCTTTGCTTAAGGGTACAGGACCGCCACTCAAGCATGTTCCAGCTCCTCTTGGATATATCGGAGTTTTTGTCTGTCTCGCAAGAAAAATTAGCTTCTGAATTTGCTTTGTATTTTCAGGGAAAACAACCACCCCGGGAATCTCACGGGGAATCCCGGGGGTGGCATCATAGCTGTATGTGATTAACTCAGCCCTGTCAGTAAGAACATTTTCTGTGCCGAAAATATTCCTACATTTATTTATGAAGTTACTATCAATCATTTTACAACTCCCTTACCAATTATTCTGGATAGGATTACTATGAATAGAGAAATTGCAAATGTGGCAATAAGATAGTTGATTCCTTCCTGAATATTAACAGGAGCAGCTGCTTTTGTCGCTTGTACAGCAGCTTGAACAACCTGTTCCCATTGAGGAATCATCCATGTAAATACATAAGCCTGAAGCATTGCAAGTACTCCCATTATAAATGTAAGGATAATTGAATGTTTAAGGGTGAATCTGAAGATATCTCCTTCATGTCCTACATATCCAGTAGCTGCTGTTGCAACAGCGATTGACTGAGGAGAAATCATTTTTCCAAAAACACCACCAGAAGAGTTTGTTGCCACTGTAAGCACAGGGTCTATTCCAATTTGACGGGCTGTAACTTCCTGAAGCTTTCCAAAAAGTGCATTAGAAGATGTATCTGAACCAGTCATGAAAACTCCGAGCCAACCGAGGAATGCTGCAAAGAATGGAAAGATAATTCCGGTGGATGCGAAAGCATATCCAAGAGTAATTGCCATACCAGAGAAGTTGTAAAGATAAGCAAATCCAAGAATTGTTCCAATTGTTACTATAGGCCATTTAAGTTGATTAAGTGTTTTTCCTGCGACTCTTAAAGCAGTTCCAATTGATGCTCCCATGACAGGGATTGAAAGAATACCTGCAAAAAGAATTGCTGTTCCTGCTGCTGAAAGGATATTAAAGGCATATACTGCGGCTTTTGGTTTACCAAGATGATCTATAACTGCTTTATCAAGTCCTGCAATTGGGAATTTCAATGTAGCAATTTGATCAAGTGCAGCTTTTACTGGCTTTACTCCCCATGCAGCAACAAAAATTGAAAGAAGAATAAAAGGTGCCCATGCTCTAAATACCTGTCCTGCAGTAAACTCAAGCTTTGCTCTTCCGACAGCAGCTGCTTCATGTTCAAATGTCCATGATTCCTTAGGATGCCATATTTTAGCAAATATTACTGTTGCAATTATTGAAACAATAGCTGACAGAATGTCTGGCAAATAAGGACCAATGTAGTTGGATACTAAAAACTGAGTTAATGCAAAGGAACCTCCACTTACAAGAAGTATAGGCCAGATTTCAACAGCTTTTTTCCATCCAGCCATTACAACAGCCATATAAAAAGGAACAATTATACTGAAGAAAGGAAGTTGTCTACCAACCATCTTACTTATTGCCATCATATCTACTCCAGAGACTCCTGCAGCAACAACTATTGGAATTCCGATTGCACCAAAGGCAACAGGCGCTGTGTTTGCAATAAGACAGATACCTGCAGCATAAATTGGATTGAAACCTAATCCTGCAAGCATCGCTGCTGAAATTGCAACAGGAGTGCCAAATCCTGCTGCACCTTCAAGAAATGCACCGAAAGAATAAGCAATAATTACTGCTTGAACTCTTCTGTCATCAGAGATTGCGGCAAGAGAGTTTTTAATAATTTCAAACTGTTTTGTTTCAACAGACAGGTTGTAAATATAAACAGCAGTTACAACTATCCAGCAGACAGGCCATAGACCAAAAAGAAATCCATTAAAAATTGAAAGAACTGAAAGATTAACAGGCATTCCATAGGCGATAATAGAAATAAGAACAGCAATAGCAACCGCAGAAATTGCTGCCCAGTGCCCTTTCATTCTTTTATAGGCGAGTGCCCAGAAAAGATAAAGAATAGGCACTGCCGCAACTAAGGCACTTAAGGCAAGACTACCCAACGGATTAATATCCATTGTCCAAGGCATAGCTTTAACCTCCTTTTTATAAAATTTTTAATAAATTATGCATGATTTAAAGGAAGTTGTAAATCAGAATATTCTTACATTATTGTAGGAATATTCCTACAAATTCAGCAAAAACTCAAGAATTGCTTTTTCTGTATGGAGTCTATTTTCTGCCTGGTCTAATACCACGCTTTGAGGTCCGTCAAGCACTTCATCAGTGATTTCCTCCCCTCTGTGGGCAGGCAGACAGTGCATGACTATAGCATCTTTTTTTGCTTTTTTTAATAAAATTGAATTTATCTGAAAG
The DNA here is from genome assembly GCF_000020985.1 of Thermodesulfovibrio yellowstonii DSM 11347. Taxonomy (NCBI): domain Bacteria; kingdom Pseudomonadati; phylum Nitrospirota; class Thermodesulfovibrionia; order Thermodesulfovibrionales; family Thermodesulfovibrionaceae; genus Thermodesulfovibrio; species Thermodesulfovibrio yellowstonii. The sequence goes on from NC_011296.1 coordinate 665,206, forward strand.
TTTTTGAATTTTTCTTTTTTCTCAGTATGTTGTTCCTCTCCCATGCTGAGCCAGACATCTGTGTATATAACATCAGCATCCAATGCTGCTTCATAGGGATCATTAAAAAGATTTATTTCCGTCATATTTTTTGCTTTTTCTACTGATTCTTCAAGAGGTTCAAATCCCTGAGGAGTAGCTATATTGATTTTAGCTCCTGTTAAGGCAGAGGCTTCAATAAGAGAGTTTGCTACATTATTGCCATCTCCAATATAGGCAATTTTAATTCCTTCAAGATAGCCCTTTTTCTCAAAGATAGTCATCATGTCTGCCATAGCCTGACAAGGATGATGGCTATCAGTGAGAGCATTTATAACAGGAACATCTGACCATTTTGCAAATTCTTCAATTATACTATGAGAAAAGGTTCTTATTACAACAGCATTTAAGTAGCGTGACAGAACCTGAGCAGTGTCTTTTACTGTTTCTCCCCTTGAAAGTTGTAATTCTCTTTGGCTTAAATAAACAGGATGTCCACCAAGCTGATAAATAGCCACTTCAAAGGAAACTCTTGTTCTTGTTGAAGGTTTTTCAAAAATCATACCTACACATTTGCCAATGAGAGGATATTTTAAATAATCTTTATTTGACTTAAGCTCTATAGCTCTTTTTATTAGGAAAAGGAATTCCTGTTTATCAAAATCAAATACTCTCAGGTAATCTCTTTTCAAACTGATACCTCCTTCAGAGCTTTATCAACTATTGATATTGCCTCATCTATGTTTTCTTTTTCAATAATTAAAGGAGGTGTGAATCTAATCACAGAACCATCTCCTGCTGTGCCGATAAGTAGTCCCTTTTCCATACATTTTTTAACTATTTCTGTAGCACTAAATGTTAGTTCTACTCCTATGAGAAGTCCCATTCCTCTTATTTCTTTTATTTTTTCAGGATATTTATCTTTTATTGAATTTAGTTTCTTCATAAAATATTTGGACATTCTCTGACAATAGTCAAGTAAATAGCCATCTTCAAGCACTGTTTCAAGTGTTGCTACAGCAGATGCACAGGCAACAGGATTTCCACCAAAGGTTGAGGCATGGGTTTTTGAAGTAAATGCGCTGGCAATTTCTTCCTTTGTAAGTATGGCTCCGATTGGAATTCCACCACCAAGTCCTTTTGCAAGAGTCATAATGTCCGGTTCAATCCCAAAATGTTCATAAGCAAAAAGTTTTCCTGTTCTGCCTATGCCTGTTTGAACTTCGTCAAGAATTAGAAGAATACCCTTTTTGTCGCAGATTTCTCTTACCTTGGGTAGATAGTTTTTATCAGGAACATTTATGCCTCCCTCTGCTTGAATAGGTTCAAGAATAACTGCACAGGTTTTTTCAGTTATAGCATTAGCAATAGCATCAGGATCATTAAATGGAACAAATTTTATTCCCTTTAAAAGAGGCTCAAAGCCGTGATGATACTTTTCCTGCCCAGTTACACTAAGGCTTCCGAATGTTCTGCCATGAAAGGAATTATAGGCAGAAATAAACTCATATCGCTCTTTACCATATTTGTTTTTCATATATATTCTTGCAAGTTTTAGTGCGCCTTCGTTTGCTTCTGTCCCTGAATTGCAGAAAAATACTCTATCTGCAAAGGAATTTTTTATCAATATTTGTGCAAGAGCAAGTTGGGGCTCAGTATAGTAAAGGTTTGATACGTGAATGAGTCTTTGCACCTGTTTCTGGACTGCCATTACTACTTTTCTTGGGCAGTGTCCAAGAACATTAACTGCAATTCCTGCAAGAAAATCAAGATATTCCTTGCCATTTATATCCCATACCTTTACGCCACGTCCTTTTCTCAACACCAATGGGTATCTTGAGTAAGTAGGAATAAAGAGTTTTTCTGAAAGTTTTATTATTTCCTTTTCTTCCATAAAGCTTTATAATACCATAAATATTTAAGTTAATGGTATAATTTGAAATGTTGATTTTTATGCTGGTAGTCCTTTAGAAATAATTGAAAAGTAGATGTAATTTACTGCTTTTTATAAATTACAAGTTTTTGAACAGTCTCAGACTACATAAGAAAAATGTTTTTTATGAATAAAAAAAATATAAGGGAGAAAATGCTTCAAATAAGAAACAATATAAAAAAAGAAGTAAAAAATCAGAAGGATGAAAAGATAACTGAGACTTTTATTGGTTTGCTTTTAAAAAACAATATTAAATCAGTTCTGCTTTATGCATCTTTTGGAAGTGAGGTAGATACTTGGAGAATTTTCCAGTTTTGTCTTGAAAATTCAATAAAAACAGCCTTTCCAAAGGTAATGGGCACTCAGTTAGAGCTTTATTGGGTAAAAGATAAGGAAGAACTGTTTCCTGGATATAAATCTATTCTTGAACCAAAAAATGGATTAAAAGCTTTCATTGAGGAAATAGATGTTATAGCTGTTCCAGGCATTGCTTTTGACTATAAATGTTTCAGAATTGGCTATGGAGGCGGTTATTACGATAGAGTTCTTGAAAATAAAAAAGGCGTAGCTGTAGGATTAGCTTATGAAGAGCAAATAATAGATGAAATTCCTATAGAGCCTCATGATAAAAGGCTTGATTTAATAATTACTGATGAAAGGATGATAAGCTGTGTTTGACAGAAAAAAGATTGAGGAAGGAGTAAGATTAATTTTAGAGGGTATAGGAGAGGATGTTGAAAGACCTGGAATTAAAGATACGCCTATTCGTATTGCCAGAATGTTTGAAGAGATTTTTAGAGGATTACTCCCACCAGACGAGGATTTACTAAAAAGCATTGAAGGAGAAACCCATGATGAAATGGTTTTAATAAAAGATATTCCCTTTTATTCTGTTTGTGAACATCATCTTTTGCCATTCTTCGGGAATGCTCATATTGCCTATATTCCTGACGGAAGAATTGTGGGGCTAAGTGAGCTTCCTAAGGCTCTTGATTATCTTTCCAAAAGACCTCAGGTTCAGGAAAGATTGACAAGCCAATTGGCTAATTTGTTAATGGAAAAGTTAAAGCCTAAGGGATGTATGGTTGTTATTGAAGCAGAACACCTGTGTATGAGTATGAGAGGCATAAAAAAACCGGACGCTAAAACAATTACTTCAGCTGTTAGAGGCATATTCAGAAAAAGTCAGACAACAAGACAGGAAGCACTGGAACTAATTAATAGAAGGGATAAATAAATGAGTGCAGAAATTCTTGATGGTAAAAGCCTTGCTTTAAAAATTAAGGAAGAATTAAAAAAAGAAGTTCAGGATTTAAAGAATCAAGGAATTAATCCATGTCTGGCTGTTGTGCTTGTTGGTGAAAATAAATCCAGTCAAAAATATGTATCCTTTAAAGAAAAAACCTGTAAGGAATTAGATATTCAGAGTTTGGTTTTCAAACTTCCTGAAAATACAGAAGAAACGAGTTTAATAAAACTCATTGATGAATTAAATGAAAATTCTCAGGTTAATGGTATTCTTATACAGCTTCCTCTACCCAAACATTTAAATCAAAATAAGGTTTTAGAAAGGATAAATCCTTTCAAAGATGTTGATGGTTTTACTCCATTTTGTCTTGGAAGACTCCTAATTGATAGTCCATTGTTTATACCCTGTACTCCAAAAGGTATTATTCGTATGCTTGATGAGTATAAAATCAACTTAGAAGGTAAACAAGCGGTTGTTATAGGAAGGAGTATTATTGTTGGCAAACCTCTTTCTTTACTGCTTTTGAAAAGAAATGCTACTGTGACAATGTGTCATAGCAAAACCATTAATCTTCAAGATATAACAAAAAAAGCTGATATTTTATGTGTTGCCATAGGAAGAGAAAAATTTATTACCTCTAATATGATAAAAAAAGGTGCAGTTGTTATAGACATCGGAATAAACGTTACAGCTTCAGGTAAAGTTGTTGGAGATGTTAATTTTGATGATGTGAAAGAAAAAGCTTCTTACATAACACCTGTTCCAGGAGGAGTTGGACCAATGACAATAGCTATGTTAATGGAAAATGCTATTTATGCAGCCAAGCTTCAGAAGAGAGTAGTTAAATGATTATAACTAAAAAGAAAGACTTAAAAGAGATTGAAAATTTTGTTGAAAATTTTAACAGCTTTTTTCTTATTGGGTGTTCTGAATGTGCTACTTTATGTGGCACAGGAGATGAAGATGCTATATTGAATTTGAAAGAATGGCTTGAAAGTCAGAGTAAAAAAGTAACCGGATGGATGATTGCAAAAACAGGTTGCCAGATACTGGGGACAAGAAGAGAGCTCGTTGAATACAAAGAAGCCTTAAATGAAGCTCAATGTATTATGGTTCTTTCATGTGGTGCAGGAACTCAAACTATTACAGAATTTTTCAAGGAAAAGCCTGTTATTCCCCTAAATGACACTCTTTTTATCGGCAATATGCGTCGCTTTAGAGAGTTTGAAGAAAAATGTCGTGCCTGTGGCGAATGTTTTCTTGCGATTACAGGTGTTTGTATTGTAACTCTATGTCCAAAATCAATGCTTAATGGTCCATGCGGTGGATATAAAGAAGGTAAATGTGAAGTTAATCCCTTAAGAAAATGTGCATGGATAGTTGCCTATGAAATACTGGAAAAAAGAGGATTTGTTGAAAAATTCTATGAAGAGATTTTAGGACCTAAGGATTGGTCCAAGTCTAATTCACCAAGAGAATTTAAGGAGAAATAAAGTTGAGCAATCTTAGAAAGAGATTAATGAGTGGAGATTTTGTAATTACTGTAGAGATTACTCCACCAAAAGGACCTGATATAACGGGAATGGTAAAAAAGTTGGAAGAACTAAAAACAATGGTTGATGCGGTAAATTTCACTGACAATCCTTCAGCAAGAATGCGTTTATGTTCTCTGGCAGCCTGTAAGCTTTCAATGGATATAGGTTTTGAACCTGTGCTTCAGATGGCTTGTAGGGACAGAAATAGACTTGCAATACAATCAGACCTTTTAGGCGCTCATGCTCTTGGTATAAGAAATCTTTTAGTTATGACAGGAGACCATCCTGTATGGGGAGACCATAGGGAAGCAAAACCTGTATATGATATAGACTCTTCTATACTTGTTAAATTGGTGGGTAATCTCAACAGTGGATTGGATATAAATGGAAACAAACTGAATGGAAAGACTGAGTTTTTTTGTGGTGCTGTAGTAAATCCTAATGCAGAACCGTTAATGCCCCAACTAAAAAGATTTGAACAGAAACTCAAAATGGGAGCAGAATTTTTTCAAACCCAGATGATCTTTGAGATTGAAAAACTTGAAAGATTTATAGATTACTCAAAAAAATTTAATACAAAAGTTATTGCTGGTATAGTTCTTATAAGAACTAAAAAAATGTTACACTATCTTGCCAGCAAAGTGCCTGGTGTTGTTATGCCAAGCTGGTTAATAGACAAGATAGAAAGATTAAATGATGAAGATGTTGAAAAATTTGGAGTTGATTTTGCAGGCTCAATAATTTTAAATTTGATGGAAAGAAAGCTTTGTGATGGTGTTCATATAATGGCATTTTCAAAGGTGGAAGAAGTGAAAAACTTATTGGATTTTCTTAAAATCAGAATGTAAATGGGAATTGTTGGAATAACTTCCTTAGGACAGTATTTAGTCAAAAAAGGAGTGATTACAGAAGGGCAACTCCTTAATGCTTTAAAACTTCAAAAATCTGAAGGGATAAGAATTGGTGCTGCTCTAATAAAATTAGGATATATTACTGAAGATCAACTTGTTTATGCATTGAGTGATATATACGGTTATCCATTAATTAGTTTATCCCAAACAGAAATTGATATAAATGCTTTTAAATTAATCCCAGAAGAGGTTATAAAAAAATATAAAATTGTTCCATTTGCTAAAACAGGCAATACTATAAAAGTAGCGATATGTGAACCCTTAAATACAGTCGTTGACTATATAAAATTTTTATTAACAGGATTTAATCTAAAAATATATCTTACAAAAGACTCTGAAATTCTAAAAGTAATAGATAAGTTTATATCAATTGGAAACAATACTCAAACAACAGAAACCGTTGCAGAGCTTGTAGAGAGCGCTCTTGTTGATGCTGTTCCTTCAGAGTATATTGAGGCAAAAGAAGATAGTGTCAAAGTAGAAGCTCCCATTATAAAACTGGCTAATAAGATAATTATAGATGCTTTAAAAATGAGAGCAAGTGATATTCACATTGAACCTTATGAAAAAGGAGTTAATGTGAGATATAGAATAGACGGGGTTCTTCACAACAGTTTAAATCTTCCGCTTCAGATAAAAAGTTCTTTAATTACAAGGTTCAAAATAATGGCTCATCTTGACATCTCAGAAAGAAGACTACCGCAGGATGGAAGAATCAAGTTAAAAATTTCTGGTAAAGAGGTTGACTTCAGAGTATCAACTCTTCCCATTATTTATGGAGAAAAAGTTGTTTTAAGAGTTCTTGAAAAAAGTTCTTTGCAACTTGATTTAACAAAATTAGGATTTGAAGAAATCTCATTGAAATTTTTTAGTGAAGCCCTTGCAAAACCATATGGAATGATACTTGTTACAGGTCCTACAGGTTCTGGGAAAACAACAACCCTTTATTCAGCTTTGATGAAACTAAACAAACCTGGTGTTAATATAATGACTGTTGAAGATCCTGTTGAATACAGCTTTCCGGGAATTAATCAGGTTCAGGTAAAGGAAGATATAGGACTTACTTTTGCTTCTGCTCTAAGAGCATTCCTCAGACAAGACCCTGATATTATAATGGTTGGAGAAATAAGAGATTTTGAAACTGCGGAAATAGCTGTAAAAGCAGCACTTACAGGACACCTTGTTCTGAGCACGCTGCATACAAATGATGCTGCAAGTACAATAACAAGGCTTATAAATATGGGAATAGAACCTTTTTTGATATCTTCTTCTTTAATTCTAATTATAGCTCAAAGACTTGTAAGAAAACTCTGTTCCCATTGCAAAAAAGAAGAAAAATACTCAAAAGAAAATCTTATAAAAATTGGCTTTCCTGAAGACTTGACAGAACAAATTAAAATTTACAGTCCTCAGGGTTGTCCTGAATGTAATAATACAGGATATTCAGGAAGAATTGCTTTATACGAAGTTATGCCTATAAAAGAGGAAATAAAAGAGCTTATCTTAACAGGTGCGCCTGCAACAGAGATAAAAAAAGAAGCAGTAAAACTTGGAATGATAACATTGAGACAGAGTGGAATTAACAAAATTATACAAGGAATTACGTCAGTGGATGAAGTCATGAAAATAACTTTTGAGGACTAATATGTCTGAAAAAATTTATACGGATTATCTTATTATTGGAAGCGGTGTTGCTGGACTTCGTGCAGCAATTGAACTTGGTATAAAGGGTAGGGTTCTTGTCGTAACAAAGGATTTACCTACAGAAAGCTCAACTGAATATGCTCAAGGCGGGGTGGCAGTTGCTTTAAGTGATGAAGATGAGATAGGTATTCATTTTGAAGATACTATCAAGGCTGGAGATGGGTTATGTAACGAAGAAGCTGTAAAAGTTCTTGTAAGTGAAGGTCCTGAAAGAATTATAGAGCTTATTAACTGGGGAGCTGAGTTTGATAAAGAAGGCTCTAAGCTTGCCTTTACCTTAGAGGCTGCCCATTCAAGAAAAAGAATTCTCCATGCTCATGGAGATTCAACAGGAAGAGAGATAGAAAGAGTTTTGATAAATAAAGTATCTACATTAAAAAATGTTAAAAAAGCTTCCTTTACAATGGCAGTTGATTTGATAGTTAAAGAAGGTAAATGTATTGGGGCATTCCTTTTAAAAGGAAAAGAGATTATAAAATGTTTTTCAAAGGCAACTATTCTGGCAACAGGCGGGGCTGGACAGATTTATTCACGAACAACCAATCCAAAAGTATGCACAGGAGATGGAATGGCAATGGCTTTTAGGATGGGTGTCTATTTAAAAGATATGGAGTTTGTTCAATTTCATCCTACAGCACTTTATGCACCTGGCATCCCGGCTTTTCTCTTAAGTGAAGCAATGCGTGGTGAAGGAGCTCGTTTGAAAAATATTCACGGAGAAGAATTTATGAAAAATTATCATCCGCTCGGAGAGCTTGCGCCGAGAGATGTTGTTTCAAGGTCTATAATATCTGAAATGGTAAAAACCAATTCAACACATGTGTATCTTGATATGACACATCTTGATGAAAATTTTTTAAAAAATAGATTTCCCACAATATATTCAACATGTTTGAGGTTCAATTTTGATATAACAAAGCAGCCGATTCCTGTTTCTCCAGCAGCCCATTTTATAATGGGAGGAGTTGAAACAGATATTAATGGGAAAACAAATATTGAAGGATTATTTGCTGCAGGTGAGGTAGCCTGCACAGGAGTTCATGGAGCAAATAGGCTTGCAAGTAATAGCCTACTTGAAGGACTTGTTTATGGATATAGAGCAGCTCATGGAGCAATTGAGTATGTTGAAGGAAGTCAGTTTGATAATACATTATTCCATGTTTCTACCCTTGAACCTGACAAGCAGTATATAGAATATTCTGAAATAAACAAAATGAGAGAAGAATTAAGACAGACAATGTGGGAAAAAGCAGGGGTAATAAGATGTGGTGAATCTCTTGGTATAGCCAGAACTAAAATTACTTCAATTTATGAAAAAGTGACTGAAAGATTTTTCATTGATCCGCTGGCTATAGAACTTAAAAATATGACTACAGTTGGATTATTAATTACAGAGGCTGCTTTAGCAAGGAAAAACAGTGTTGGAGCACATTATAGAACTGATTATAAAGAAAAGTTACCTGGATGGGAAAAACATTTGAGAATCAGGAAAACAGAAACAGGGTTTGAGGTATTTTAAATGGAGGATAGATGAAAAAAGCCAAGATTGTCTGTACAATAGGTCCTTCTTCCGAAAACAGAGAAATAATTCGCAGGATGATAGAAAGCGGAATGGATGTAGCAAGACTCAATTTTTCACATGGTAATTATGAATGGTTTGAAAATATTATAAAAACAATCCGAGAAGAAGCAAAAAACATTAAAAAATCAATAGCTATCTTACAAGACCTTCAGGGAGTTAAAATTAGAATAAGTGATGTGGAAAATGAAGAAATTCACTTAAATGATGGAATGATAGTAGAAATTTATTCTGGTAACGAAGTTTCAAACACAAATAGAATCTTTATTTCTTATCCATCCCTGATAGAAGATGTAGAGCCTGGAGAAGATATTCTAATAGATGATGGAATTTTGAAAATTAAAGTAATTGATAAACTTCAAGATAGATTAATTGGACAAGTCATAGAAGGAGGGATTCTTAAATCCAGAAAAGGTATAAATCTTCCATTTACAAGAACTTCTATAAGTTCTTTTACAGAAAAAGATAAATCTGATCTTCTTTTCGGAATTAAAATGGATGTGGACTATGTTGCTGTATCCTTTGTAAGAAATGCAGATGATATTGAATTAATTAAAGAATGGGCAAATGAAAAAAATATTGTTCTACCTCCTGTAATTGCTAAGATAGAAAAAAGAGAGGCGCTCAAAAAAATTCATGAAATTCTTGATGTCACTGATGGAATAATGGTAGCCAGAGGAGATCTTGGCGTTGAACTTCCTGCTGAAGAAGTTCCCTTTTATCAAAAGATGCTTATAGATATTGCAAATCAAAGGAAAAAGATTGTTATAACAGCAACACAGATGCTTGAATCAATGACAGAACATTCAAGACCAACCAGAGCAGAAGCAAGTGATGTTGCAAATGCGGTTCTTGACGGAACAGATGCGCTTATGCTTTCTGCAGAGACAGCCAGCGGAAAATATCCTGTTGAATCAGTTAAAACAATGAGTTCAATTATAAGTTTTACAGAAGAAAGTTTTTCAGATAAAATTGCTACTGCATTTAAAGTTAGTAAATATTTTCCTGAAGCTATTGCCTCGGGAGCTGTTAGAGTAGCTCAGGATATAGAAGCAAAAGCTATTGTTGTTTTTACTTACTCAGGATTTTCAGCATTGCTTATTTCTAAACTGAGACCTTTTATGCCTGTAGTAGCATTTACTCCTGATGAAAAGGTATACAGAAGACTCTCACTTTTATGGGCTGTTATCCCTATGCACATATCTAAAAAAATTGATATGATAGACAATTTATTTTTAAAAGAAACTGAAACAGAACTGAAAAAATTAAATCTTGTTAAAGATGGTGATGCAGTTGTATTTGTAGCGAGTTCGCCTTTTTTAGGAAACAGAAATGTGGTAAGACTTCATAAGGTTGGTGATCCTTTATAAAATCAAATCTGAATAAGGATAATTTTTAAGATACGTTATAAACTCTTCAACGGCAGGAGAAAGAATTGTATTCTTCGGTAAAATAATATAAAAATCTCTTGTTATCTTACCTTCTTTAAGCTTAAGAATTCTTAAATTTCCACATGATACTTCTTTACGAATAGCCCACTTGGATACTATAGAAAGTCCAATGCCTCTTTCAACTGCTTCTTTAATGGAGCCAGTACTTCCAAGAATAAGTGATATATGTAAATCAGAAACGCTAAGTCCGTGTTCTGCTAAAAATTTTTCAATTATAACTCTTGTGCTTGAACCTTCCTCTCTTATTACAAATGGTTCTTTCACAACATCATACAATGAAACAGACTTTTGATTATTAAGAGGATGATCCGCAGAGCAAATCACGCATAGCTCATCTGATATAATGGAGTCCACGATAAATTTGCTTTTTCCAGGCATTTCAGAAATAATTCCAAAATCTATCATGCTTGAATTAAGCATTTCAAGAATTTTTTTTGCATTACCTATAGAAACGCTTACTCTAATTTTGGGGTGTCTTTTTTTGAAATCAACAGCTACAGCAGGCAGAATATAGTTACCAACAGTTGTTCCTGCTCCGATTTTTACACATCCTTTTATTAATCCTGTTATTTTACTTATTTCTTTTGCTGCTTCAGCATACATTGTTAGAATTTGTTTAGCATATTTGTAGAGTATCTCACCTGCTGGGGTTAGCGTAATACTGCCTGAGGAACGGTCAAATAGTTTGGTTTCATATAATTCTTCCAGTGCCTGAATTTGAAGACTCACTGCAGGCTGCGTAAGATGAATAATTTCTGAAGTTTTAGAAAAACTTTTTGTTTCAGCTACTGTACAGAATACTTTTAATTTGTGATCTTCCATGAGCAAGTTTATTTTAGCATAAAAAAAATTAATAGGCAAGACAAAATATACCTTGATGCTTGACAATGATTATATACTCTATTTTATTATAAAAATAAAATAATAGGGGGGTTAGGTATAATGGAAAAAGATAAGACAAAGCTTATTCAAAGATTCAGAAGAATTGAAGGGCAGATTAGGGGACTTCAAAGGATGATAGAAAGTGGGCGAGCCTGTGAAGAGATTATAACCCAGTTTGCTTCAATTAATGGAGCATTAAAGAGTGCTGGTTTTTTGATTGTGATGTATTATCTTAATGACTGTTTAATGCGTAAAGCAGATTCTGTTGAAAATCTTGAAAAGGAAGTAGAAAAAGTTATAAAAACCTATATATCTTCTATGTAAGGAGGTGTTGTCTATGCCTTTATATGAGTATAAATGTAAAAGATGTAAAACAACTTTTCAAGTTTTAAAACCTGTAAGTGAAAGAGATAAGTCTGAAAAATGTCCTGATTGTGGAAGTAGTGAAACTGAAAGATTAATTTCTCTATTTACGAGCAATGCTACGACATGCAGTCCTTATGTTCATACAGGTGGTTGAAGAATAAGATAATCAGCAGTTTGCTGAGGGAGGAAGAAAAATGGAGATTTCAAGAAGAGGATTTTTAGCATTATCATCAGCTATAGGCGCATCTTTGTTATTGGGAAATAATGCAGAGGCAGTTGAAGGTAAGTATGCGACATTAATTGACCTTACTAAATGCGATGGTTGTAAAGATGAGCCTATCCCAAGATGTGTAAAAGCATGTAGAGAATACAATAAAGATAGATTCCCAGAACCCAAAAAGCCTATTCAGCCTTATTGGCCAAGAAAAACCTATGAAGACTGGTCAGACAAAAAAAATAAAATTGATACCTTGACTCCCTATAACTGGATTTTTGTTCAAAAACTCAATGTTGATGGGCAAGAGATTAATATTCCAAGAAGGTGTATGCATTGCGATAATCCTCCATGTGTGAGAGAATGTCCCTTTGGTGCTTTAACCAAGCAGCCTGAGGGTAATTCTGTGATAAATGATAAAATCTGCTTTGGTGGTGCTAAATGTAGAGATGTCTGTCCATGGCATATTCCTCAGAGACAAGCAGGTGTTGGTATATATTTACAAATTCTTCCTAAGTATGCTGGAGGTGGGGTTATGTATAAATGTGACCTTTGTAAAGATAAAATCAGAAAAGGCGAGGAGCCTGCCTGCGTTACAGCATGTAGAGACCGACTTAAAGAAAATGCGGTTTTCAGTTTTGGTGAAAGAAAAGCTATTTATGAACTTGCATACAGAAAAGCTCAAGAAGAAGGACTTTATATTTATGGAGATAAACAAAATGGAGGAACATCAACGCTTTATATTTCAAAAATTCCTTTTGAAGCAATAGAAAAAGTTTTAAAAGCAAAAAAAGAAAAATTTCAAATGCCTGTAAAGGTTGAAAATAAAATAGAATCAAAATTCAATCCAATTGGAAAATTGGTTTTAGCTTCAGGATTTATTTCAATGGCTGCAGCTTTTATAGGAGCTCTTTCTTCCAGAAAAACTAAAAAGGAGGATGAAACCAATGAGAAATAAAATAAAAAGACATAGCATAATTGAAATTATTGAACACTGGAGTATAGCCTTGTCTGGAATAATTTTACTTTTTACTGGGCTTGGTTGCCTTCCTCTTTACAAGAGATATTATATAACTGATTTGCCTGGATTTGCATGGACTGGTGATTTTTATAATGTCACATTGATTCATTATATTGCTTCAATAGTGTTTGTAGCAGGTGTAATTTTTCATGTTTTTTATCATGGATTAAGAAAAGATTTCGCTCTCTTGCCTAAAAAGGGTGATTTGTCTCAAAGCATTAAAGTGCTATTAGCAATGATTGGAATTGGTAAAGAACCTCCATCAGACAAATATCTGCCCGAGCAAAGAATTGCTTATGTTGGAATTGGCTTGATAGTTTTGATTTTGACAGTTACAGGTATTATAAAAGTTCTTAAAAATCTTGAATGGATTGTGCTTTCTCCAGGGTTAGAATCAATTAATACATTGGTTCATACTCTAACAGGTTTTTTATTTATAATTGCATTTTTTGTTCATGTTGCAACAGTTATTTTATTTAAATCAAACTGGCCACTGCTAAAAAGTATGTTCACAGGATGGGTTGATGAAGAATATGTAAAACAAAGACATTCAATATGGTATAAAAAAATTAAGATGCACTAATTTTAGGCAAACAATAAATTTTTCCGTATTTATCGTAGCTTTTCAGAAAGATTAACAGAGTTTTTAACAAAATTTGTTTAAAAGCTAAAAATTCTTTAATTTCCAAGAGATTTAAAGTTCAAGGAATTTCTTTCTAATAACCTCTCTGATTCTTTCATCAGAGGGGTCAGGTTCTGATAAAAATAACTCTATTAGTCTTACTGAATTATTAGAAAGACAATTTGGACATTTATCTTGAATATGAATAGCAAAACAATCCATGCAAAAAAGAGCTAATCTGAAAGGAATTAGACATTTACCAAACTTTTGTCTTATTGTGCATTTTTCTTCAATTTCATATATTTTTGTTTTTTCCATAAGCTATTATATACCAAAATTGGCAATATAAATAAAAAAATTTTTTTCCAATTTAAAAAATTTTTAATAAAAATCAGATGATAATTATCACTAAAAACAGACTTGCCATTAAAATTTTTCTGATTTTATTACATCCAAGATATCTTTCAAAACTTTTCCAGCACTGTCATAAAATATAATTTCTGCGATCCAGTCCCACTCTGTCTGGACTTTGTTGATGAAAATAAGTTTCGCACCATTTTGGTAAGCAATTCTTGGAATTGAGGCTGCGGGTTCAACCTGAAGAGATGTGCCGATAACAAACATGATATCACATTTATTTGCAATTTGTTGAGCCATAAGGAGTTCTTTTTCAGGCATAGGTTCTCCGAAAAATACAATTGTTGGTTTTATAATACCTCCACAAACTTCGCATCTTAAATCAAGTTCCTGTTCTTTGAGCATTTTCAGAACTTCCTCAAGAGGATAAACTTTTTCGCAATCAAGGCATATATATCCTCTCTGATTTCCGTGAAGTTCAATAACACTTTTATTACCAGCCATCTGATGAAGTCCGTCAATATTCTGAGTTATTACATATTTGAGAAGCCCTCTTTTTTCAAGCTCTGCGAGCGCATTATGAGCATTATTTGGTTTTGCATTGATAATTTCCTGAATCAGTTCTCTTTTCATTTTCCAAAATTCATTTCTTGCTTTTCTATCAATGATAAATTCCTGATAAGTTACGATTCTAAATCTTTGCCATAAACCATTCGGACTGCGAAAATCAGGTATTCCAGATTCTGTAGAAATTCCTGCGCCAGTAAAGGCAACAGAGTATGTTGATTTTTTTATGAGTTCATAGGTTTTACTAATTTTTTCGTGGTAAGAAATGTCCATGTTTTTTGAAAATATCAGAAAGAAAATTTTCTGTCAAGCTTTTAAACTGTAAGTTTCATTCCGAGTTTTAACATTTTTTCTTTTATTTTGAATATCTTATCTCGTATCTCTGCTGCTTTTTCAAATTCAAGATTCTCTGCTGCGTGCTTCATTTCCTGTTCAAGTTTTTTAATTGTTTCTTCATTTAGTTCATATTCTTCTGCTTCTTCTTTAACTACATCTACTGTTACATAATCTTTTTCATAGATTGATGATAAAATGTCTTTTATTTTGCTTTTTACGGTTTCTGGAGATATTCCGTTCTTTTTGTTATACTTCATCTGAATTTCACGTCTTCTTTCAGTTTCTTCAATTGCTTTTTTCATTGAATCTGTTACTGTATCAGCATAAAATATAACAGTTCCATTTATATTTCTGGATGCTCTGCCTGCTGTTTGAATTAATGACCTTTCAGAGCGAAGAAAACCTTCTTTGTCAGCATCAAATATGGCAACTAAGGATACTTCAGGAAGGTCAAGTCCTTCTCTAAGAAGATTAACTCCTATAAGCACATCAAACTTTCCAAGCCTTAAATCCTTTAGTATTTCAACTCTTTCAAGAGTGTCAATATCTGAATGGAGATACTTGGCTTTTATGCCAACAGTTGTGTAGTAATCAGTCAGGTCTTCAGCCATTTTTTTTGTGATTGTGGTTACTAAAACTCTTTCACCTCTGCTTACCCTTTTATGAATTTCTTCAAGTAGGTCTTCAACCTGATTTGTAGCAGGACGAACCTCAATCTTAGGGTCAACAAGTCCAGTTGGTCTGATAATCTGTTCAACAATCCTTCCCCCTGATTTTTCAATCTCATAGTCTCCTGGTGTTGCGGATACATAAATTACGTAATTCATTCTATGTTCAAACTCTTTAAATGTAAGAGGTCTGTTATCAAGAGCAGAGGGAAGCCTAAATCCATATTCTACAAGTGTCTGCTTACGGGAACGGTCTCCTTCATACATTCCTCCAATCTGAGGCACAGTAACATGGCTTTCATCAATAACTGTAAGAAAGTCTCCCTTTGATGGTCCAGCGTAAATATAATCAATCAATGTAAAGGGAGGTTCTCCAGGAAGTCTGCCGCTAAGGTGCCTTGAGTAGTTTTCTATTCCGTGGCAGTGTCCGAACTGACTCAAAAGCTCCATGTCAAAACGGGTCCTCTTTTCAATTCGTTCTGCAAAAAGCTCTTCACCTCTTTCTTTGAAATATTTAATTCTCTCTTGCAGTTCCTCTTCTATAGTCTCAAGAGCTTTTTTAAGTCTTGGTTCAGGAGTTACCCAGTGGCTATTTGGTGGAATAAATATTCTTTGTAGCCTTTTTTGCCTGCTTCCTGTAAGAGGGTCAATTTCATAAATAGCATCAATCTCATCATCAAAAAACTCAACCCTGTAAGCTTTGTCAAGGCAGTGTGATGCGAATATATCAACCACATCTCCTCTAACCCTAAAAGCGCCCCTTCTAAATTCCTCTTCTGCTCTTATATAAAGTATTTCAACAAGCTTTTTTAGCATAGCATCTCTTTCTGTTTTCATTCCTTCCTCAAGTGTTACATGCATTGACATATAGTCATCGGGAGAGCCAATTCCATAAATGCAGGAGACAGAAGCAACCACTATTACATCTTGTCTTGTAAGTACAGATAAAGTTGCAGAATGCCTCATTCTATCAATATCATCATTAATTAAGGCATCCTTTTCAATATAAGTGTCTGTTTCAGGAATATAGGCTTCGGGTTGGTAGTAGTCATAGTAACTAACATAATATTCCACTGCATTATAGGGAAAAAGTTCCTTTAATTCTCCATAAAGTTGAGCAGCGAGGGTTTTATTGTGGGCAATGACAAGTGTAGGCTTATTTACCTTTTCAATTACATTGGCAATAGTAAAAGTTTTCCCTGAACCAGTAACACCAAGCAAAACCTGATGTTTATAACCTTTTTTAATTCCTTCAACAAGTTGCTTTATTGCTTTTGGCTGATCTCCCTTTGGTTTAAAGGAGGTGTAAATTTTAAAATTTCCCATTGTTGATTTTTTACTTTAACAGACCTTCTATTAATGGTTTGATAATTGGTAGTTTGTTTTTAATAACATCCCAGACAATTTCATAATCTATGCCAAAGTAAAAATGTGCAATCTTATCCCTCATCTTTGCCATATATTTCCAAGGAATTTCTTTTGAGTTTTCTGTTAAATCCTTAGATAATTTTTTAGTAGATTCTCCTATGATATGAATTTGCCATAAAATTGCACTTTTTGTTTTTTCATCTTCAATAAATCTTTTAAAATCAATATCTTGAATAAAATTTTCTATGAGATTTATAGCAGTGAGGATATCCCGAATAAATAATTCATTTTCTTTTCTCATAAAAATATAGCTTCTTTCATAACTTTTTTCTTTATTTCTTCTCTTATCGCTGAAAGCCTGACAAGATCAATTTTTCTTTTTAGAATTTTTTGCAAATACTCCTCTAAATCAATAAGTAAAAAAATATCAGGAGTTTGATCAAAATCTACTAAAATATCAATATCACTTTTTTTATTCGCTATTCCTTTTGCCCATGAACCAAAAATAGCGATTTTATTTATATTAAATCTAAGTACAATTTCTTTTTTGTGTTTAGCTATGGTTGATTTAATATCATCTAATGATTTCATTTTATTTACTGAAGTAATTTTGCTGCTTTTTTTGCAAAATATGTAAGAATTATATCTGCTCCTGCTCTTTTTATTGCTGTAAGGATTTCCATCATAACTGCTTCTTCATTAAGCCAGCCAAGCTGAGCTGCGGCTTTTACCATTGAATATTCACCACTTACATTATAGGCTGCAACAGGAACATTAAAGTTTTTCTTTACATCAGAGATTATGTCAAGATATGCCAGAGCTGGCTTAACCATGACAATATCTGCTCCTTCCTCTATATCAAGAGCAACTTCTTTCAATGCTTCTCTACGATTTGCAGGGTCCATCTGATAACTGCGTCTGTCACCAAAAGCTGGAGTGGATTGCGCAGCCTCTCTGAAAGGACCATAAAAGGAAGATGCATATTTTGCTGCATAAGATAGAATTATTACATCAGAGAATCCCTCTTCATCAAGAACTTTGCGAATTCTTCCTATTCTTCCATCCATCATATCTGAGGGAGCAACAATATCAGCACCTGCTCTTGCATGAGAGAGAGCTTCAAGAGCTAAAATTTCAAGGGTTGAATCATTATCTATTTTCCCATTTTTTATAATTCCACAATGACCATGAGAAGTGTATTCACAGAGACAGACATCTGTCACCACAATTAAGTCTGGCAAAGCATCTTTTATAGCTTTTATAGCTTGCTGAACAACTCCTTTTTCATCATAGGCAGAGGAGGCTTTTTCGTCTTTATGTTCAGGTATTCCAAAGAGAATTATTGCAGGTATTCCAAGTGAAAATACTTCTTTTGCTGTTTTTACTGCCTCATCTATGCTTTCCTGAAAACATTCAGGCATTGAAGATATGGGATTTTTAACCTTCTTCCCAGGTACAACAAACATTGGATAAATAAAATCCTGAGGAGTGAGGGTGGTTTCCCTCACCATTTTTCTCAGGATATCTGTTCTTCTTAATCTTCTTGGGCGATGAATTGGAAACATCGCTTATACGCCGCAGGAACCTCCACAACCAGGTCCGCAAGAAGGCATTGGTCCTTTAAGTATGAATCCTTCCTGCTCTTCATCCTCATAGTAATCAAGCTCAAGCTCGCTTAAGAGATCAAAGGTCTGTTTATCCATATAAACCTTTAATCCATCTTTTTCTACTACTTCATCTCCTTCCTGAGGATTTTCATCAATATCAAGGCCAAATGATGGACTACAATATCCTTCAGCTGAGAATATTCTTAAGCCCCAACCTTCTTTTCCCTCGTTTTTGAGGATTAATTTTGCCTTTTCGGCTGCTTTTTCACTGATACTAAACACAGCTACCTCCTAAAAATTTTTTCTAACTTCAGAATAGCAGTTTTTTTTAATAATTTGCAAGAAAAAAATTAATTGGATAAAATACAACTATGCAATCACTTGAAAACAAAAAAATAGTTAGAGTTAAACAAAATGATATCACTGAAGTTGATGATATAATAGCTGTTGAGAAAAAAATAAAAGTCTATGTAAATAATGAAGAGATTGTATCCCTGTCTGCTTCTCCTTGTCAAATTAGAGAACTTGTTGTTGGTTTCCTTATGACAGAGGGGATTCTAAAAGGAGATTGGTGTCCTGAGAAAATAATGATTGAAGAAAATGAGAAACAGATTAAAGTTGTAGTTGAACTTGAAGGTCATGTTTGTCTTGATGGTAAAACAATTACATCAGGTTGTATGGCAGCAGTAAGTTTTCTTAATGATGTAAAAGAAACAATCAATGACCATTTAAAAATTAACGCATCTGCTTTGTTTAATCTTTTCAGACATTTTCAGGAAAAATCAATTCTATATAGAACTACAGGATGTATTCATGCAGCAGCGATAGCAGATGAAAATGAAATTTTATTCATAGCAGAAGATGTGGGAAGGCACAATGCAGTTGATAAAATAATAGGATGGACATTGCTTAACAGAGTCTCATTTAAGGGCAAAATAATGCTTGTAAGCGGACGAATCTCCTCTGAAATGGCATTAAAAACAGCGAAGTGGAAGATTCCTTTAATAGTAAGCAGAACAGCGCCTACGTCTCTTGCAATTGAATTTGCAGAAAAAGCAGGGTTAACCCTAATTGGCTTTCTGAGAGGGCAAAGATTTAATATATACAGTCATCCAGAAAGAATAGTTTTCTAAGTTGTACTACTCGGACAGATATCACTTAATGGACAGATTTTATGATTTGGTGCTTTAGCTTTGCAGATTTCTCTTCCAAGCATTATAAGAAGATGAGAGAGTTTTCCCCAATACTTACGAGGAGTTATTTCCATCAAATCTTGTTCAATTTTATCGGGATCTGTATTTTCTGTTAAGCCAAGTAGTTTTGATATTCTTTTTACATGGGTATCAACTGCGATTCCTTCATTTATTCCAAAAACATTCCATAACACAATATTTGCTGTTTTTCTTCCAACACCTGGGAGTGTAACTAATTCATTCATTGTTTTAGGTACCTGTCCATTAAATTCTTCAATTAATTTCTTTGCAAGATTCTTTATGTATTTTGCTTTGTTTTTATAGAAATTTATGCTTTTTATATCATTTTCAAGTTCTGTTAGAGAAACATTTGCATAATCATCAGCTGTTTGATATTTTTTGAATAAATTTTCAGTAACTTTGTTTACATTTATATCTGTAGTCTGTGCAGAAAGTATTGTTGCAACAACTAAATCAAGAGCAGAGTTAAAATTAAGTGCTGTTTTTACATTCGGATATCTTTTATCAAGCCTTTTAATTATTTCTAAAACTTTTTCTTTTTTATCCATTTTATTCTCCTCCAATTTTTAAAACTTTTGCGCCTTTTATTTTTCTTTCTTTTATATCTTTGAGTGCTTTATTAGCATCTTCAAAAGAATATATTTCAATCTCAGGCTTTATTGGTATTTGTGAGGCAATTTTAAGAAATTCTTCAATATCTTTTCTTGTAACATTAGCCACTGATTTGATTTCTTTTTCAAGCCATAAATCTTTCTGATAATCAATATTTAAGAATTCATTTTTATCAATTTCTTCTTTCCTTATCGCATTTATTACAAGCCTTCCAGCAGGTTTAAGATGTTTAAGAACTTTAATAGGCGGTTTCCACACGGGAGTAGTATCAATTGCTGAATTTAATTTTTCTGGTGGTGTTTCATCAAAATCCCCTGTCCAGTATGCACCGAGTTTCATAGAAAGCTGTCTTTCTGACAATGTTCTTGAAAATACAAAAACTTTTGAATCTGGATACAAATATTTTATCATTTTTAAGACAAGATGCCCTGATGCGCCAAAACCAATAAGTCCAATGTTTTGTTTATTTTCAACTTTTGCAAGCATCAAAGACCTATACCCAATTGCTCCTGCACAGAAAAGAGGAGCCGCCTCTTCATTTGCAAAATTTTCTGGAATAGGGAAAGCAAAATCTTCATGAATTTTGAAATACTCTGCATATCCACCGTGAGCATCTTTACCTGTTGCTTTAAAGTCTTTGCAAAGATTTTCCAGCCCTTTTAAACAATACTCACATTTACCACAGGCTGAATAAATCCAGCCTACACCTGCTCTATCTCCAACTTTAAATTTCTTTACAGCACTTCCGACTTTTACAACCTCTCCTACAATCTGATGCCCTGGAATAACAGGAAAAAATGCCGGCATTGCTCTACCTTCTATTTCGTCCAACTCTGTATGACAGACTCCGCAAGCATGAATTTTGATTAATATTTCTTTATAATCTGGGAAAGGAATATCCATTTCCAAAAGTCTCAATGGCTCATTTATTTTGGCAATGACCCATGCTTTCATAAAGATATTATATACCATGCGTTCAATAACTGTGTTGGCATTTTTGACCCTCAGGGTAAAAAATGCCTGTTTTTTTGACAGGCAACACTGTTCAAATAAAGATTTAAGGTAATTTTTATTGTGGCATGGATTTTGTTTATTTGTTTTGAAAATTAAAAGTAAGGAGGAATCTTATGAACCCCAAGATATTGATAATCAGTATAACAAAAGATATTAATAAATTTCTTGCTTTTAACATCGGTGTTTTAATGCTGATTTTGTCTTTTATTTTCATAATCGGGGGTTATGAGAAAAAGGAATTTATTTTAGCTATTTCTTTAGCAGGAATAAGTTCATTAACAGTAAATTTATTGAGCGCAAAAATTATGAAAAGAAAAATGGAGAAAATAATACATTATTCTTTTGAAAAAGTTGAAACTCAGTTATATTTTGATGAATTGACATCGGTTTATAATAGAACAACTGGAATAAATAGGTTAATGGAAGAAATGGCAAGATCAAAGAGACATAAGCAGCATTTGTCAGTAGCAATGCTTGATATAGATAATTTTAAATCTATAAATGATAATTACGGACATTTAGCAGGAGACAGGGTTTTAAACCATATTGCTTTACAGATTAAAAATCTTTTAAGAGCAAGTGATGTAGTTTCAAGATATGGAGGCGAAGAATTTTTGATAATACTACCTGAAACAGATGAAATAAAAGCATTTATGGCACTTGAAAGGGTTAGAGAAAACATAGCAAGAAGACCAGTTAAAATAGGAAATGGGAAGCTTAATATAACTGTAAGTATTGGTATAACAGAGGTGGATATAAATGATAGCTCAACAGATGCTATACAGAGAGCTGACTTAGCTCTTCTTAAAGCAAAAAGAGATGGTAAGAATAGGATTGAAATAGCTCCAAAGTATATAAATACCATGGATTAGGCGGTCATGAATATCTCTGTCTTGCCTTTCCAGAAATTCTCCAAAGAAGCTCTTGTTTTAGGATGTAGACTTAAATTTTTATCTTCCTGTAAAAGTTGTTCTGCTTCATTTCTTGCAATTTCAAGAAGAGACTGATCTTTAATTAAATCAGCAACTTTCAGATCAGGCATTCCTGATTGTTTAACTCCAAAAAGTTCACCCGGTCCTCTTATTTTCATATCTTCTTCTGCTATTTTAAAACCATCAGAGTAGTTTACAATTGCTCTAAGTCTTAATTTAGCTTCTTCTGTTAATTTATAAGGCAATAATATGCATTTTGAAGGTCTTAGACCTCTCCCCACTCTTCCTCTTAGTTGATGCAACTGGGCAAGTCCGAATCTTTCTGCATGTATAATTATCATTAAAGTAGCATTAGGAACATCTACACCAACTTCAATAACTGTGGTTGCAACAAGTATATGAATATCACCATTACGAAACTCTTTCATTATTTCTTCTCGCTGTTTAGCTGACATTTTTCCATGTATTAGCGCAACTTTGTATTGAGGGAAGAGTTTTTTTAAACCTTCGTATCCTTGAGTTGCTGATTTTAAATCCATTGCCTCAGATTCTTCTATTAAAGGATATACAACATAGACCTGTCCTCCAGAGCTAACTTCTTCAGCAATCATTTTATAAATGATTTTTTTATTTTCAGGTTCAATGACTTTTGTTAAAATTGGTTTTCTTCCAGCAGGAAGTTCATCAAGTATTGAGTAATCAAGGTCTCCATAAACTGTAAGTGCCATTGTTCTTGGAATTGGAGTTGCTGTCATTACAAGGGTATCTGGATTCAGTCCTTTCTTTTTTAGCATTGCTCTTTGAATTACTCCAAATCTATGTTGTTCATCTATGACAACAATACCTAAATTTTTAAAATGAATATCTTCTTGTATTAATGCATGAGTGCCAATAATGAGATTTACAGCACCAGAACATATGAGATTAGAATGTTTATTATAGGATGATGTGTAAATTAAAGTATTGATAGGCAGTCCTTTAAGCAGTGAAGAGATATTCAGATAGTGTTGTTCTGCAAGTATTTCTGTTGGTGCCATCAAAGCTGCTTGATATCCACACTCTATAGCAGCAAGCATTGCTGCCACAGCAACAACTGTTTTTCCAGAACCTACATCTCCTTGAAGTAGTCTATTCATAGGAATCGGTTTTTTCATATCCTCTAAAATTTCATTTATTACCTTTTGTTGTGCTGATGTTAGTTTAAAAGGAAGATTTTCAAGGAATTTTTTTAGCAAGTCGCCTTCTGGGTTGAAAGAAATACCTTTTTCGCAGATTCTATTTTGTTTTATTAGAAGAATGCCGAGTTGAAGAAAAAATAATTCATCAAAAATTATTCTTTTATGAAAATCAGAAGTTTTTTCATTTAAAAGTTTGATATCCGCATTGTTAGGAGGCAGATGCACAAATTTAATAGCTTCTTTGAGAGTTGGAAGCTTTAATTTGTTTATCAGATTTTCAGGTAAGTGCTCTTCTATATGCGGAATAGCAAATTCTACAGCAGTCTGCATTATTGATTGCATCTGTTTCTGTGATAAACCTTCAGTAAGTCTGTATATGGGGACAATTTCTTGGGTTTGAGAATTTAAAGTTTGTTCTACTAATTCATATTCTGGATTGAGAATTTCTAAATAATTTCCTCTATAATCAATCTGAACTTTTCCAAAAAGTTTTAGTTTCTTTTTTTCTTTCAAAATTTTTTTTAGATAATTTTGATTAAACCATTTTGCTTTTAGGAAACCTGTTCCATCTGAAATTATTGCTTCAATTATAGATAGATTTGTTTTTGTTCTTATTTCATTAATCTGAACTACAGAGCCTTCTGCAGTTATGATTTCTCCAGGTTTTATCTCAAAAATGCTTTTTTTATTTCTTCTGTCTTCATATTGAGAAGGTAGATAGTATAAGGCTTCTTTAACTGTTTCTATACCTATTTTTTTAAGAAGGTTAGCTTTTTTAGGACCTACACCTTTTAAATACTGGATGGGAAGGTTTAAGCCTTGAACATTCATTTATTTTAGTCATTTACCTGCTTCTGATTGGTTTCTTTAAAAGCTCTCTCTGTTTCTTTATGTTTCATTTGATTGTATTCTGACTCACTCAATACATCAATGCTCCAGCCTGTTAGTCTTGAAGCAAGTCTAACATTCTGTCCTTTTTTACCAATTGCTAAAGAGAGTTGATCATTTTCAACAACAACAACTGCTGTTTTCTCATTTTCATTTATACCTACCTTGAGCACAGTTGCCGGAGTAAGAGCTTTTGCAATAAAAAAACTCATATCATCACTGTAAGGAATTATATCAATCCTTTCACCTTTTAACTCTCTGACAACAGCCTGAACTCTTGTTCCTTTCATACCAACGCATGCTCCAACAGGGTCTACTGAAGGGTCTTTTGATGAAGCCGCTATTTTGGTTCTTTCTCCTGGGTCCCTTGCAATGGTTTTTATTTCTACTATTCCATCCTGAATCTCAGGAACTTCAAGAGTGAATAATCCTACTACAAAGTTTGGATGTGTTCTTGAAAGTTTTATTATAGGTTCTTTTGGTGTCTGTTTTACTTCAAATATATATGCTTTTACTATATCTCCTCTTTTTAAATTATCCTGTGGCAGCACCTCTTTATCTGGCAGAATTGCTTCTGCCTTACCTACAAGTATATAGAAATTCCCTTTTTCTTTTCTTAATACTGTTCCGCTAACTATATTACCGACTTTATCTTTAAACTCTTCAAAAATCTGTGACCTTTCAATTTCCCTTATTTTCTGAAAAAGCACATGTTTTGCAGTCTGAACAGCAATTCTTCCAAAATCCTGAATTGATAAAGGAACTTCAACTGTATCTCCGATTCCTTTATCAATATATTTTTGTTTTACTTCTTCTATTGAAATTTCAGATGCTGAATCTTTTACTTCTTCTACTACTTTTTTTATTTCAAAGATATTAATGTCAAAAGTTTGAGGTTCAATTTTTATTTTTATTGAAGATTTATTTCCATATTTCTTCCTTATAGCTGAAATTAGAGCTGTCTCAAGAAGCTCTATCACAGCATCTTTGGTAATTCCCTTTTCTCTCATTATTTGTTCTACTAAAAATTTAAGCTCTTTCCCCATAAAATTATCCTAAATAAACCTGTGCTTTGATGATTTTATTAAAAGGTATAAATAAAAGTTCAGTTTTACCTTTTTTCTTGCTTCCTTTGATCTTTGTTTCCTGAATTTCTATTCTTACCCAGTCATCTCCCACATCAACAATTTTCCCTATAAAAAAAGTGTTATCAGCTATTTTTTCTTTTGTGGTAATTTTCACATCTCTGCCTATATTTCTTAAAAAATCTTTTTTATTTTTAAGTGGTCTGTCAATTCCAGGAGAAGAAACTTCAAGAGTATAGGAGCTTTTTATCGGATCTTCAACATCAAGTATAGCCTCTATAGCTCTTGAAAAATTTTCACAATCCTTTATAGTGACACCTCCTTCTTTATCAATAAAAATTCTTAAAGTTAATCCTTTACCTCCTGGATATATTTCCACATTAACTATTTCCACTCCTTCCTGTTCGCCAACTATATTGGCATAATCGGTTATTTTGTCTTTTAATTCTTTAATATTCATGCTTTCCCCGATTACTCAAAATAAAAGAGTGGGAAAGCCCACTCTTTCGGAAAGTTTAACATTTTTGAATAATTTAAAGCAACACCAGGAATAATCCCAGTGTTGCTTTGTTTGTATCCTGCTAAATTATTTTTTCTTCTCAGCAGGCTTTTCAGGAGCTTTTTCAGGAGCCTTTGGAGCCTCAGGAGCCTTTGGAGCTTCAGGAGCTTTTGGAGCCTCAGGAGCTTTTTCAGGAGCTGCTGGTGCTGGTGCAGGAGCTGGTGCTGGTGCCTCTGGCTTCTTTGGTTCCTCAGCCTTTTTGCATCCTAATGCGAAGCTAAAGGATACCATGAGAATTAAAGAAAGTACTAATGCCAATATTTTTTTCATCTTCTTTAGTCACCTCCTTTCTCATAGAGAATTTGAACTAAAAACTGAAATCCCTTTGACTTTATTTTTTTACCATTGGTTTTACCTTTTTGTCAACCCCTATATACTATTTATTATTTCACCACTACCCTGTGCCCTGTAAGGTTAATGATGAGTATAACAAGTGCTATTATTAAAAGTGCTAAAATTACAGCTAAACCTGCATCTCCTGCAATTTTTATTTCATCAATTTTTAGAGCAAGCTTATGCAGGGTTTGTTCATCAAGTGTTGAAAGCCTATCCATAATTTCTTTTTCAGAATAACCAAAATCTTTAAGTCTCTGGGAAACCATTTTCATCTCAAGAAATTTTTGAATTTTTTCCAGATCTTGAGTAGTAGAATTAAGAGTCATCTCTGAGGGAATAATTCCAGCACCCGATGATTGCACTGTTCCGATTACTAAAATCGCAACACTCAAGTAAATAACAAGAATTTTTTTCATCATAAGCACACCTCCGAAATGTTTGGAATTATTTAAAAACTTATAATCTCCTGAAAATCAAGAGATGATAAGTTTATTTAATTTTATTATCCTTCTTCAGTCATTTCATTTTTTAATGATGTCCTAAAGCTATTCTATAATTACTTCAAGCGGTGTTATATTCATAAGTCCATCTGCTACAGGACAACGGCTTTGTATTTCCTTAATAAATTCTTTCTTTTCAATATCTGTTAAAGCTGCATCTAATTTTACTTTGACAACAATTTTGTAAAATCCTGGTCTTGGTTGTTTAGATTTACCGAGTAATACATCATAATCAATTTCTCCTTCTACAGAAACATCAAAATTTTTTAATTCTATATTTTTTTGTTTAGCAATAATAACAGCCATTGAACAAATACAGCTACCAAGAGCAGCGAGCAAATGTTCAAGAGGAGTTATCCCTTTATTTTTTCCACCTGAATCTTCAGGTTGATCAACATAGATTATATGATTTCGGGCTTTTACCTCAATAAGAAAATTTTCAATCCATTTTGTGTCTACTTTAATTTTTTTTACCATAGCCATTTTATTCCCTCCTGTTTTTTATATTAAGTTTTTTAATTTTTTCAAGTGTATCCTGATAAATTTTAACTTTATCTGAATTGTCTTTTTCAATTTCTAATGCTTTTTTTACCATGTCTTCAGCTTCATCAAGATTTTTATTTTTTATGCAATAAATCCATGCCAGATTATTATAGGCATCAGCGAGTTTATCATTTTTTTTGATTGCTTTTTTATAGTAATCTTCTGCTTTGTCATATTCTCCCTGATTTAAATATAAATTTCCGAGAAAGAGTAATCCTCTCGCATCGGATTTTGAAGCTTCTTCATAATGTTTTTTAGCTTCTTCAATAAGTCCTTTTTTTTCATAGTTTAATCCGAGTTGAAGATGCTCTTGAGGAGTTAAAGGGTCGTGTAAAACAACAATTTGAGGCATACTGCAGCCTGTTATTATAATAAGGCAGATTGCTATTAGCAATTGTAACAGCATTGTGTAATTATATCATAAAATAGTTATAATTAATTCATGCCTTATTTTAATGTGTCCATTCCTCTTAAACTTAAGACACTTACTTATCAATATGATGAAGAACTAAATTTAAAAGGATTCGCTGTTCAGGTGCCGCTGAGAAACAGAGTTGTTGAAGGGATTGTTATAAATAAAACAGACAAACCTGATAAAACCGTTCAAATAAAAAAAATTCAAACAGTTATTGGTAAAGCCTATGAAGAGAAATTTATAGATTTTCTTCAATGGATGAGTTCTTACTATATTTCGGAGATGGGTTCTGTTCTCAGGGTTACTTTTTTTGAAGAAGTGATAGATTTGCTTAGCGAAAGAAAAAGCAAAAAAAGATTAAAGGAAAAGAATCCGCCTGCAGAACCTATTTCATTCAATGTAGAGAATTATTTCTTAAACAATGAAACTATTTCAAAGATTATTAACCTCACAAGGGTAGGAAGTTATAAAACATTTCTTATTCAATGTCCTGATTTTTTATATGAAATAAAACTAATGATTAAAGTTGTAAGAGAGCTTTTATCTGAAGATGGAACGATTCTTTTAATAATGCCTGAAATAAAAGAGGCTCAGAGACTGTTTAATCTTTTGAGGAGTTTTAATAATCAGATTGTTCTTCTTCATAGTGGGATGAAACATTCTGAACTTTTATTTTCAATAAAAGAAATAGTTGCAAATAAAGCAAAAATTATTGTAGGGACAAGGTTTGCTGTATTTGCACCTGTAAAAAAGCTTTCTTTGATTATGGTTGGACAGGAGTCAAGCTGGCTTTACAAAGCAGAAGAGTCTCCGAGATATCATGCAAGAGATTGCGCTGTCATGAGAGGTTTTATTGAAGGCTGTCCTGTTGTGCTTACAGATTTTATGCCCTCAACAGTATCTTATTATAATGCACTTAGGAGTAAATATGAATTAATAGACGATTTCAATCAATCAAAGCATCCTAACATAAAGATTTTAAGACAGCCTTATCAAAGCATTTTTCATCCAGAAGCGTTGCTTTATCTGAAGCTTTATCAAAAAGAAGGAATTCTTGTTACATCTCCAAGAAGCGGATATAGTCTTTTGAGATGTTCAGAATGTGGAGAAGTTATTAAGTGTGAAAAATGTGGATATAGTATGATTTTTCGTAAATCTACGAGATTACTTGAATGTTTTAGATGCGGAATTGTAATGAAAATTTCCGAACAATGTCCTTATTGTTCAGGAGTAGACATGCATTCAGTGGGAGTTGGAGTTGAACGCATTACAGAGGAACTTAAAAATATTTTTTCAGACAAACATGTTGAAATTAAAGAGATAGATTTAGAATCCGAGCAGTTTCAGGGAATTTGGGTTGGACAGACAGGTAAAATAAAAAAAGGATATATTGCTGATTTTAAAGGAGCTGTTATTGTAGATTTTGATTTTTTTCTTTCTATACCTGATTACAGAACTTTTGAAAAGGCTTTTGCAAAAGTTTTATCAATCTGTCAGTTAATTAAACAAGATGGAACTTTATTTATTCAGACAAGAAATCCTGGTGGAGAGATTTTTAAATTTATTCGCTCTTACAATTTTAAAGATTTTTACCTTTATGAGTTAAAACACAGAGAACAAACGGGTTTCCCTCCTTTTTCAAGGCTTATTAAATTGATGATAAAAACTAAAAAAACATTTCCATATGAAACCTTAGATAAAGTTAAAGAGTTTTTAAAAAATCATATTTCAGGAGAGATTATTGGACCTCTTAAAAATCAAGATAAAGAAGAATTTATGTTTATTTTCCGCTCAAAGGATAAAAAAAGACTCATAGATGAATTAACAGGTGCTATTGCAACATTGAGAACTTTTAAAGGCATTTCTTTTAAATTTGAAGTAGACCCTGTGAGTTTAAAAATCTAAGAATAGTCTGGTTCTGTCTTGTTTAAAAACTTTTTTTGCCATTTCAATATCATGGGCAATATTTTTTTTAAGTTCATCAGGTGAATTAAATTTTTTTTCATCTCTAAGTCTTGCAATAAAATGGACTCTGATAGTTTTACCAAGTAGATTTTCTTTAAAATCAAAAATGTGAACTTCGTAACTCATATTTACATTGTTAAAGGTGGGATTCTTGCCAATATTTGCAACTCCTTTAAAGGTTTTTGATAAATGGGGTATGGTTACCTTAACAGCATAAACTCCTTCCTTTGGAATAATTTCCTGAATAGGTGCTATATTTGCCGTAGGATATCCAAGAACTGTTGAGCCTCTTCCTAAACCTTTTATAACATCACCGTCTATGTGATAAGCTCTTCCCAGAAAAAGATTTGCCTCTTTTATATTCCCATCATTAAGAGCATTTCTTACAGCGGTACTGCTTAATATTTTCCCTTTGCTCTTGTATGCTTTAAGTACAGTAACTTTAAATCCGTAAAATAGACCAAGTTTCTTAAGTAAGTACCTATCTCCTTTTCTTCCTCTACCAAATCTGTAATCATAACCTACTACAACCCATTTTGCATTAAGTTTCTCAACGAGTATATCCTTTACAAAATCTTCTGCCTCTATTTGAGCAAATTCACGGGTAAAAGGTATTAAGATTGTTATATCCACTCCGCATTTTTCAATTAATTTAAGCTTATCGTCCGTTGTTGTAATTAGTCTTAATGGATGCTCTTTAAAAAGAACTTTTATTGGATGAGGGTGAAAGGTAATTACCACACTTTTTCCATTTATCTGAGAAGCTTTTCTTTTTAAATAATCAAAAATTTTCTGATGTCCTATATGCACACCGTCAAAATTTCCTATGGTTATTACTGTATTTTTAGCTTCCAGTTTTTCAATCCCTCTAATTACCTGCATATTTTCTCTCCATTGCTATTAGTTTTTGAAATATTGCTTCTACCTGCTGAGCAGTTTCTTCAAGTGTCCCTGAATTATTTATTATATAATCAGACTTTGATTTTTTCATCTCAATGGGAAATTGACATTTTAATCTTCTAAAAGCTTCTTCCTTAGAGATTCCTTTTTTTTCAAGTCGTTCTAAGGCAATTTCTTCTGAAGTGAAAACAGTAATTATAAGGTCAAACTTATTCTGATATCCTCTCTCAAAAATAATTGGTGCTTCTACTACCACAATTATGGGTTCTCCTCTCTGAGGTATGTTTTTTACTATCTCGTCAACCTTTTCAAAAACTCGTGGATGAAGAATATTTTCAAGATAAATTCTCATCAAAGGATTTTCAAAGACTATGCTTGAAATGTATTTTTTATTCAGTTTGCCATTTGTTATAACTTCATTACCAAATAATTTTTTTATCTCTTCTATTACCTCAGGCTCTTCTAAAAGAGTTTCCACGATTTTATCAGCACTTATTACATAAGCACCTAATTTTTTAAAAAGTTCTGCTACGGTGCTTTTACCCATCCCGAAATTTCCTGTAAGTCCTATCTTAATCATTCTTTAGCATCTCCTTTAATTCTTTCAATTTTTTCAATGCCTTCTGAGGATTTAAAGAGTCTATATCAATCTTTGAAAGCTCTGCTTTTATAGGGTCTCCCTGAAAGAACAGATCAAGCTGTCTTGCCCTTATGGGAAAAACTTGAAATTCCTTTTTCTCAAGTCTATGAAGAATCTCTCTTGCCCTATTTAATATCTCTAAAGGAAGCCCAGCAAGACGAGCAACCTGAATTCCATAGCTTTTATCTGCTCCACCTTCCTGTATTTTTCTCAAAAATATTATTTCATCCCCCCATTCTTTTACAACAACAGTGAAATTTTTTATGCAATCAAGGTTAAATGCAAGGTCAGTAAGCTCATGATAATGTGTAGCAAAAAGGGTTCTTGCTTTTATTTTTTCAGCAATGTATTCTACCACTGACCAAGCTATGCTTATTCCGTCAAAGGTACTTGTCCCTCTTCCTACTTCATCAAGAATTATAAAACTTTTAGGTGTGGCATTATTAAGAATATTTGCAGTCTCAATCATTTCCACCATAAATGTGCTCTGTCCTTTTGCAAGATAATCAGAAGCACCTATGCGAGTGAAGATTCTATCAACAATTCCTATCTTTGCATATTTTGCTGGAACAAAGGAACCAATCTGAGCCATCAAAACTATCAAAGCATTTTGTCTCATATATGTAGATTTTCCTGCCATATTTGGTCCTGTAAGAATTATTATCCTTTGGTCAGCTGGACCGATTAAAAGATCATTGGGAATAAATCTTCCTTCATAAAGCTTTCCAAGTTGAATGAGTCTTTCAATTACAGGGTGTCTGCCATCTTTTATCTCTATAATATCCTCTTCATTTATCTCAGGTCTCACGTAGTTATATTTTGAGGCAACCTTTGCAAGTGAAAGAAGAAAATCAATAAACCCTATTGTTTCTCCATTATTAAGTATCTTATCAGTAAAAGGTAAAATTGAATTTACCAATTCTATAAAGAGTTCCTGCTCAAGTATTTTAAGCTTTTCCTCAGCGCTCATTATTTTTAACTCAAGCTCTTTGAGTTCTTCTGTAATAAATCTCTCTGCATTTGCGAGAGTTTGTTTCCTTATATAATGAGATGGAACAAGGTGAAGATTTGGCTTTGTTACTTCTATATAGTATCCAAAGACTCTGTTATATCCAATTTTAAGTGAATTTATTCCTGTTTTTTTTCTTTCCTCAGCTTCCATATTGAGTATATATTTTTTACTTTCAGTTCTTAATGCTCTAAGTTCGTCTATGGTTGAATTATATCCATCTCTGAAAATGCCACCTTCTGTTATTACAGGAGGAGGATTTTCTGTCAAAGCATTCTCTATCTTTGTCACAAGCTCATTTAGTTCGTATAGAGAATTATAAAGGCTATTTAGTATTTCTGTTTTATTTCTCAAAACTTCTCTTAATTCTGGAATTCTTTTTAAAGCATTCTTGAGGGAGTTAAGTTCCTTTGGATTTATACTTTTGCCTTTAATCTTGAGAGCAATTCTTTCAATATCTGGGAAATCCTTCAGAATTTTTTCTAATTTCTCTCTCAATAGATAATCTCCACAAAAAGCCTCAATACCATCAAATCTTTTTTCTATTTCTGATATATTTAGAAGTGGACAGGATAATGTATTTTTAAGGAAGCGAGCTCCCATAGGTGTAAGCGTTTCATCTAATACCCATATTAGAGAACCTTCCCGACTACCATCAAGGGATACAAAAATCTCAAGATTTTTTTTGGTAGAAGCATCAAGAAGCATAAACTCAGAAAGATTTAATATCTTTATACCTTTAAACTCCGTTTGCTGTTTATTTTCTTCAAGATATTTTAAGAGTGCACCTCCTGCTGAAATAGCATTAGAGAATTCCTCTGCTCCATAGCTTTTAAGAGAGGCTACTTTGAAATGCTCCAAGAGAGTTTTATACGCAAGGAGATAATCAAATTTCCAGTCTTCAATGAAAGTCTTGTTATAAGAGGATATTTCAAATTTTAGGCTATCCTCAAAACTTGCAGGAATAAGAATCTCTTTTGGTTCAAACCTTTCAATTTCATCAGTAATATTTTTATCTGTCTCATAAAGGAAAAACTGTCCTGTGGTAATATCTGCTAAGGCTATCCCGATTTTCCCTTTAGATGGATATATGGACATAATATATATGTTCTCTCTAACGCCTTCTGGTAGATAAGTTCCAGGAGTCAAAACCTTTATAACTTCTCTTTCTACAATTCCTTTTGAGGTTTTAGGGTCTCCTATTTGTTCACATATTGCCACCTTATAGCCTTCACGGAGAAGTTTTTCAATATATGAATCTGCTGAAAAATATGGTATACCACACATAGGAATAGCCTTTTCCTTTGATTTATCTCTTGATGTTAAAGTTATTCCCAGTATCTTGGAAGCAATAACAGCATCTTCTCCAAACATCTCATAAAAATCACCGAGTCTAAAAAAAACTATAGCATCCTTATATTGCTCTTTAACTCTTAGATACTGACGCATAAGAGGAGTAAGTTCTTCTTGTGAGACTTCCATAGAGTTCATTTTTTTATTATACAGTATTGACAACTCCGCCTAAAATGTTCTATTTTTAACTGCGATGGTTTTTTTGAGGTCCTTTAGTGTTTTGGTAATTTCTGACGAAGCAGAAAAGCTTTATGAAATTTTTGATTCCATAGGTATTACTTTAAGAAAAACGAATAAGACAAAATCCCCTGCCTCTACAAACTTTTCTACCTATGACATTGCCTTTATAGATATTGATTCTGAAGGATGGGAAAAAAGAGTTATTGATCTAAAACAATATATGCCTGTAATCACCATCGGTAAATCTGATATAAAAAAGGCCATAAAATCAATGAAATTAGGAGCAACAGATTTTCTTCAAAAGCCTTTAAGGAACGAATCTGTAAAGGAAATTTTTGAAAATTTTAAGGATAAACCAAAGGTAGAAATAAATGGTCTTATTGGAATAAGTAGAATCATGGAAGATGTTTACTGCGGTATAAGAAAGGCAGCACTTACAGATAGTAATGTTCTTATTACAGGTGAGTCAGGCACAGGTAAAGAACTTGTAGCAAGAGCAATTCACAATTTAAGTGAGAGAAAAGAAAATCCATTTATTGTTATAAACTGCACAGCTATACCCGATACTTTGCTTGAGTCAGAACTTTTTGGTTTTGAGAAAGGAGCATTTACAGGTGCAAATTACACTAAAAAAGGACTTATTGAATGGGCTGACAGAGGAACATTATTTTTTGATGAAATTGGTGATGTGTCACCTCTTTTTCAGACTAAAATTTTGAGGGTTATTCAGGAAGGTGAATTCATAAGAATAGGCGGAAATCACCCAGTAAAAGTTGATGTAAGATTTATAGCTGCTACGAATAAAGACTTGTCTAAAGCCTGCAAAGAAGGTGTTTTCAGAGAAGACCTTTTTTATAGATTAAATGTAATTCACATAGAGATTCCTCCATTAAGAAGTAGAAAGGAGGATATTCCTTCCCTTACACAGTTTTTTATAAAAAAGCATTCAGCTAAAAGAAAAGATATAAATATTAAAGGAATCACGGAAGAAGCCCTTGATGCTTTAATGTCCTACTCTTTCCCTGGCAATGTTCGCGAACTTGAAAACATTATTGAAAGAGCTATAGCATTCACAAACTCTGTTGAGATTACGATTAAAGACTTGCCTGCCTATTTATTAAAAACTCAACATTCTAAAAAAACACCCCACGGCAATCTCAGAGAAGCAGTGGATAATTTTGAAAAAGAATTAATATGGTCAGCCTTACAGAAAAGTAGAGGTAATATCTCAAAAGCAGCAGAATTATTGGGAATTCACAGACAACAACTTCAGAGGAAACTGAAACAATTTAAAATTGCTACATAATTTTAGCTGAAACAACTTGTTGCATTTTATATAACCTATTTACAAGCAATTTTTTTCCATAGAAACAAAAATGCAATAATATGTTGCATGAACTATTATTTCCTTCATAGTAAAGCCTCATTTTTAGTTAATTTGTTATCTGGCATGTCTATTGCATAATCAATTAATAATGAAAAAGGTTTGGAAAAAAATGAAAGATCTGCTTGTATCAATAACTTTTTCAAAACCAAAGGAGTTTGACAGACTCCGAAAAAAGCCTGAAAAAAACAAAAAGAAGGGAGGTGAAAAAAAGACAAGGGTAAGATGTTTTGTCTAACAGAAGAAAAGTGGGGCTATTTTAATTTATTCAGAGAAAAAGAAAAAAATTAAAAAGGAGGAGGCTGTGGAATGAGTAAATTAAGGAAACTATATGAACTTATGATGGCTGGTGCAATATACCAAGCCAAGTGGGAAAAGCAGATGTCAGATAACATCCTGAAGAACAAGAAAAGGTTGTTGATTTTGATAGCTCTTTTATCACCCATTGTTCTTGTATCTTTTTTAGGTGCTGCTGATTTTCTGGGGGGTAAATCAGCCTACGCACCATCGCACTACACAACAACAGTTTTCATTGCATCAATAGCAGTAGGACTTGCAGCAGGGCTAATTACAGGATGTATAGGTGCAGGCGGTGGATTTATCATAGCACCAGCACTTATGGCAGCAGGAGTTAAGGGAATTTTAGCAGTAGGAACAGACCAGTTTCACATATTTGCAAAGGCAATCATGGGAACAGTTATTCATAAAAAGCTCGGAAATGTTTGTGTGGGATTAGCTGTTGCCTTTGTCATAGGTTCTGTTTTAGGTGCAACAACAGGCGGTTATATTCAAAGGACAATTTATAATTGGGATCCTGTGGCAAGTGAAGCCTTCATCAGCATTGTTTATGCTATCATACTTGGATTTCTGGGATTTTATGGGTTAAGAGACTATATAAAGTTGAGCAAGGCTCGCAAAAAAGGTGTGCAGGCAGGTGGAGATGCTCATGGAGATGCACATGGTGGACCTATGACAACAACAAAGCTCGCACTTAATATTCAGAAGATTAATATCCCTCCAATGATAAATTTTGATGAAGACTTTGGAGGGAGAAGAATATCATGGCTCTTTGTTGCTATGTGTGGTTTTCTGGTTGGTCTTCTTGCAGCAGTTATGGGAGTTGGTGGCGGATTTGTAACATTCCCACTTTTTGTCTATGTACTTGGAGTATCAACACCAACAACAGTTGGAACTGATATTCTTCAGATAATCTTTACTGCAGGTTATTCCTCAATTTCTCAGTATGCCATTTATGGTTATGTTTTCTATACCCTTGCAATGGGATTGCTTCTTGGTTCTCTTATAGGAATTCAGATTGGAGCACTTACAACAAAGGTTGTTCCTGGAATGGTTATCAGAGGATTCTGGGTGCTTACAATTTTAGCAGGTTTTGCAAACAGAGCAAGTGTTGTTCCTGATAAATTAAGAAGCCTTGAACTGTGGTCAATATCAAAAGAAGCCTGTGACATTATCACTCTTATTGGAAATGTTGTATTCTGGGCAGCGGTTGGAGGTTTTGGAATTTGGGTTTTAGGTAGTTTCTTTAAGAACTTAAAGGCTTTTAGAGAGGAGGGATAAGATGGCTGCTGATAAAAAACATCTAACATGGGGATTGATTTTATTAATAAGCTTTATCGGTGTATTGATATTAATATTTGCTCCTATATATGGACAGGGACAGAATGGTTTGGAATACAGTGATGACCTTTTTAATAAGTTGGCAAAAGGTTCTGCCTATCAAATTCCTAAACTAAAGAAGGATGCAGAAAAATATAAAGGTAAAGTTTTGGATGTGGTAGTAGATGTAAAAAGGGCAGGTGACAAACCTGGTGATGCAGAAAAAAGAGCTGAAAGAATGGCTAAAGTATTTACCATTAATGGTGCAAAAGCAGAGGTTAATGGTTCAAAAGTACACATAACAGGTGATTTTGGTGCTATTATATCTGCTGCACTTGAAGATTCAGATCAGATGTATAATAACAATGGAGATTACATAAAGAAAAAATATGATGTCACAGATGATGAAAAGATGAAGCAGATGTTCAGGCAGTGGCATAATGCTTTAAATCTTGTCAATAAAAAGCTTACCCTTGATAAAAAAGCTGAGGATGCCAATTTTGTAAAGAAAGTTATGACAGCAGCAATTGAACCTGCATACAATTTCTATGGAATTCAAGCAGTCAAGATAACAGAAAAAGCAGGTGTTGCAACAGGTCTTCTATTATTCTATGTTTTATATACAATCTGGTATGGATTTGGAGTGCTTTATTTATTTGAGGGATTAGGACTTTCTACAAAGAAAGCAAAGGTAAAGAAGGAGGTATAAAAATGGCTATTGGTGCATGTCCTTTAACAAAATTAGATAAAATACTGATTTCAACAGATGGTTCCGAGGCTGCTAAATTCGCGGCTCAGGCAGCAGTTGACCTTGCAAAACCCTGTGGAAGTACTGTATATGCTATATGTGTTGCAGAAGTGCCAATTTTTGCAGCAGAGTTTGTAGAAACGCTTCCACAGGTAATAGATGTAATGGAAAAAAGAGCAAAGCAAGCTCTTGATGATGTGAAAGCAATCGCAGATAAAGCAGGTGTAAAATGTGAAACCATAAGTTACACAGGACCAGAACCATACAAATACATCATTGATGAGGCAATAAAAAACAGTGTTGACCTCATTATACTTGGTAAAAAAGGTGTCATGCTTGGTGCAGTAGGTAAAAAAGTAATTGGAAATGCTCCGTGTAAGGTTTTAGTTGTTCCAGTAGGAGCAACTCTCAACTTTGATAAAATTCTCATTGCCACTGATGGCTCTGTTTACAGCAATATTGCAGCATCAGAAGCAATAGGCACAGCAAAGAGATTTAACAGTGAGCTTATTGCTGTCTCAGTTGCAAAAAGAGATAGTGAAGTTGCCTATGCTGAGGAAGCAGTAAAAGCTGTAAAAGAGTCTGGAGAACGTGAAGGTGTAAAGGTTCAAACAGTTGTTGCAAAGGGAGAACCCTTTGAACAGATAGCAGATGTGGCAAACAAAAACGCTGTTGGATTGATTGTAATGGGTACATATGGTAAAACAGGAATAGAAAAATTCTTCATGGGAAGCGTAACTGAAAGAGTTATCGGCACAGTTGCCCGTCCTGTAATGGTTGTAAAAAAGAAGTAAAATAAAAAATGGATTCTGAGGGGGGCTTATAGTCCCCCTCAGAATAACAAATAAAGGGTATTACACTTCCATTAAAATAGATTCCAGTTTTCAATCTTAATGAATTAAAAGCGGAAGAGAAGTTTCTTTTGTATCATTTTGATAAATCAAATTTTTAAATCTAAATAGGGAGGAGGGCTAATTGTGGAGAATATTTTAAGAAGAATCGTGCGGTTAATACCTGATGGAGTTTTTGCAATTGATATGACAGGTAAAGTGATTGTATGGAATAAAGTTTTAGAAGAAATGACAGGTATTTTTGAAGAAGAAATTATTGGTAAGGGAGATTTTGAATATTCATTACCTTTTTATGGCTACCGAAGACCAATGCCTGTTGATTATGTTTTGAATCCTGATATGATATATCCAGAATTTTTAAGTAAAAAAGCAGACACATATGAAATAGAGACATTTCTTCCAGCACTTTACGGTGGTAAAGGTGCATGGGTAAAAATCTCAGCTTCTCCTGTGGTTGATGAAGCCTGCGATCTGATCGGAGCTGTTCAGATTGTGAGAGATATTACTGCCAGAAAAACTGCTGAGATTGAACTTATGAAGCTTTACAATGTAATTTCTCATTCACCGGTTGGAGTTGCTATTTTAGAATTTTCTGGAAAGATTATTTACTGCAATGATTCATTCTTAAAATACTCAGGTCATAAAAAATTAAAAGGGGAGAACATATTTGAAGTATTTCCTCAGGTATCTCTTTATGAAATTCATAACAGTTATCTTAAAGAACTGAAATATAATAACAAAGTTTTTCGTTTAAGAGGAATAAGATTGGAAGAGGGAGAAGTTTTAGGATATGCTCTTTTTCTTACAGATGTAACAGAGATAAGAAAATATGAAGAACAGATTATAATTTCACGCAAAATGGAATCTATAAGAAGACTGACATCAACCTATGCTCATGAGATAAAAAACATGCTTACAGGTGTTAAAGGCTTTGCTCAGGTTGCTTTGCAAACAGAAGACATGGAATTAGCAAAAAAATATCTTGTAAAAATGCTTTCTATCATTGATTCTGTATTGATTAATATAAGAGAAATTCTTGGATTTGGAAGAGATATTAGTAGAAATCCTGAAATTATAGATTTGAAAGAAGTTTTAGGAAACATTGCCACTTTTCTTAAAGGTTCATTGAAAGAAAATATTGATTTAACCCTCATAATGCCAGAGATTTCTTTAAAAGTTTTTGCTGATAGAACTGACATAGAAAAAGTAGTTACAAATCTTGTTTTAAATGCACAGGATGCATTACCAGAAGGAGGACAGATAAAAATAGAGGCATCAGTTAAACAATTATCTGATAAATTCAGAACAATAATTTCAGAAACAAAAAAAGAATTTGCAAAAGAATATATATGTTTATCTGTGACAGACACAGGAGTTGGAATGGACAAAGAAACAAAGGAAAAGATATTTGAACCCTTTTTTACTACAAAAGGAGAAAAAGGTTCAGGGCTTGGATTGCCAACGGTATATCAAATTGTTCAGCTTCTGAATGGTTTTATTTTTGTAGAAAGTGAACTAAGTAAGGGAACGAGATTTGATATATTCATTCCGTTAAAAGATTCCTAAAATTTATTAGCCTGTTTCAAAGGCTTGTAAGCTCTGATATGTTCCATTTACCTCCCTTGGTCATTCAGAGCCGAGCGAAGCCCTGAACTGTAGCGAAGGGTTTGTGGGGAATCTAAGATTTAAGGGGGAGACCCTTCGCTTACGCTCAGGGTGACAGTAAAAAAATGTTATCAGGGTAACAAAAAAAAATGTTATCAAGGTGGATAGTAAAAATGTCATTCCAATGAGCATTCCCTTTATTGTCATTCTGACGGGCATTCTATTTACTGTCATTCCGAACGGAGCGAAGCGGAGTAAGGAACTCATCTTTTTCTCCAGAGGAAGCACCCATTGAAGGTGCTCAGAATGACGGGGAGTGATTATCATTCTGAGGAGCGTTAGTAACGAGGAGTCTCCTCTGTTTTTTAAGGAAAAGATCTCTCGGGAAAAGCCCTATGAATGACCCTTTCGGATTAGATTCCTTAGTTTCATTTAGACCTCTTGGTATGCTTTACTTGTCCATGCCCTTCGGCAAGGAGTTTACTTTGAATTCAAATGCTCAGAAATTCCTCATATCCATTGAGAATATGTAAAATGAAATAGAGCTTAATTTGACTTCTAACAATAGTAAAACTTTATAATTTAAATGAATTTAGCCTTTTTACTAAACAAATTAGGATTAATAAACTATGCAATTTTCATTAATCATTGGAGTAGGTGGCAGTAAAAGCGGAACAGGGAAAACTACTTTTATAGAGAGTTTTATAAGATTTATCAAAAATCTAAATGAAAGAGTTTCTGTTATCGCTGTAAAATATTCCAAAACTTCCTTTTATTCCTCAATTATTACAGAACCATCAATAATAGGAAAAGAAGGTAAAGACACTGAGAGGATGAAGAAAGCAGGTGCAGATCATGTTTACTTTATAAGAGCAAAAGAAGAGGATTTACCAGAGATTGCTGATAAATTAAAGGAGGAGATTTTTCGCTTCTCTCATAATGGCACAAAGCTTAATTTTATAATTATTGAAGGTAATTCTATGGTAAGAGTGATGCAGCCTGATGTTATAATATTTTTTAAAAGTAAAATTGAAGAGATAGTAAAACCTTCAGGAAAGGCTATTTTTGAAATAGCTGACATTGTTATAGAAGGAGACTACTCTATGGAGGAAGTTATGACAGAGATTGAAAAGATTCAGCAAAAAAAACTCATTGAAAAGCTTCTCAGAGAAAAAAGCAATGATGGAAAGATTACTTGTTCAGAAGCAAGAAAAATAGCAGAAGAACTTAATGTTCCATATATTGAAGTGGGAAAAATGGCGAATGAACTGAAAATAAAAATTCGTAAATGTGAGCTTGGCTGTTTCTGATGGGAACAATTTTTTTTGAGCTTGCTCTTACTCTTTATTTTGCAGGATTTCTCCTTAGTATTGCCGGAATTGTAAGAAAAAAGGATGATTTAGACAAGGCAGTATTTTTTTTAAGTCTGATAGGTTTTTGCCTTCATACCTTTTATCTATTTATAAGATATATAAAATCAGGACAGGCACCTGTTTTTTCAATGCATGAGGCAAACTCCTATTTTGCATGGTGTATTTTGCTGATTTCTTTGATGCTCAGAGTTTCTTATAAAACAAAGGTTGTAAATTTTGGCGTGATTTTGGGGTTTTCCTTTATGTTTGTAAGTGCCTTTTTCCCAAGAGGTATTCCTTATTTAAAGCCTGAACTTAAAAGCCTATGGATTGATATTCATGCACTTATGGCTGTTTTTGGTATAGCTCTATTTAGCCTCGCTTTTGTTTTTAGTGTTCTTTATCTTGTTCAGGAGAAGGCTATAAAAGCTAAAAAATTTGGTGGATTGGGAAATATTCTTCCAAGTCTTGAGATTTTGGACAAGATAAATTTTCGCCTTATTTTTTGGGGTTTTCCAATTTATACCACAGCTCTTATTGTAGGACTTGTTAAATATCTGAGCCTGCTCGGATTTCTTTTTGATCCAAAGGAGATATGGAGTTTTCTTACATGGATTGTTTATTTGTCTATTTTTTATTTGCGAGTCAAAGAAGACTGGAGAAAGAAAAAAGCTGCCTATCTTACCATATTTGCCTTTCTTCTTGTAATATTTGGCTTTTTTGGTATAAATCTATTAACAGAGAGCTTTCATAAACCGCTATGAGCTTAATAGTTATTGGACTAAACCATAAGACTGCACCTGTTGAGATAAGAGAAAAGATTGCCTTCAACTCAAAGGAGGCAATTAAAGAGGCTTTAAAAGAACTGATTCAGAGGGAAGGCATTGGTGAAGTTGTAATTATTTCAACCTGTAACAGAGTTGAAATATATGTCTATACTGCTAATGTCTCTGATTTGAAGAGAGAAAATCAAGTAGAAGAAACTATCAAAGCCTTTCTGTCCAATTTTCACAACATTGAAATAGGAGAATTTGAAAATTATCTATATGTCTATAAAGATACAGAAGCTGTTGAGCATCTTTTTAAGGTTGCCTCAAGCCTTGACTCCATGATTGTGGGTGAACCTCAGATTACAGGACAGGTTAAGGAATCCTACGAAATTGCCCTTTCTGAAAGGACTACCTCTCTTATCCTTAATTACCTTATGAACAGAGCACTTTTTACAGCAAAGAGAGTTAGAAATGAAACCCGCATTGGTGAAAATCCTGTATCTGTAAGTTATGCAGCAGTGGGACTTATTAAAAAAGTATTTGATGAACTTTCCAAAAAGTCCATTCTTCTTGTTGGTGCAGGAGAGATGGCTGAGCTTGCTTTAAGGCATCTTATTGGAAGCGGGATAAAGAATGTTTATCTTACAAACAGAACCTTTCAAAGAGCAGAGGAAATTGCAAAAGAATTTAATGGAGTAGCAGTGCCTTTTGGAAACCTTAAGGAACAACTTGTAAAAACCGATATTGTTATATGCTCAACAGGTGCTCCCCATTATGTTATAACGGAGCAGATGCTTAAGGAAGTAATGCCTTTGAGAAAACATAAGCCCATATTTTTTATTGATATATCAGTGCCAAGAAATGTTGATCCAGCCTGTAATGAACTTGACAATGTCTATCTTTACAATATTGATGACCTTCAGGATGTGGTTGACTCAAACATTCTTGAAAGAAAAAAAGAAGCAGAGAAAGCTTTGAGTATTGTTCAGGAAGAAACAGAAAAGTTTTTTCAGTGGCTTAACTCCCTTGAGAGCGTTCCTGTTATTGTCTCAATCAGAAATAAGGCAGAACAGGTAAGACAGGAGGAGATTGAAAAGTTTAAAGCAAAATACAAAGATCTGCCTCCAGAACTAATTAATTCCATTGATTATCTTACACAGAGCATTATAAACAAGATAATGCATTCACCTACTGTTGCTCTTAAAAATAACTGTGAAAACAAGGAGATACTCATTTTTTCAGCAAGGAGGTTATTCGGACTTGACAGTGAAGAGGAATAAAATAGTTATTGGCAGTCGTGGAAGCAAGCTTGCAATGTGGCAGGCAAATTGGGTTAAGGACAAACTTCAAACACTTTATCCTGAATTAAAAGTTGAAATTGAAAAGATAAAAACAACAGGTGATAAAATTCTTGATGCACCTTTGGCAAAGATTGGTGGCAAGGGTTTATTTGTAAAAGAGATAGAAGAGGCTTTACTTTCAAAAAGAGTTGACCTTGCTGTACACAGCATGAAAGATGTTCCAACAGAAATTCCGGAAGGGCTGCAAATCTCAGCTATTTGTGAAAGAGAAGACCCAAGAGATGCTTTTATAAGCAAGGATGGAGTTTTACTCAATGAACTACCTCAAGAAGCTGTATTAGGGACAAGCAGCCTTAGAAGAACTGTTCAGTTAAAAGCTTTAAGAAATGACTTAGTAATAAAGCCTTTAAGGGGAAATGTGGATACAAGAATAAGAAAGCTTAAAGATGGTGAGTTTCAGGCAATTGTTCTTGCCATGGCTGGAGTTAAAAGAATGGGAGTTGAAAACTTAGTTACGCAAGCCTTTTCAGAAGATTTAATGATTCCTGCAATTGGGCAAGGAGCAATAGGGATTGA
The DNA here is from genome assembly GCF_000020985.1 of Thermodesulfovibrio yellowstonii DSM 11347. Lineage (NCBI taxonomy): Bacteria > Pseudomonadati > Nitrospirota > Thermodesulfovibrionia > Thermodesulfovibrionales > Thermodesulfovibrionaceae > Thermodesulfovibrio > Thermodesulfovibrio yellowstonii. The sequence goes on from NC_011296.1 coordinate 709,121, forward strand.
AACAAGAGTGGATGATGATTTTGTAAATGAACTGATAAAGCCTCTTAATCATGAAGAAACAGCTATTTGCATTCTTGCAGAAAGAGCTTTTCTCTCAGTGATGGGAGGAGGCTGTCAGGTTCCTCTTGCCTGCCATGCAAGGATTGTAAATAACAGTCTTAAAATAGTGGGTATGATAGGTGACCCTGAGGGCAAAATGCCAGTTATAAAAGGCTTCCGTGAAGGAAGTTTATCTCAAGCGCAAAGTCTTGGTGTAGAGCTTGCAAATGAATTACTTCACAGAGGTGGCAAAGAAATACTTGAAAAGGTCTATAAATAAAAGGAGATAAAAGTGAATAAAGGTAAAGTTTATCTTGTTGGTGCAGGTCCGGGAGATGCGGGCTTGATTACTCTTAAAGGAATAAGAGCAATTCAGCTTGCTGACTGCATTGTCTATGATTTTCACATAAATCCTCGTCTTTTGACTTATGCAAAGGATAATGCAGAATTCATTTATGCTGGTAAAAGAGGCGGACATCATGAGATGACACAGGATGAGATAAATGCAGTTTTAGTGCAAAAAGCAAAGGAAGGTAAAACAGTATGCAGACTTAAAGGTGGTGACCCCTTTGTTTTTGGTAGAGGTGGTGAGGAGGTTGAGATTCTTTATGAAGAGGGCATTGAGTTTGAGATAATTCCGGGAGTAAGCTCTGTAATAGCTGTTCCTGCTTATGCAGGAATTCCTGTAACACATAGAAAAGTAGCGTCTGCTTTTACTGTAATTACAGGAAATGAAGACCTTTCAAAACAGGAGAAAATCTTTACTCACATCAGGGCATCAAATGCATCTGAGACAATGATTTTCCTTATGTGTGTGCGGAATCTTGAAATAATAACAAACAAGCTTATTCAGGAAGGGCTTAAACCAGAAACTCCTTCGGCAATCATCCGCTGGGGAACAAGACCTGAACAAAAGATAGTAACAGGAACGATTTCAGAGATTGCTCATCTTGCAAAGGAAAATAAAATTTTACCTCCTGCAATCCTTGTAATTGGTGATGTGGTGAAATTGAGGGATAAGTTATGCTGGTATGAAAAAAAGCCTTTACATGGTCATAGAGTCCTTATTACAAGACAGTTAACCGAGGATTATCTCCTTCTTGAAGACATGGGTGCAGAGCTATTTGTATTTCCCACAATAGCTTTTGCGCCACCAGAGGATTTTAAAGAATTAGACAGAGCCATAGAAAAGATAAAGGAGTATAAATTTATTGTCTTTCCATCACCAAGAGCGGTTAATTTCTTTTTTGAAAGATTTCTGAGTCTTGGCAGGGATATGAGAGATTTAAAGGGAGTTTTGCTCTGTGCAATAGGCAGAGAAACTGCTAAAAGTTTGAGAAACTTTGGTATAAATGCAGACATAATTCCAGATGAATATAGTTCAGAGGCTTTAATAACAATGTTCAAAGAAAAAATTTTAAACTTTCAACCTTCAGCCTTTAGCCTTAAAATTCTTTATCCTCGTTCAGATCTTGCTTTAAAAGGCTTTGTTGAAGAAATGGAAAAAATTGGAATTCAAGTGGATGCTCCTGTTACATACAGAACAATAAAGCCTACTGAGCATGGTAAAAGACTTGCAAGATTTCTTAGAGAAGGCAAAATAACTATTGCAACATTTACATCTCCTTCAAGTTTCAATAATTTGATTGATATCCTCAAAGATGATGCATTGAATATGCTTAAAGAAGTGGCAATTGCTGTAATAGGCAAGACAACTGCAAAGGCAGTCGAAGAGGCAGGTTACAGGGTAAGCATAATACCTGAAAAATCAACTATAAAGCACATGGTGGAGGCAATTATAAAATGGGTTCAGCAGAAATAGTTATTGTTGGCGGCGGGATTTCCGGTCTTTCTCTTGCCTATTTTTTAATACAGAAAAATTCTCAGCTTAATATAAAGATAGTTGAAGCAGAAAAAAGAGCAGGCGGTAAAATTATTACAGAAAATATATCAGGATTCCTCTGTGAAGGTGGTGTAAATGGTTTTTTAAGTAATAAACCATCAACAATATCACTTGCAAAGGAATTAAATATAGAGCCTTTAAGAGGTAGCGAGAGCTCAAAAATAAGATATATTCTCATTGATGGAAAACTTATAAGAGTTCCAGAGAATCCCATTAAATTTTTTCTTACTCCTCTGCTTTCTTTTTCAGGCAAAATAAGAATGCTTAGAGAATATTTTACTCCACCATTAAAAGAAGAAATTGATGAGACTGTGGAAAGTTTTGTATCACGAAGAGTAGGTAAAGAGTTTTATGAAAAACTTATTGATGCCATGTCAACAGGAATTTATGCAGGAGACCCTTCAAAGATGAGCATGAAAAGCTGTTTTCCAAAAGTATATTGGCTTGAAAAGAGACATGGAGGACTCCTTAAAGGATTGATTGCTTTAAAAAAAGAAAAGAAAGATACAAAAGCTCAGCCATCTGGTGTGCTCATGTCTTTTAAAGGAGGAATGTCAGAGCTTATACAAAGCCTTGAAAGACATCTTTCATCAAGAATTTTAAAAGGTAAAAAGGTTTTAAGCATAGACAGAAAAAACACTTACTACACAGTGCATCTTGACGATGGTAATTTTATTGAGGCTGAGAAAGTTATTCTTGCCTGTCCTGCCCATGAATCTGCAGAAATACTTAAAGAATTAAGCAGTGAGCTTTCAGATATTTTAAAGACAATTCCCTATCCACCTCTGAGTGTTGTAGCCTTTGGATTTAAAAAGGAGCAGATTGGTTTTGGAACATCCCTTTATGGTTTTTTAATCCCTTACAGAGAGCAAAGAAAGATTCTTGGAACACTTTTTGACTCAAGCATATTTCCCAATAGAGCACCTGAAAGCTATGTTTTACTTAGAAGTATGATTGGAGGAAGAAGAGCCCCTGAGCTTGCAATGTTGCCTGATGAAAAACTTATTGATACAGCTTTATCAGAGTTGAAGCCTCTTTTAAATATCAAAGGAGACCCAGAGTTTATAAAAATATTCCGATGGGAAAAAGCAATACCTCAGTATGAGTTAGGGCATGAGGACAAACTTAATCGGATTGAGCAGATTCTTTCAGAGTTTTCTGGGCTTTATCTTACAGGTAATGCCTACAGAGGTGTGAGTGTAAATGACTGCATTGAAAACTCATTGAAGCTGGCTGAAGGGATTATGGTTTAAATTTTTTTAAATTGGCATAGGGCGAAGGAGTTTATTGATAAATCTACTTTCCTTTGTTTTTTATTATTCTATTTCCTATTTTTTTAATTTTCTCAGGCATTGCGTAATAGAAAAATTCCATCTGAGCCTGAAGCCAACTTAGTTTAAGCTCAACAGGTTTTTTCCTGTATTCTTCAATTTGCTCTTTAGTTTTATAGTAAAGAAGTGGACTTTTTTGGTCTTTATTCATCTTGCTCATTTTCCCATTCTTCCATGATTTTTCTTAAATAAAAAACATCTGCCTCATCCTGAATTCTTCCTGTTTTCTCTTTCATTTCAATCAATACATCAATCGGAATAATCGGGATAACTGTTTCACCGAACTTTATCTCCCTTTTTCTTCTATAAACTTCTGAAAAATCAAAGAGTTCCTCAATTAGTATGTCTATGATAAAGAAAGGTGCTTTTTCATCATAGAGGCTGAAAACTGTCATATTTTTATTTCTTTTCCATTCCTGCCGTTTTTCTGGACTGATTAACTCTTCAATTTTAACAGGTATTTTAGGTTTCAATGCCAATTTTTTAACAACTTTTACAAATTTTTTTAAGTTTTCCTCATCAAGCCTTAATACAAGATCTATATCTGCCGTAGCTCTCTCAATTCCATACAGATTTACAGCAATCCCTCCACATAAAAGATACTCAACTTTTTCTTGATTCAGTGAGTCAAATAACTTTTTGAAAAGTTCCATATTTAAATTTTACTCAATTACTCAAGTATAAATTCCACAATTTTTTCACCAAGGAGTTATAATTACCTATACAAAATATTATCAGAGAATTAAAAAAGCTTTTAAGGCTCAAAAAATATCTAACTTAGCAGCAGTTTATCTTTGTAGCTCTGTTGCCATAGGTTTATTAAGAGAAGACAGTAATATAGATATTGCCATGTTCTTTTTGATTTATGAATCAAAAAGTTAGGCAATACAGAATAGAATTTCAAAACATAGTAATAAGAGAATACTATGATTTCGTTCCACATTATATGAATGAAGTAAAAAAGAGATATGAATATGCACAGAAAGCTTGAATATTTCTCAAAAATTGAAACAGTAGAGAATTTTCTCAAAAAATATTTGAGATAAGAAGATAAGTTCTTAGTGAGTAGACTTCTTGACAGCATTCATACTACATTAATAAATATGCCTTTTGATATTTTTCTTTTTATTTTAATAGGGCTATTGTTGAGAATTCTGCTTACGGCTGGTGGTGTTTCACCTGAAAAAATTGACTATGTCCGTGACAAAATAAACTACTTTGTTTTCTACTATATTATTCCCTTTGTATGTTTTAAAACAACCTATACAATGCCCTTCAGTCTAAGTCATTTGAAGATTTCATTGGTTGCTAATCTTACAATATTAAGCTGTGTTTTTTTATCTTGGATGATTTATAAGATAATTGCCTCAAGGAAAGAAATTGAAGATGAGGTCATCGGTTCTCTCATAATGTGCTCTGCTTTTGGAAATGTGCTTTATATTGGCTTGCCTGTTTTGACAAAGCTTTACGGAACAGAAGGAATGAGCTATGCTTTTACCTATGATTTTTTAGCAAGTACCCCTCTTACCTGGACCGTAGCTGTTGCAATCTGTATGAGATACGGTAGGGCAAAGAGTTTTAAACTGAGAGATTCTTTTTTAACGATTCTTAAAATTCCACCTATCTGGGGATTAGTAGTTGGGTTTCTGTTTAAAGAATTAAGCGTAAATCTATCAAAGGAGTTGATAGGTTTTTTGAATTTAATTTCTACCTATGTAACTATGCTTATGCTTTTGATTGTTGGACTATCGGTTAAAGTTGTTACTCCTGAAAAATTTAAAATATCTTTGCCAGCAATTGCTATAAAAGTTATCATAGCTCCGCTTTTTGCCTTATTTTATGGAAATATTGCTGGAGTTTCAGGTATTCCTCTGAATGTATGTATAATAGAGGCGGGTATGCCTTCCATGTTACTGAGCATGATTTTCGCAACTGCCTTCGGAGTTGACATGAGAACCTCTGTTGAGATGATATTTCTTACAACAATATGTTCACTAATTTTCCTCACTATATCCTTATGGTTCTTTTATTTTTAGAGAATTTTGAATATAATTAAGATTAAACCATAAACGAGGTAAATGTGTTTTTTCAAAAATTAATTAACAAATTGATGGCACTTATTGAGAAGTATCATCCCTTTAATCTTAGATATTTTAAGTTTATTGTCACCTTAGCAATGATATTACTTCTTGGAATGGTGCTTTTTCTTGGTTGGCTTTCAATAAAGAAAATAACAGAGATTGTTACAGAAGATTTTAACCAGCAACAGCTAATGTTAGCAAAACATGCGGCAAATCAGATTGAAAATTCAGTTGAGCTTTTAAAAAGAGAAATAACTTTGCTCAGCCTATCTCCAGCGATTCAGTATTCAGAAAAACCAGCGCTGATAAACAGAATGAATATTACTTTTTCAAGTGTAAAGTATGAAGGTGTAAGAGAGATAAAATTTCTTGAAAACAAGACAAAAAAAATATATAGAATTGTTGAGGGGAAAAAATGTGAAATTGGGAATATGCAGAAGGAAGATGAAGAATTTTTAAATTGGGCTTCAAAAGAAGAAAATAGAGGAGGAATATTTTTTACGGAAATCACTCATTGTAAAGAAGTTAAGAATTCTCAGTTACTTATCATGAAAATGGTTATTCCTGTCTGGCAGATATCCATAGATGAATCCCATCCTGTGCCTACTAATAAATTTTCAGGTGCTATTGTTTTTACTGTTGATGTTACATATTTAGTAAGCAAGGTAACAAAAAAAATTAAGTCTGGCAAAACTGGATATGCATGGGTAATTGACCATAAAGGAACATTTCTCTATCATGAGGAGCAAATGTTTGTAGGACAGAATGCTTTTGAAGCAAGAAAGGGGAAGAAACCGACTATATCTTTTGAGAGAATAAATGAAATTCAAAGAGATAAAATGCTAAGAGGAGAAGAAGGAACAAGTTGGTATATTTCCGGATGGCATAGAGGAGTGGAAGGAGAAATAAAAAAGCTCATTGCTTACTCGCCTATTAAACTTAAAGAAAGACCCCAGCCTGTTGTATGGTCTATAGCTGTTGTTGCACCAATAAGTGAGGTAGAGGGAGCAATTCACACTGTTCACATTCAGCAGATGGTTATTCAGGGAGTAATTGTAGTTATTATTCTATTTGGTGGACTTTTTATAAATTTCATTCTTGTTACTTGGTCAAATATTCTGGAAAGGGAAGTTGCTAAAAAAACAGCAGAGTTAAAAAAATCTGAGGAAAAATATAAGTCATTAATTGAAAATGCAGAGGATATTATTTTAGCCACAGACAGCGAAGGTAAAATTCTCTCAATAAATAAGTTTGGTGCTGAATTTTTTAAAAAACAGGAAATTGAACTATTAGGACAAAGTGTATCTGAAATTTTTTCTCCTGATGGACGTATTCTTGCGATAAATATAAAACAAATTTTTAAAACAGGAGAAAGTAGACAGATTACACACAGAGTTAAATCAGATACAAAAGAGTACTGGTTTAATACGAATTTAAGAGCTTTAAAGGATGAGACAGGGAACATCTATTCGGTATTAGGAATTGCTCGTGATATTACAGACAGAAAAAAAATGGAAGAACAGAGTTACTATACTGAAAAATTGGCTTCTCTTGGAACTCTTGCTGCGGGGGTTGCTCATGAAATAAATAACCCTCTTGCAATAATCTTAGGTTTTACAGATATTTTGCTTGAAAAAACTTCTCCAGAATCTCAGGAATATGACATTTTAAAAACAATTGAAAAACAGGCAACAAATGCCAAAAGAATAGTGGAAAATCTTCTCAGTTTTGTGAGACACAAAGAGCATAAGGAACAGATTGTTAATATTAACGAATGTATTGAGACAGTTCTTGATGTAATGAATAACACGATAAGTCTAAATAACATAGAATTAAAAAAGCAGTTACAACAGGATTTACCCTATGTAAAAGGTGATGCTGGAGAACTCCAGCAGGTTTTCTTTAATATAATCAACAATGCTATTTATGTTATGAAGGGTGGCGGGGTTTTGACAGTATCAACAAAATACGATGGTCACTGGCTTGAAGTTTGTATTTCCGATACAGGATGCGGAATAAGCAAAGAACATAGACAGAGAATTTTTGACCCTTTCTTCACCACAAAAGAGGTAGGTAAGGGCACTGGACTTGGTTTATGGGTGTCCTATAACATTATAAAGAAGCATAATGGTATAATTACTTTTGAAACAAGAACAAAAGAAGAGGCAGAAGAAACGGGAACAAAATTTATAATAAGATTACCAGCAGCAAAGGAATAGAAAGGGAGGGAAGGATGGCAGAGAAAATTTTAATAGTTGATGATGAACCAGATATGTTAAAGCTTCTCAGCATGATTCTCAGAGAAAAAACTCCTTATGAGATAACAACTACGAATAATCCCATTGAAGCAGTTGAGTTGGCAAAAAAAGGTGATTTTGATCTTGTCATAACAGACCTTAAAATGCCAGGGCTTGATGGATTGCAACTCCTTGAAGAAGTTAAAAAACGTGATGAAGATGTGCCTGTAATAATAATCACAGCTTATGGAACAATTGATGCAGCTACAGAAGCAATAGAAAAAGGTGGCTTTGATTTCATAACAAAACCATTTAAAAAAGAGCAGATTCTTTTTACTATAGAAAAGGCTCTTAAATGGTTAAGAGTTCAGCGGGAAAACAAAATGCTAAAAGAAAAACTTAAAGAAGGTTTATGATATTCACTTTTTCTTTATTTAAAAAGTTGTTGGTTTTTTGTTTTGTTATTCAATCAAACTTTCTGAAATTACTAAATATCCTTAATATGTTTTTTAATGAAGTCTTCTGTGTACATTTGAGCAATAGCATCGTTAAATAAAACCATGTCAAGCTGTTTTGTATAGGCAGTAAGTTTTCCTAAAACTTCAAGTCTTTTTTCTATTTCTGGTATGCTATACTTGGTCAGCAATGCATCAATTACATCTTCTTTTACCATGACTCTGAATGCCATCTTCTTTAAGATTGTTGTTATTAAATTTACTCTTCTTAATCTTCTGTCAAGTGCTGCACCACCACCCTTAAAAAAGAATTTGATGTAATTATCATTTATATTTTCTCCTGTATAAGCTTCAATCATTGAAAAATGATATCCCAGCCTGATACTAAAATTGACATAGTTTTTAGTTACAATGCAGAAGCTTTTTTTAGCAGTTTCCATTAACTGTTCTTCGGGAATAGATACTGTATGTGCTACCATTTCAAAAAATCCCTTCGCATCAACAGGTGGAGGTCCGGGCCATTGCATAGACTGCATTCCTCTTAAAATAGCCTGAAGAGGAATTGAATATACATCTTCAGGAGTAGCTTTTTTGATTCCTTCTTTTAATCCACCTTCAATATCAAGCACTAAAATCCCAATTGGAATACCTGCTATCAAAGGTACAGCATGATGTTCGCTGTCATATCTATCCCACATGGTAAACATTTCATACATAACCATCTCATGACAGAATCTTGTAATGTCATGATAGGTTTTGCATTTTTCAGGCTTAAAGTCTTCGCTGGTTGGGTCTACAAGGTTTAAGGGAACTATTAATTTTAGAACTCTCTCAAGAGTCTTAAATAATAAAGTTTCCTTGAAAGGTTCTTTGGTTTTTTTATAAGCTTCTATTAACTCTTCTACCTTTCCTTCATAAATTATGCAATTTGTAGCATCTACTGTTATTTCCTGCCCATCTTTAATAGTCTTTGTTGCTATTTCAGTATTAATTAATGTGGGTATATTGTACTCTCTTGACAAAGATGCCATATGACCAGTAGGACTTCCTATATCAGTTACAATAGCAGAAGCTTTATTCATTATGATTACATATCTTGGATTGGTATGCTTTGCTACTAAAACAGCACCTTCGGGAAAATTTTGTAAATCATCTTCTGTTTTGAGGACAAAAGCCTTGCCATAGCCCACACCTTTACAGGCTGTGATACCTCTATCAAGAAGAATATTATAATCTTTGATTCTTGTAGGCAGATAAACCTTTGATTCAGTTTTTTTCTCAAGTATTCTCAAAGGTCTTGCTTGTAATATAAAAATACTTCCATCTTCATCAATTACCCATTCAATATCCTGTGGAGATTCATAGTAATTTTCAATCTGAATCGCTATTTTTGAAAGTGCAAGAGCCTCTTGTTCTTCTAAGGAGAATTCATCACTGCCATTGGGTAATGTAATTTCTTCAATATCACCTTCTTCCTTACATATGAGCATAATATTCTGTTTACTCGGAATTTTTTCTATAAGTTTAAGTTCAGGTTTTCTTGAAATCACATAGGTTTCAGCATTTACAGCACCGTCAACTATTAATTTTCCAAGTCCTTTAACTGCATTAATTATAATGTTATTGCTGTCAGGATTGTTAGGATTTTTAGAATACATAACTCCACCAGCTCTGGCATTAACCATTCTTAATACGCCAACTGCCATAACCATCTCATTTTCTGAAAAACCTTTTGTTTTGTAGTAAAAAATTGCTCTTCTATTAAAAAGACTTGCCACTACTTTTTTATAGTAATGGCTAATAAGATTCTCTGGTACATTTAAATAGGTAGAGTACTGCCCTGCGAAACTGTAATCAGAGTCTTCATGAATGGCACTACTTCTTACTGAGACCATGCATTTTTTCCCTGTTTTTTCTGATAACTCTTTATAAGCTGTTCGTATAGAATTTTCAATTTCTTCAGGAAGTTGTGAATTTATAATTAGTTCCTGAATTTCCCTGCTTCCTCTTTCAATTTCTTCAATTTTATTAATATCAATACTGTTTATTATCTCAGAGATTTTTCCTCTTAATTGGGTATTTTCTAAAAATTTGATAAATGCGTAAGAGGTTATAACAAATCCATCAGGAGTTGGCAAATTAAGATTATTTTTTAACTCAGCAAGATGGGCAATTTTGCCTCCTGCAATGGTTAAAGAATCCTTTGAAAGTTTTTCAATAGGAATAACAAAATCTGTAACAGGAATATCAATTTTTGAAGTAAGTGTTTTTTCTATATTTTCATAAATTTCTCTTTGAACTTGCTCTAATACCTTATATTTCCCGTCAGAGAGGGCATTAAGATTTTTTATTATATCTTCAACGCCCTCTGATATTGATTGAACACTTGTTTTTATGTAATGCATATCAAAAAGATACTCACCAGAGAGCTTTTCTTCAAGGTCTGCCATAAGACTCAAAACATGATTATTGCTGTTTAGGACTTTCTGGAAATAGGAGTATTTTTCTTTCAAAAGTTCTTTCAATTTTTCTTTCTCCTCTGTTTTTGCCCTTGATTTAAAAAACCTGAATAAATCTATCATTCCTAATTATAAACGATTTTAATCGCTTTATAATATATTTTTTTTTGACAAAGTTTTTTATTGTAAGTATGATATATAAAATTACAATGTTACATTATAACAATATAATAATGTAATAACAATATGATAAGGAGTAAAAATGGTTGAGTTAATTAGTAGGGACGAGCATGAAAAGCTATATCTTCAACTATTTGATATCCTGAGAAGGAAAATTGAAAGTAAAGAGTGGACCCCGGGTATGCAGATACCAACAGAGGATCAACTCTGCAAAATGTTTAATGTAAGCAGAGCAACTGTAAGAAATGCTGTTTTGGAACTTGTAAGACAGGGATATCTCATCAGGCAACAGGGTAAAGGAACTTTTGTAAGTAGCAATTATATTTCAGAAGGTTTGATAATGACAACGGTATTTAAAAAGCTCTGGGTTGAAGATGATGCTTTATTTAATAAGGAAATTCTTGCAAAAACAGTTATGATGCCTGTGGGAAATTTAAGTAAAGAGTTGCATATACCGGAAAACAGACATGTTATATATGTAAAAGTGAGATGGCTCATTGAGAATGAACCATCAATTCTTCAGGAATCCTTTGTGCCTTTTAATATTTGTCCTCATTTACTTGAAGAAGATATTGAAAACCAGTCAATAATTGACCTCTTTGAAAAGAAATATAGCATAAAAACAACAAAAGTCTTAAATTATTTTGATCTATCAATTTTAAATAAAGAAACTGCCCAGTCTTTACAGGTTCCTGAAAACACCCATGCAATAGAGATGATACAGAAGGTTTTTTCAGGTGATACGGTTGTTCTTTTAAGCAAATTTTATAAAAAAAATGATGGAAATAAATTATTTATTGCTTTTCAAAGAAAAGCATTATAAACCTTAGGAGGTGGGGTATGTCAGATGGAAAATTAGTAAAGGATGTTATGATGGGAATATTTGAGTATCCTCATATTCCCTACTGGTTCAGCATTGAACAGGCTATCAAAGTTGTAAAGGCTTCTTTTATTCAGCCAAGTAAACACACAGACCCTCTCGCAGTGCTTGTATTTGATGAAAAGTATAATCTTCTTGGAACTATTACTCTCAAGGATATTTTAAGAGGACTTGAGCCTTCATTTCTTAAACCACCAGCAAAAGCACAGGTTCCAGAAGAAGAAAAAACAGGGCTCAGTGTTGTCTGGGATAGCCTTTTTACTCAGGAATCAAAAAAACTTGCTCAGAAACCTGTAAGTGAAATCATGGTTCCTGCAAAACATTTTGTTGACCCTTCAGACCCTGTTACAAAGGCTGCTTATCTTATGATTCATTTTGACCTACCTGTGCTGCCAGTAATTGAAGACAAAAAGAAATTTGTGGGCATAGTAAGAATGGTTGAAGTATTTGACACAATCTCAGAAGAAATAATCAAGGAATAGGAGGAGGAAATGGCTGAGAAAAAAAGACCAGAAGGTTTACCTGAACCACCACCAGAAATCTATGTAGCAAAGGAAAAGAGAAAAATTCCATGGAAAAGAATATTTTTTATCTTCTTAGGGCTTGCCTTTTTTCTGGGAATTTACTTTTCGCCTGCTTGGCCCGATGCTGTTGACCCAATGGGCAAGCACTTCCCCTTAACAAAGGAAGCAAAAGGTGCAATAGCTTTATTTTTACTTGCAGGTATATGGTGGGTTTTTGAAGTAGTTCCCATAGGTGTTACAAGTATAGCCATAGGTGTTTTTCAGGCAATATTTGCAATTCGTTCAGCAAAGGATGCTTTCCGTGATTTTATGGACCCTTCTGTTATGTTTATCTTCGGTTCAGTTGTTGTAGGACTCGCTTTCACAAAAACAGGACTTACGAAACGTTTAGCATACAATATGCTTAATGTAGTTGGTGAAAGAACCAGCATGATTGTTCTTGGTGCTTTGGTTGTTACCGCCGGACTTGCTCACTTAATGGCACATACTGCAGCCGCAGCTACCGTTTTTCCAATTCTTCTTGCCATAAATGCCCTCTATGGTGAAGGTGATAAACCAACAAAGTTTGGTAAAGCACTCTTTATAGGGATGGCTTATGCAGCGGGTGCTGGAAGTATTATTACTTTTCTTGGTGCAGCCCGTGGTCCTGCAGCAGCAGGTATGTTTAAGGAATTTACAGGAAGAGACATTGGATTTTTTGAGCTTACAAAATATATGTTCCTCATTGGTTGGATAATGGTTTTTCTCATCTGGGTTTATCTCATGATATTCCTTAAACCTGAAAAAAGTATTATTCCAGGACTTAGAGACAAAGTAAAGACCATGATGAAAGAACTTGGACCCATGACAGGACAGGAAAAATTTGTCATAATTTGCGTTCTTGCTGTTATTGCTGTAATGTCTCTTCAATCCTTTGTTCCTGCCCTTAAACCTCTTGACCGCTCTGCCATAATGCTCTGTTCAACTCTTCTTTTCTTCCTTACCGGTGTTCTTACAATAAAAGAACTTGAAGAGATTCCATGGAACATCATACTTCTTTTCAGTGGTGCAATGAGTATTGGTTTTTGTCTCTGGAAAACAGGCGCTGCTCAGTGGATGGCAGTTAACTGGCTCGTAATGTTTCAGCAAGCACCATGGATTATATTTGTTCTTGGTATAGCCACCTTTGTTCTCATAATGACCAATTTCATAATGAATGTGGCAGCAATAGCCATATCCCTACCTGTTTCTCTTGTTATTGCTCAATATCTTGGTGTAGCACCTGATGTAATACTTTATGCTTCTTTGGTGACAGCAGGAATGCCCTTTGTGTTACTTATTGGTGCAGCTCCTAATGCCATCTCCTATCAATCAGGGCAGTTTACACCTGGAGAGTTTTTCAAACACGGTATTACAATGAGTATTGTCCTGATTTTAGTTCTTGCCGTATTTCTCGTTACAGTATGGCCCCTTTTGGGAATGCCCATACTTTTAAAGTAGGAGTAGGATTATGATTATAAAACCAATTTTAGATAGGATTTTCGGAAAATTCTATAAAGAGTATGACTTCCTCAAAAAATCCTATGATGTTCTTAAGGGTTATGGCTTTACAGATGATAACGCCATAGCCTCGGTCTGTATCTGCAGGGACGAAATTTCCCAGACTGTAAGAAGTCATGTAAAGAGGATGTGGGGTGAGGCATTTAATTTCTCCAGTCTTGCCGGACTTTTCACAGCCGGCAAGACTGGTCTTAAAGCCTTTATAAGTCATGCTCCAAAGATTGATGGAAAAGAGCGTTATGTATTCTATGCCTTTTCCCATATTGCCATTGATGAAAACGAAAACATGGGGGTATGTAAAAGAAAGGGACTTGAAAAATCTCATGCCTGTGGGGCTCTATGCCTTTTTCTTAATGAACTCAGTGGTGGGAAAATAAACATAAGACTTGATGAAGAGGACATTGAGGAAAGTCTTCTTAAAAGAAGAATTTTAAGGGAACTTAAATACGGTGAAGTTCCTGACCTTCTTACCCTTACAAAAATCACTTTAAAAGTTATTGTTGAGGATTTAGAAAACATAATTGAAAAGGTTGTGGACTCTAAAAAAGCTGACTATGCTGTAATTTCTGGAATTCAAATACATGGTCCTGAAGAAAACTACATAGTGCCAGATGAAGCTTATGTTGTTGTTGATGGTGAAAAGAAAAAATTAGAGATTTAAGGAGGAGTCATGAAAAAGCTGCTTTTAATGTCTTTTTTTCTTCTGCTTATTTTTAATTTCTCAGCCTTTGCCTCTGAAGCAGAAAAATCAAAAGAAAATGTTGACATATTTTATATTTCAGGCTCAATTCTTGATTCCCATAAAGAGCCTGTAAGAGATGCTGAGATAAGTTTGCTTGTAAATGGAAAGCCTCATAAGTTAATTACAGACCATAAAGAAACGGATAAAACTTTGACGTCTTCACACGGAACTTTCCAGATGAACTTCCATCTTCCACAGGGTGGGATTGATAAAGCAAAAATAGAAATTGAAATTGTAAAAAGTTCCTACAAAAGAACAACAATTGAGTTTAAAAAGGAGAATTTCGCTCAAAAAGGAAATGAGTTTTATTTAAGTAAAGACATAATAGTTCAACGCCATCTCGGACCAGCTTTCTGGATTGCAACAGCTGTCTTCTTACTTGCCTATGCTCTTATATCCTTTGAACTTCTTCACAGAACTGTGGCTGCTATGATAGGTGCAGCCACTATGCTAATACTTACCTACACTCTTGGAACTTTCAATCCAGAGTTTCACATAATCTCCTTTGAGAGAGCTATTCAGGCAATTGATATGAATGTCATCTTTCTTTTGATGGGTATGATGATTATCATTGGTGTGCTTAAACATACAGGAGTTTTCCAGTGGTGTGCCTACATGTCTTATAAGATTGCAAGAGGAAATATTATGATTCTTGCTGTTATATCTTGCTTTTTTATAGCATTCACCTCTGCTTTTCTTGATAATGTTACAACAATGCTACTTTACACTCCAGTTCTTATTGAGATTGCCATAGCCCTTAAGATTAATCCTTTATCTCTCTTAATTCCTGGAATCATGGCATCAAATGTAGGTGGAACAGCAACCCTTATAGGTGACCCACCAAACATAATGATTGGCTCATACACAGGACTTACTTTCATGCAGTTTGTCTACGCTCTTACACCTGTATGTATTATAGTTATGCTTGTTCTTGTTTTCTATAATAAATTTTTCTATTCCAAGGAATACAAAAAAGGCAAAGTTGATGATATTAATGCATTTATCAGCTACTTAAGGGAAGAATACAAAATCACAGACAAAACCCTTCTTGGATATGGACTTTTCATAATGGCTCTTGTTGTGTCATTCTTTGCAACTCACGGTTTCTGGCATATGGAGGTGTCAATTCCTGCACTTTTTGGAGCGGGTGTTCTCTTTACCTACGCAGTTTTAACGAAGAAAGTAAAGATGCTTGAGCTGATTGAAAAAGACATTGAATGGCCCACTTTGCTTTTCTTTATCTTTCTATTTATCATTGTTGGAGCAGTAGAAGAAGCAGGACTACTTGCTGTCATTGCAGACTGGGTTCATAATTTATCAGCAGGAAATTTAACTGTTGCGATATGTTTGATACTTTGGGTCTCTGCCATAATGAGCGCTTTTGTTGACAACATTCCGTTCACTGCTACAATGCTTCCTATTGTAGCCTATCTTACAAAGGTGATACCTGGAGCAGAAAGTAATGTTCTCTGGTGGGCACTGGCTCTTGGCGCATGCCTCGGTGGAAACGGAACATTGATAGGTGCTTCTGCTAATGTTGTTACAATAGGAATTGCTGAGTCTGCAGGGCATAAGATAAGCTTCTTTGGTTTCATGAAATATGCCTTTTTATATATGATAATTAGTGTAGCCATCTGCAATGTATGGCTATTGCTTTTCTACTAAAAAGGAGGTTGGAAAATGATAAACTGTCCCTTTGAAAAAGTTTTACTTCCTGTTGACAGAAGTGAAAACTCCTTGAGAGCAATAAAATTTGCTGGGGCTTTACTTTCGGGAGTTGATTCTTCAGAAGTCACGCTTCTTTATGTAATGACAGGAGGGTATCTAAGTGAAAGAATGAAAAATATTGATTTCAGGGCAGAGTTGATAAAAGAAACGCAGACTTTCAAAAAAATTCGTGAAAAACACATTGAGGAAAACATAATACCTTTTCTGACAGAATATGAAGATAATCTTAAGAAATCAGGGTTTAAAGGAACTTTATCAAAATTAGTTGAAGAAGGTGAAGCAGGAAATAAAATCATTGAGGTTGCGACCCGTGAAAAATTCCAAACAGTAATTATGGCAAGAAGAGGAATGTCAGAGTGGAAGGGATATATTCTTGGGAGTGTTTCAAACAAGGTAATTCATGGTTTGCTCAATCAAAATATTTACATTGTAGGACAGAAGATAACAGAAAATCCCTTATCCCACATTCTACTTCCTGTGGATGGTTCAGAATATTCAATGAAGGCAGTGCAGCATGCAGCATGTCTTGCAAAACAAGTAAAGGCTATACAAAAAATTACAATTCTAAGAGTAATTAATGTATCTCTCTATCTTGAAAGAGTAAGACAAGGAATTGACCCTGAGGCAGAAGCAGAAGAAACTCTTTCAAAAGCAAAGAAAATTCTTACAGATGAAGGGGTTGAAACTGGATTAATTGAAACTAAGAGTGTTGTAGGATTTCCAAAAGATGAAATCATCAAGGAAGTGCAAGAATTTGGCTATAATCTTGTCATAATGGGACGTAAAGGGAGGTCTGCAATTAAAGACATTGTATTAGGGGGTGTAAGCTCATCAGTTCTAAATAACTGTTTTGAACAGACCATTGCAATAATTAATCAGTAGGTAATCAAATTGGAAAAACTGAAAATTCTTCTTGTTGATGATGAGGTTGATTTTGTAACTACTCTCTCGGAGAGACTTTCTATGAGGGAGTATGATGTAAAATTTGCTACATCTTCTATTGAAGCAATGCCTCTTTTTTACAGTTATTCTCCACATCTCATTATTCTTGATATAAGAATGCCTGAGATGAATGGAATAGAGTTTCTGAAGTTGATAAAAAAAATCAATCCAGCTACTGAAGTCATAATGCTTACTGCTTATGGAGATGTAAAATATGTTGAGGAGGCTATGAAAGAGGGAGCGCTGGAATATATAATTAAACCAATTGATATAAAAGAGCTTATAATAAAGATTGAGAGAGTTAGAGAAAAAATTAAACAAAGGGGGTAATTTCAGATGTCAAATGAGGAGCTTAAGGCAAATGTTTTATTGGTAGATGATGAAGAACAGTTTTTGAAAGTGGTTTCACAGAGACTTGGTATGAGAGGACTCAAGGTAGAAGCTGCTACAACTGGTGAAGAAGCAATTAAAAAGGCTGATCAAAGGGACTTTGATGCAATTATTCTTGACCTTGTAATGCCTGGGAAAAGTGGGATAGAAGTTTTAAAAGAGATAAAAGCTAAACATCCTGATTTACAGATAATTATTCTTACAGGACACGGGACAGTTGAAGCAGGAGTTGAGGCAATCAAAGAAGGAGCAATTGATTTTATGCAAAAGCCAGTTGATTTTGAAAAGCTTATGAAGAAAATAGAGGAGGCAAAAAACAAGAGATTTCTAATAATAGAGAAGAAACACGAGGAACATCTAAAAGAAATTCTTCAGAGTAAGCCTTGGTAGAGGGTAGGCTGGGTCGCTGCGACCCAGCCATATGGAGAAACATGCTGACTTCATTTAGACAACTAAGTATGATTTTCCTCTAATGCAATGTTCTTAGCATTAAGGAAATTAATGCTTTTTGAGTTCCTTTGCCAGATATATGATATAATTTTTAATAGTTTCATTCGTAAAATCTTATGATTGTTTTAATCAAGAGGAATAGAAAGGATGCAAAATTTTAAAAGTGTAATTTTTGCATGTACAAATAAAAGTCAAGAAGAATGTTTTGTCAGAAAACTTTTTGGCACAAACAAAATCTATAGTGATAAAGTATTGTCAATTGAAAAGGGCGACATTCTTTTTCTCCTCAACATAGATACTGACACTATTTTTGGTCCTTTTATAGCTGACTCTAAGGGAGGAAAAAATATTGTGCCTGAGGCTTGGCAGGGAAGATATCCCTATCAGGTGAAAGTTGTCACAAACGGAGAGATAAAATCATTAAAAAATGCAAAGCAAATTCTCTCAAAATTAAATATTGAATGGCAGACTCATATAGTTGACCGTAAAAAAACTCAAATTTTGCTCAATTTATTAGACAATCCTAATTTAGACCTAAGTATGATTAAGCTTCCGAAATCTGAGCAACACGAAAAACCCAGATTAGAAGCGACTACCTTGTGGGATTACCCCAAACAGAGTTATGGCAAAACCCCTAAGGGAAATAATAAATATCCAGGTGTCACACCTGCCTTTATTATATACAATCTTCTAAAAAGATACACAGAACCGGGAGACCTTGTTTTAGACCCTATGGCAGGTAGCGGAACAACTTTTGATGTATGTAGAGAAGAAGGAAGAAGATGCATAGCCTTTGATATCTCACCTACACGTTCAGAGATTATTCAAAATGACGCACGTAGTATTCCTCTTGATAATGAGTCTGTTGATATGATTTTCATTGATTCGCCATATGGAGATAACATCAGATACAATGAAAATCCAAATTGTATAGGTAAAATCTCTGCTGAAACAGAGGATTTCTATAATGAACTTGAGAAGGTTATGAAAGAATGCCATAGAGTTTTAAAACCTGGAAAGATTCTGGCATGGCTTATTGGTGACCAATGGGTAAAGAAAAAATTTACTCCGGTTGGCTTTAGAATATTTGAAAGGCTATGTAAATACTTTGAACCCGTTGATATAATCTGTGTAGTGAGAAGGGGGCAAACGTCAAATACTGGTGTTTGGTATAACCGCGCGATAAGATTTAACTTTTATTTGAGAGGGTTTAAATATCTTCATATCATGCGGAAACCCGATATAAAAACTAAAGAGAGTAAAACAAAGAGAAAAATAAATTGGACTCAATACGAAAGAAAAAATGAAGATAAATAAGCTTTTGAAGCTTTATGAAGATTACAAAGAAAAGTATGGAGATAAGGTTTACAACTATATCTCAGATTTGCTAAAAGAAGCTAAAAACATTCACAAGGAAGACTGGGAAAAATCTCCCACTCCAAACAGAGATCATGAACAGTCATGGAGGGCTTTTAAAGGTAAGAATTTAGAAAAATTAATACTTTACATAATAAAAGACCAAGTTGAAAGGCTTGGTCTGAAAATTGTAGAAGGAAATACGCTTGAGAGAAAAAGTAGTGAAAATTTAACTGAAGAATTAAACAGGGTTAAGAGGAATTTACTCATTCACTACGGAGAATTTGGTTCTCATCTTCCAGATGTTGATTTGATAATCTATAATCCAAAAAATTGCGAGGTTATTGCAGTAATATCAAGTAAAGTAACTTTGCGTGAAAGAATTGCTCAAACAGGGTATTGGAAATTAAAGCTATCCACTGATTGCGTTACAAAAAATATAAAAGTTTTCTTTATAACACCTGATGAAGATGGAACACTTACCAAGAAAATACCTGCCAAAAAAGGAAGAGCCATAGTAGAGGTTGATACTGATGGTTGTTATGTAATGAGTGATGTCAAGATTGAAGAATCAGATAAAGTAAAAAATTTTTCTAACTTCATTCAAGATTTAAAAAAGTTGCTGAACAACTAATTTTCCCTGAATTCTTTTCAAAAGAAAAAATCTGGGGAAAACACTTATTCTACTTCTAAAATCAGATAAAGAATTTTGACTTTAAACAAGGGAGGAGATTCCTCGGCTACTTCCGCAGCCTCGGAATGACGAGAAGTTTTGTCACCATAAAGGAAACTTCATTTTTGTTTTTTAGAAGTCACCTACATTGTGTTGTTAAAGATTTAATGAATTTGCTAAATGATACTCCATTGAATACACTAATTTCTGTCACCCTGACGCAAAGCCGAAGGGTCTCCTTTTCTGTTAAATTAGTTATGGTTTTTGAAATGATATCAATGTCCGCCTACATGTAAAAGTCCTGATGCAGCAAGTATTAAAATCAAGCATTCCGCCAAAGCAAATATGAAATAGGCTATATCTTTCTTTCTCAAAAAAATCGGTAGTATTCTAATATAACAAAGTATGGTTACAGCTCCGAGAAATGCTACAGGAACAAAGTTTAAAAAGTCTCCTTTTGTAACCATACTTAACCATGCCCAGCCAGCCTGAATTCCTGCAGAGGACAAATATTCATGAGCCTTTAGTTTCCAGTATTTAGGAAGGTCTGATATGGGTATCTGGGGAGAAAGTATTCCTGTAATATAAATTATGAATGTTATAATAAGCAAAAGAAGTCCTATTTTCATCCCACAGTCAAGCCATTTTGCATAGGCAATCTGTTCTTCTTTAATCTGATGTTTTGTCATTTCTTAACCTCCATTATTTCCAAATTCCAAGTCCTTTAAGCAATGCTCTTAAGCCTGCAAAAAGAAGCATTGCAATAACAATATATCTAACTATCTTTGGTTTAGCTACGGCAAGGATTCTCACTCCAACTACTGAACCAAGCATTATACCCACAATACTCGGAGCAACCATCATTGGTAGAACCGCACCATTGTTAAGATAAATCCATGCTGCAGATGTATCTGTGATTGAGAGAAGAAATTTACTTGTAGCAACAGAGACTTTTAATGGTGCTCCCATTAAAAGATTCAAAACTGGAACATTTGCCCATCCAGCACCA
Organism: Thermodesulfovibrio yellowstonii DSM 11347; assembly: GCF_000020985.1. Taxonomy (NCBI): domain Bacteria; kingdom Pseudomonadati; phylum Nitrospirota; class Thermodesulfovibrionia; order Thermodesulfovibrionales; family Thermodesulfovibrionaceae; genus Thermodesulfovibrio; species Thermodesulfovibrio yellowstonii. The sequence continues at coordinate 730,039 of NC_011296.1, forward strand.
AGTCCAAACATACCTGCCATTATTCCAATGGCGATGAAAAGAACAAGAGCTTGTGGAGTTCTATGCACTTTCCACTCAATCTCTTTTCCTGTTGATATTTCGTGATATATACCATTTATTTTTAGTGCCTGTGAAAGAGCATCTGCTTTCTTAACTTCAGGATATTCAGATTTTTTTGCAAGAAGCATTATTGCTACAATCATAAGAATTGTTGCGCCCAAAGCAATATTGACAATGTTAGGCGGAAGAGCAAGTCCTATCATAGCACCAACTATGGCAGAAGCTGAAGCAATAAGAGCGAGAGGTATTGCTAACCTTAAATCTGCAAAGCCTCTTTTTAAGAGTCCCGGTCCTGCAGCAAGGGCACCTGCCAGGGCAACAAAAAGTCCAGCACCTCTTACAAAATCCATATTAAACGGGAAGAAACCACCAACTATTGGAACAAAAAGAACACCGCCTCCGACTCCACCTAATACAGCCAAAACTCCGAGTATAAATGTAACAACAAACAAAATAAGGGGCCATGCCCACCATGGCATAGAACTGTCTGAAGGAGTTATTGTATCAGCAAAAACTGGCGAAACAGCAAGCAGAGAAAAGACTAAAAGAATAAGCAAACTCAGAGACCTTATGTTCATTCTAACCTCCTAATGTTTTAGATGTAAGATTATAAAATTATTACATAAATGAATGGGAAAAAGGTTATTATAATTTTTTATAGCCAGATAATTTATAATTGCTTTACATTTTTTTGCAGTTTTTTTATTATTATGTAAAGAACGAGACTGTTCAATAATTAAGGGTCATCCCGAGGGCTTTGCCCGAGGGATCTCTTCCTTTAACCGAGGAGATTCCTCGTCGCTAACACTCCTCGGAATGACACTTTGATTGTCACCCTGAGCGTAAGCAAAGGGTTTCCTCCTTTGGAGGCGAGGAATGACAGTTAGAGGTAATTAAGAGATCTAAGGACTTGTGGTTCATTGATTTTCAATAAACTACAAGTTTTTGAACAGTCTCTAAAGAATATCCAGGAGGTAAAAATGGGAAGGCAGATGAGAGTTTTACTTGTAGATGATGAAGTAGAGTTTGTAAAAACTCTTGCCAAAAGACTTGAGATGCGGGAACTTAAACCAGATACAGCATACAGTGGTGAGGAAGCAATAAAATATGCAGAAGAACAGGAACCAGATGTTATTGTTCTTGACTTGCGCATGCCCGGAATGGACGGAATTGAGGTTTTAAGACAGATCAGACAGGCATATCCAACAACGCAGGTTATTATTCTAACTGCTCATGGAACAGAAAAAGATAAGGAAGAAGCAGAAAAACTCGGAGCTTATGAATTTTTGAGAAAACCCGTTGATATTGAAACTTTAATGGACAAAATCAAGGGTGCTTATCAGAGAAAGCTTGAGCTTACAATGTCTGCAATTGCCTTTGCTGAAGAGGGTGAATTTGACACAGCAAGAAAAATAATGGAAAACAAGGAAGAAAAATAATTTAAATAGGTATTTCTATAGTAACTGTTTTATCGTTGCATGTAATTTTTATATTGGTAAGTAATAGTATTTCTTGAACTGTTGAAATTTGCCATATTTCTTGTGTGATATTTTCTGTAAACTCGCCCTCATATTTTACTGTTAATCTGATGAAGCCATTTTCTTTGTTAGCTGTTACAATGATATTTGTATCAGGTTTAGATTTCTTCAAAAAGCTATCTACTGCATAAAATATTGCAAATTCCAGTATAAATGGTGAATTTTCAATATCAGGTAGGGATGAGGGTAAATCATATTTTAAAGAGACTTTTTTTCTATTGGAATATCTTTTGAGTAATTCAAATAATTCCTCAATAGCAGAGTTTAATTTAAAGGAGCTTTTAAGATTGTCCATTCTGTGAGCGAATCTGTTGAAATAGTTGATAAAATTTACACTTTTGTTTATTTGATTTTCAATTGCCTCAAGACTTTCAATAACATAGGGCATTTCTTTTTTATCAATAGATTTTTTGCCTTTACATATATCACTGATTAAACCTGCAGATTCTTTTATTAAAGCAAGATGATTGTTGATTTCATGGGTAAAATCTGCGATAATCTTGCCTACAAAAGCTAAGGGTCTTTCAATCATTCCATTTCCTCCTTTTTTAGCTTTGCGCTGTTAATTTTTGATACTAACTCTTCAATATCAACAGGTTTTATTAGATAGTCAAAAGCACCATTCTGTAAACTTTTGTTTATTCTTTCATTATCACCGTATCCTGAAAGCATAATTACCTGAATAGAAGGATTTATTTCTTTTATCCTTTTTAATACTTCAAGTCCATCTGTATCCTGTAGTCCTATATCAAGGATAATAACATCAGGTATTTGCTTTATAAATGTAATGGCTTCGGAAAAACTGGTTACTCCGTTTGCATCATATCCTCTAAGATTTAGTCTTTCAGCTAAGGTTGTAACTAATTCCTGTTCATCATCAATTATTAACAATTTGGCTTTTTTCATGTAATTTCCTCCATTTCAGGATTGACAGGCATTTCTATTGAAAAGATGCTACCTTTACCAACTTCACTCATTACTTTAATATCACCACCAAGTTTTTTTATTATTCCATAGGAAATATATAAACCCAATCCAGTGCCTTTTTTCTTTGTAGTATAAAAAGGTTCAAAAATATGCTTAAGACGATCCTTCGGAATCCCTGGACCGTTGTCTTTAATTGATATTTTTATGTGATTATCGTCAATAAGCTTTGTTTTTATCTCTATTTGTCCTCCTATATCAACCACGTCAACAGCGTTATTTATTATGTTTAATAATACCTGCTGTAATTGCCCTTTATCTGTTGTAATCTTGGGCAAATTTTCTTCAAAATCGTAAACTATTTTAATTCCTTTAGCTTGAATTTCTTTTTCTATAAATCCAATTACTTCCTGTATTGCTTCGTTTATATAAAAATCTTCTCTTGCTTTATCTATCTTTTTAGAAAAGCTTAAAAGTCTGTGAGTAATTGTCCTGCACCTTGTAACACTATCCTGTATTGAACTTATAAGCTGAATAAATCTTTCTTTATTTTGAGATATGTCTCCATACTCCAGTAAGTCTTTCATTAACCCTGCTTTCTCATTTATAATTGCCAGAGGATTGTTTATTTCATGGGCAACTCCGGCAGCAAGCCTTCCTATGGATGCAAGTTTATCAGCATGCTCAGCATTTGCTATTGCAATTTCTCTTTCGTGGTCAGCTTTATGCACTCTGTTAACAAGACTATTTATTGAACTTGTTATTACAAAAAAAATCAGTGCAATACTGAAAATACTTATTAAGGTAACTTCTTTTGTAAAAAAGGAGGGAATTTTTTCATAGGGTTTTGAACATATTGTTGTTACAAGTATCCATGGAGTTTCTTTAATAGTTCCATATGCTATGTATGCCTGTTTTTTGTTTAGTTCTATATCATAAATCTTTATATTTTTGCTGTCTGCTTCTATGTTTAGAAAAGGAAGTTTTAAAGATTCAAGAGCATTACCAAAAAGCTTTGAATTGGTCTGAAGTATTTTGTTTCTATTTATAAGAAAAACATCATCCTGAGAACCAAGTTCAAGATTTGCTACTAATCTCTGTAAAATATCCATATTTATGGATACCCTTAAAAGTCTAAAATCGCTATTGGAAGGTAAATCTTTTTTTATAATTATTGAGAAATGTGGAATTTTTCTGTATCCAAGAAAAACATCTGTTACATATTCTGTCCTTAATGTCATATCTTTAAACCATTCTGTCTGAGAATAATCTTTGCCTTTCAGTTGATAGGGTCCTACATATAAAGTTTGTATACCTTTGCTATTAACTATTCCCATATCAACAATCCCTTCAAACTCTCTTTTGAAGTCAGAGTAAATCTTATAAAATTTCTTTTCATTGGTAAAATAGTCTTCGGGATAGGAACTTATAATAAATTTAAGAGCAGAAATTCTCTCAGAAATAAAAAATTCAAGGGAATGTCTTGTTTCCTGCATCTGCCATTTCAGATTATTTCTAAATTCGTCATGAACTATTTGATATATCCATAAATAGGTAATAGTTACTACAATACCAAGGGGAATAATGGCAAAAAATGTGTTAAGCAAAATAAGTCTGAATTTAAGATAAAAATATCTATCTTCGGTAAGTTTTGTTAGAAATTGTCTGAGAGGATTAAACATTTTTTAAATTATAGCAGATTTTAGAAATAAGGGGAAATTAATTTTCAATCCCGTAATTTTTTAATTTTCTCCAAAGTGATACTCTGTCAATTCCAAGGATTTGTGCTGCCACTGTTTTATTATTACCCACTTCTCTTAAAATCCATTTTATATACTCCTTTTCCAGTTCTTCTAAGGACATAAATTTACCTTCTTTTTTGGTAAATACCTCTATTTTTAGTTCTTTTAAATCCTGTGGAAGGTGTTCAACGTCAATTTGTGAGGAATTACATAGGACAACAGCCCTTTCTATGATATTTTCAAGCTCTCTCACATTTCCCGGGTATTCGTAGTTAACAAGAAGATTAATTGCTTCTTCTGAAACCCCAGTTATTTCCTTTTTCATGAGTAAAGAGTATTTTTTTGAGAAATAGGCAACTAAGAGAGGAATGTCATCTTTTCTTTCTCTTAAGGGAGGTATTTCTATATTAACAACATTTAATCTATAGTAGAGGTCCTCCCTGAATTTTCCATTTTTGACTTCCTCTTTAATGTCTCTGTTTGTTGCTGCTATGAATCTCACATCAACTTTTATTGGCTCAGTTGCACCAAGTCTGAAGAACTCTCTCTCCTGAATCACTCTTAAAAGTTTAGCCTGCATGGTTAAGGACATCTCTGTTATCTCATCAAGAAATAAACTGCCTGAGGATGCCATTTCAATTAAGCCTTTTTTTAGAGCATTAGCTCCTGTAAATGCTCCCTTTTCATGTCCAAAAAGTTCATTGCTGAGAAGTTCTTCAGAGAAGGCTCCACAATTTACTGCAAGAAAAGGTCCTTTTTTTCTTAAGGAATTCAGATGAATATATCTTGCAAAGAGTTCTTTACCTGTTCCGCTTTCTCCAGTAATAAGAACATTGCAATCGGTTGGTGCAATCTGACGGGCTATTTCAAGAAGTTTTAACATTTTGCTATTCTGGGTAATTATGTTGACTTTTTCGTGAAAATCAAGTTGTTGGCGAAGCTGTTTTACCTCTTTCTTCAGCTTCACTTTTTCAGAGGCTTCCAGTATAATCTTGCGAATGATGTCTAATTTAAAAGGTTTTGCAATGTAGTAGAAAGCTCCTTGTTTCATTGCAGTAACAGCATTTTCAACAGTAGCATATCCTGTTATCATAATGACCTCTGTATCAGGATAAAGAGCTTTACACTTTCTTAATATTTCAAATCCATCAACTTTCTCCATTTTAATGTCAGTTAATACAATATCAAACTCCTGCTTTTCAATAAGTTTTAAAGCTTCTACTCCACTGTCAGTACCTGTAACATCGTATCCTTCTTTCTTTAAGACGTGTTCAAGATTTTTTAAAGTTATTTTTTCGTCATCTATGACAAGAACTTTAATCATTTCCATTTCTTGGAAGCATTATTATAAAAGTCGTTCCTTTACCTAAAGTGCTATCAACACAGATGCAACCATTGTGGTCTTTAATCAATTCCTGCGCTATAAACAATCCCAACCCCGAGCCTTTGTTTTCCTTTGTGGTGAAAAATGGCTCAAATATTCTAAGTAAATTTGCTGTATCTATTCCGGGACCAGTGTCTTTAATTTCAATACAGATAAACTCCTTATTGCATGGCATTTCACCAATGCATTTTCCTTCTTCCTTTAAAATGAAATATCTATCAAATGCTTCCTGACTGTAAGAATAAGCTTTTATGCTTACTTTTCCCTCTTCTCCTGATGCCTGTATGGCATTCTTAATGATATTGATGAGAACTTGTTGGATTCTTTGTTTGTCCGCATAGATTGAAAGATTATCCTCTATATCAACGGATAGTTTTACTTTTGTAGGTATTTCTCCTTTAATTAAAAGGATTGTGTCATCTATTAACTTGTTGGCAGGAATATTTTCTTTTGTCAGTTCCTTTCTTCTTGAAAAATCAAGAACTGTTCTTATGATATTTTTAGCTCTCTCTGTCTGTGATTCAATTGCCTGAAGAAGTTCTTTTTTATATTCCATATCTGAATCTTCAATTTCTTCAATCAATATCTGACAGGAAGTTGAAATATTTGATAAGGGATTGTTAAGCTCATGGGCAATTCCTGACAAAAGAGTGCCAAGAGAAGAAAGTTTCTCTGCCTGTATAAGTTGCTTTTGTTTTGACTCAAGTTCTTTGAGGAGTTTATTAAAGGCATTGACAAGGGATATAATCTCTTTGTCATGAGATTTAGTCTGAATTTGATATACCTTCCCTTCTGCTAACTCTTTTATCTGACTTTCAAGATGTTTCAATGTTCCAGAAATAAGTTTTGTAAAACCTAATCCAAAAAAAATAAAGGGAATAACAAAAAATATAATTATCACAAAAATGCTATATTTTAAAATGTTATTCAGACTGTCTTTTATTATTTTGCGTTCAGTAGTTTTAATATTTTCTGCAATATGTGTAAGGAGTTTGCCTTTTTCTCTAATTGATTTTTCAAGCGCATAGGCAGAGGGTGAGTTAATTTTTCCCTTTAACTGTAACATCAATTCTTCATAACTTTGAAGAGTTTCAGAAAATTCTTTTATTGCATTTTCTATTTTCAACCCTTCAAATTTGTTATTTTTTATGAAATCTTTGACATTTTTTATATATTCCAGATTTTCATTGTAGTCTGATTCGTTTTTATAGAGAAAAAAGTTTTTTTCAGTTCTTCTAATTTCCTGCATTGTTTCAAATAAGTTTGAGATATTTTCCTCAAGCTCTATCTTTTGTTTAACTATCCATACATCAGACAAAAGAATCATTGACAATCCAATGGTCACAGCTATTCCTGAAATATAAAAAAGCATAATCTTCTGTGCAATACTTTTAGGAAACATAGTATAATTTAAATTAATTGCATTGCAAAATGCAACGGATAGTTAATTTTTGAAACAAGCTCGATTAATCTCAATAGTTAATTTTTCAGAAAAGAACATCAATTTATTTTTTGGCATAAAAAATGCAAAAAGGCAAAGCAGACCTTTATTAAGATATATTTAGGGCATTTTCATTAATATATGAGGAGGTTTTGTTATGAGGGTTAAGGACATTAAAATGGGTTTTCGTCTCGGATTGGGTTTTGGGGGTATTCTTTTTATTACTGTTATTATTGTCTTTATCGGTTTATTTAATGTCCAGAAGGTACAAGCTTTGCTTTTCAGGGTTGTGAATGGTGATGTTAAAAAGCTGGAAATAGCTGAAAATATGAAAGAAATAATTCAAGAAGAAGCTATTGATTTGAGAAATATTCTTTTACTTAAAAATTCAACCGAGAAAGAAATGAATGTAAAAAAAGTAAACTCAGAAAAGGAGAAATTTAGGGAACTTCTTTCAGAACTCAAAAAACAGTGTAGTAGTAGCGAAGCAAAGACATTACTACAAAAGATTGAAGAGGATTGCAAGACAAGAGAAATTTTGATAAACAAAAGCATTCAGCTTGCTCTTGATAATAAAACAGTAGAAGCGGCCAATCTCCTTGAAAAGGAGCTTAGGGATGTAGGTAAAAAATGCAGAGACGATATAAATGGTCTTCTTACTTATATAGATGATAAGGAAAATAAAGATATACAGGAGGAGGATAAAGTATTTCGCAAGGAGCGAAACATAGAGTTTGCTCTCAGCGGAGTGGCTGTAATTTTCGGTATAGCATTTGCATTTTATACCATCAAAGGAATTACCAGTCCTGTTTCAGAATTGAAAGAAAAACTTTCAAGAATTGCCGAGGGGGATTTCATTGTAGATATAAAATCTGACAGAAAAGATGAAATCGGAGAACTTCTCAATTCAGTAGATTCAATGAGGTTAAAGCTCAAGGAAAATATGCTCAGAATTCTTGACGCCTCCAATCAACTCTCTTCTGCTTCTGAGGAGCTATCTGCTACGGTTCTTCAAATGGCAAAAAGGGTAGATGAGCAGGCAACAAAGACAAATCAGGTGGCAACAGCAAGCACAGAAATGTCTCAGACTGTTCTGGATATTGCAAAAAATGCATCAAATATTGCCTCTGCAGCTACAGATGCATTGAATGTTGCAGAGGAAGGCAAAGATGTGGTAAATAGGACTGTTACTGAGGTCAAGGAAATAGCAAATAAGGTTTCAGAAACCTCCTATGTTATTCAGTCTCTTGGAGAACAATCAAAGCAGATAGGAGAGGTTGTTAATATGATAAAAGAAATCGCTGACCAGACAAATCTTCTTGCTCTCAATGCAGCAATTGAAGCTGCAAGGGCAGGGGAGCAGGGAAAAGGTTTTGCAGTAGTTGCTGATGAGGTCAGAAAGCTTGCTGAAAGGACAACAAAAGCAACAGAACAGATAAGTGAGACTATAAAAACTATACAGAATGAGACGGTTGTTGCTGTATCCGCAATGCAGGAAAGTCTTCAAAAGGTGGAAACAGGAGTTAGCCTTTCAAAAGAGGCTGAAAATGCATTGCTCAAGATAGTCAACAGTGTTAATAGCCTTCAGTCTATGGTTCAACAGATAGCCTCAGCAACAGAGGAGATGTCTATGGTCTCCGAACAGATAAGCGGTGACATCGCTGTTGTGGCAGATGTTTCAAAGGAAACAGCATTGGCTTCTGAACAGATTGCCCAAGCATCTCAAGACCTTGCAAAGTTATCTATGGATTTAAAAAATATTGTCAGTCAGTTCAGAATGGAGTAAGCCATGAAATTCTCTCATCTTAGCATAAGAACTAAGATATTCCTGTCGATTATAATTGTAGTTCTTGTAGTATTCATAGACACTTTTTATATCACTTTTTACAAGAGTGAACAGGCAATTGTTAAGCAGGCAAAGGAGGATAATCTGCAACTTCTTAGTAACTGGATTTTAAACATCAATAATGAGATAACTTACACTGAAAAAATAATGGACTTAATTGCTATTGAAATTGACAAGGATAAAAATTTAGAGGAACAAGTTGAGATAATTAAAAAGAAATGCAGCAGGTTTTATGCATTTTTCGCATTTGATTCTAACGGCGGAATTGTTTTTAGCTCTGACCATAGTAAGATTGATTTCAATCCTTCAATGGTTTATAAATCTTTAAAAGATGGATATCCGGAGTTTCTTAATTTAAAAAAATCTTTTATATTTGCACCTTCTAATTCGGCATTAAGGGATTATGTATTTGTTTTTACACCCTTCATAAAGATAGGAGATGACGAAAATAGGAAAAATGTAGTTATAGCGGGAGCTATAAAAAAGGACTATCTGTTTAGAGAGCTTAAGGAGTTTTCTAATTCAAATCCCGAAGGCTCAGAATGGATTATTTCAGAGAGGGGAAATATCATCTGGGGAAGAGATAAGACATTAATTGGTAAAAGACTTCAGGAAGTTCAAAATTATTTTCATGTAAACATAGATAAGCTACATGAATCTCTACTTCAAAGGAAAGAAGGGGCGATTTCTTATGAGTGGCAGGGGAAAACAAATCTTATAGTATATAAACATATGGAAAATCCTGACTGGAGCATTGTTTTAGTTTTCAATAACATCCTGAGTATAGAAACATTGGAGAAACTTAAAAAATATCTAATAGGTATTGTTTTATTTAACATGTTTTTTGCACTAGTTCTGGCAAAACTTTTAGCTCAAGGAATTACAAAGCCTATAGAAGGGCTTATTAAAGAGGCATCTAAACTTGAAAGAGGTGATTACAATCTCTCACTTCCAGTACATAGAAAAGATGAAATCGGTGTTCTCGCAAAAGCTCTTAAAAAAGCCATAGAGGAGATACAGAGAAGGCAAGAAGCTGAGAAAAATCTTCAATTTCAACTCTTAAATGAGCATAAACTTGCTGAAGTGGGACAGCTTGTAGCAGGATTGGTTCACAATCTCAATAATCCATTGAATGGAATTCATGGTTTTGCTCAGTTGCTAAAGATGAAAAATTCTGATAATGCTGAAATGTGTGATATGATTCTTTCTGCTACTGAAAATATGAAAAATATTATAAAAAATGTTTTAAGCAAAACTCGCTTAGAACAATCAACACAGGAAATTCCAGTAGATTTAAATAAAGTATTATCTGTTGAACTTGATTTTCTTCAGGCAGACATGTTTTTTAAACATGAGGTTGAAAAATTTATTGAATTGGATAAGTCTTTACCTTTAATAAAAGGAGTTTACAGCGATTTCAGCCAGAGTTTCAGTAATATAATTAAGAATGCTCTTGATGCAATGCGAAATACAGATAAAAAGAAATTAACTGTAAAAACATACTTTGCAGACAATTATATACATGTACAAATTAGTGATACTGGGGAAGGAATTCCTGAAAAAAATATAAAATATATATTTGAACCATATTTTACAACTAAACGTTATATAGAAGAAGGGCAGGAAAGCAGACCTGCAGGCACAGGACTTGGTTTGTACATGGTACAAGAACTTTTGAAGAAATACAACGCAGAATATGATATCCAGAGCAAAGTTGGAGAAGGAACAACTTTTACAATTAAATTCCCCTATGCAAAGCAGAATAATAGACAAGTATAAAAATATTTTGTGACAATATGAAAAATCAAAGTTATTCAGTAAGAGGCTGTTCAATTATTAAAGGTCATTCCGAGCACCCTCAATGGGTGCGAGGAATCTGAGTCGTAGGTCCACCCTGAGGCAAAGCCGAAGGGTCGCCTCCTTAAATCGGAGATAAGGAGATTCATCGCAGACCCTTCGCCTACGGCTCAAGACTCGCTTCGCTCGGCTCGGAATGACAGATGGAGGTAATTGAAAAATTTTAGAGCTTGTAATTTATTGAATTTCAATAGGTTACAAGTTTTTGAACAGTCTCCAGTAAAAAAGGGAGGGGTAAATGTCTGAAAGCACCAATGATTTTAAAAATGTATCAAAACATATTTTACCAACATCCTCAAATCTACTGGGTTTGTGTTTTATATTAATCAGTTTTCTCAAACTATGGAAAATGGACAAAAAGATTGACTTTATTCTTGATATTTTCGTTGGAATAGCTATAACACTTTTCCTTCTCTCAAGCATATTTTCCTATATGTCCATGCGTGCGAGAAAAAAGTCATTATTTTATGAAAAAATAGCTGATGTAATTTTCCTCATAGGTCTGTTTTTTATAACACTTATTTCATTAATGATAACCTTTGAATTGCTATAAAAGGCTGTTCAATTACTGACTGTCATTAATATGCATAGATGGAGGAGATTCCTCGTCGCTAACGCTCCTCAGAATGACAGACTTGGAGTGTTTCTGAATTAGACAGAGGGGCGATTGAAATATAGTTTATATTTTAGTAACTTTTTAGAAATTACAGTCCTTTGAGTATTATGATTGCCATAGGCAAGGGGGGCACGTTAAAGTAGTATTGTAAAAGTGATAGAGCTGAAAGGTCTTATAGGGCATGTTCCATACTTAGGTCTTTTTCTTCTCCTCATACTTGGGGGTATCGGCTTGCCTTTTCCAGAAGATGCTACGCTAATTCTTTGCGGCTTTTTAATCTCAACGGATGTGATAAAACCTGTTCCTGCTTTGCTCGTTGTTTATTTGGGAGTATTATTTGCGGATGTTTTTCTATATTTTGTTGGTAAAAAATATGGTCGCATGATTGTTACTCATAGGAAATTTAAGAAAATATTGACTTCTGAAAGACTTGCATGGCTTGAAGATAAATTTAGTAAGTGGGGAGTTATTATTATCCTTTTGGGAAGGCATATTGTTGGACTAAGGGCTCAAATAATCATTGTATCTGGCGTAATGAAACTCCCCTTTTTAAAATTCCTGATTGCCGATGGAATATCGTCATTATTTACGATTGCTCTCATGGTTGGAGCAGGATACATGGGAGGCAATAGCTTACAGATCATAAAAAATGACATAACAAAAATTGAACATATAGGAATTTTGCTGGCTGTAATCGGACTTGCAGGATATGTAATTTTTAAATATTTTAAATCACTCTATCGCAAAAAACCTGAAAAAATTTAATTTTTTAAATCAGAATAAGCGCCTCTTGTCCATTTTTCAAAAAATTCATCAAAAAACTGATCCATAGCTTTTGTCTTACCAGTAGAAAGATGTCCATAAAGAAGTGATAACTGTTTTCTTGCCTCTGACTTTGGCTCTCCGTCAACTACAACTTTCCACATTGCCGCAACCAGTCCTGATCTGTCTGCACCAGACTTACAATGTATTAAAACAGGACGTGGTGCAGATTTGAAAATCTCAATTAATTTGCGAACCTCTTCATCAGTAAGCTCACGTGTTGCTGAAAGAGCAATATCATAATGTTTAACATTTAGCTCTGAACTTACTTGTAGTTCTTCTATATACCAGGCAGCATTAGGATTTTTCCCACGAAGATTCAGTATGCTTTTAATGTTATATTTTTTGATGTAGTATTCAAGTTCGTCTCTGTCAAGCTGAGCTGACCTGTAAGCTTCTCCGGGAGTAATTATGTGAAAATTGCCCTGTTCTTCCAGGTACAGATGAAGACAAAGTAGTAAAATAGTTAAAGATGAGATGAATATGAGAATAAGTTTAACCCTGAACGACATTTTTGCCTCTCTCCAGATATATGCTTACTGTAGTTCCTTCCCCAATTCTGCTTTTTATCTCCATTTTTCCTCCATGCAATCTCACGATTTCCTTACAGATACTCAATCCAAGTCCTGCTCCTTTAATCCCTCCTGAACGAGCCTTATCTATCCTGTAGAAACGGTCAAAGACCTTATCCAAATCTTCCTCAGGCATGCCAACACCTGTATCTTTTACCTCAATGAGAGCATAATCTTGGTTTTCTTTGATATAAATGTCTACTTTCCCTTGTTGAATGTTATATTTTATGGCATTATCTACTACGTTTGTAAAAAGCTCAAGTAGAGATGCTCTATCTCCGAAAGTTGTAAGCTGCTCATATCCATGAATAGATATCTTGATATCTTTTTGCTCTGCAAGGGGATTTAAAAGTTTCACCACATCCTTAAGGATTGAATATAAGTTTATCTCTTCAAATTTAAGCTCTGCTCTGTCAGAACTTAAACGAGCAAGCATGAGTAGTCTTTCTATCATATTGAGCATAATTTTAGCTGCATCCTTAATAGCAATAAGGGCATTTTTGTATTCTTCTGTGCTTCTTTCTCTTCTTAAAGTAATCTCACTATGGCTTAGAATTACTGACAGCGGTGTTCTTAGCTCGTGGGAAGCATCACTTACAAACTGTTTCTGTCTGTTAAATGCCCTTTCAAGGCTATCAAAGGTCTGGTTAAAGGAAGAGGCAAGTCCTTTAAGTTCCGATGGGATATTTTTTTCATCTACTCGCTCGGAGAGATTAGATTCTGAAATTCTGCCTATGGACTCAGATATTTTCTTGACCGGAGTAAGAGCTTTCTTCGCAATAAGGAAACCACCGAATGTAGAGATAACCATCAAAGCAAGTATGGACAGAGACAGAATCCTTCTATAATCCTCAAGAAGCTCAACTCTACCGTCTATATTCTCTGCACATTGTATGACAAGGTTTGAGATGGGGAAATTGACGACTCTTACTGGTTTTTTATTTAGATAGATAGTTTTAAAACTTATTTGCTCCTCTCCTTTTTGAAAGGGAAGTTCAAGATTTTTAAGAGATGCAGATTTTTCAACTGTTGTGCCATCAAGTTTTCTAATCTGAAAGAAATATCCTGATTTCTGAGAGCTATACTCCCACATGAGCTCATCGGAAAATTTAAATTCCCTTCCATCTTCACTTATCAGAGTTGCCAGAGCCTTTGCCCTTGAAAGGAGGCTTGAATCAATAGAGTCATAGATTATTTTTTCAAGACTAAGATAAAGAAACAAACCAAGAGCAAATAAGCTTAAGGATATAATGATTAAGTAGAAGATTATGATTTTTGCCTTTATAGATGAAAACATTTTTATTCCTTCAGGATGTATCCCGCACCGCGCACAGTATGGATGAGTTTTTTGCCAAATTCTCTGTCTATCTTGTTTCTCAAACGATTTATGAATACATCTATGACGTTGCTGTCAAAGTCTGAATTTTCATCATAAATGTGCTCTATGAGTTCAGTTCTGCTCAGCACCTTATTTTTATTTATAGCCATATACTCAAGCAGAGCATACTCCTTTGGCGAAAGTGAGATTTGCTTTCCTCCTCTCATTACCTCATGAGTTGCCATGTTGATAACAAGGTCATCAATTTCAATAATTGAAGCTTTTATATCAGAGCGTCTTCTTAGCAGTGCTCTTATACGTGCCAGAAGTTCTTCAAAAGAAAAAGGTTTTGTGAGGTAATCATCAGCACCACTATCAAGTCCTGATACTTTATCCATAACAGTGTCTTTTGCTGTGAGCATCAAAACAGGAGTTTTGAGCCCTGCTTTGCGAATTTTCCTGAGAATAGTCATTCCATCAACAATCGGTAGCATTATATCAAGAATTATCAGGTCTGATGGTTGATTTTCTGCCATGAAAAGCCCTTCCTCACCATCATATGCCACATCTACAGCATAACCTTCCTCTTCAAGCCCCTTCTTTATAATGTCCGCAAGTGATTTTTCATCTTCCACAATCAATATACGCATAATTTATTTTAATCCTTTCATCCTTCTTAAAGCGATAAGCATAGAGACAATTCCGATTAAAAAAGGCTCGCCTATAGCTACTGGAAGCACATTATTCGGATTGAGCCTAAGTATCTTGTTTATTTCAAGACGTGACATCGTGCTGCTTATTGGAATGTCATCATTTTTATCCACAACTGTTATATAAACTAAGTAACTTCCTGAGTCGATCAATCGCATGAACCATTTGCCCTCATATGTTCCATGAGGCGGAATTGAGTCTATTTTGATTGCTTTATTAGCACTCCAGTCCTCAAGATCCATAGGCGATTCCTTTCCCTGAGTGACATTAATCACGGAGATGTAAGCAATGATATTATTAACTGCCTTGTCTGAGTTATTGGTTATCGTTCCTGTATATGTTATTTTGTCTCCCATATTTGCCTGAATGGATCCCGGCTTAATGGAGATCTCGATACTGCTTGCTGCATATGCATAATTCGCAGAAATTACCAGAACAGCTAATGAAAGAGTTAATATTAATTTTTTCATTTTGCACCTCACATTTCCAATTTGGATATGCTTCTTTTTAAGAACCATAAAGACAGCACTGTATATCCGCAAATAATAGCAACTCTAACTATCTGATAGCTGAATCCCTGACTATCTATGACCACACTGTCAAAGGTATTGATAGCATCTGCAAAAGGATTTATGAGATCGAGTATTATGCCGAACCATGTCTTACGCAACACTGCAGAAAGAAAGATTGGTGCTCCTGCCAGCAGGAATATAAAAAAGGAGATGATAAGGGAATTTTTCATTGACTTTATTCTTGCTGAAAGCGAAATAGAAAAAGCAGAAAAAATAATGACAAGAAGCGTTCCAATAATTGCAAGATAAACAATGCCGATAAGGAGATTTTGCGCACCTTTGCCAACGACTAATAAATAAGGCAGGGAAATAGCAAAAATGACTCCCCAATTTATCAATATGCTTCCTAATTTTCCTCCTGCAATTTCCCTATTGTTTACAGGGCTTAGTAATAGTGCCTCCATTGTTCCTCTTTCTATTTCTCCAGCAAAGGCATCTGATCCGAGCACAAGTCCCATTAATATTCCGAGGGCAGTGATAAAATTCATGATCATATAAAGCATCTGTCCTTGATCAAGTAGGCTTAATTCATTATTAGTCAGAAACAGATAGCTCAGAATACTCAAGATAATTGATGTGAGGATATACCATAAAAAGCCCTTTGGAGTCAGGATGCTTTCCCTTATTTCTTTTTGCATAATGTAAGCTGTCTTCATAGAGTTCCCTCCTTTGTGGACATAAAGAATATATCTTCTATGCTTCCCTTCATATCTTTTACCTCAGCTGTCCAAACTATCTTTCCGTAATTGATAATGGCTATCTTGTTACAGAGCCTTTCCACATTATCTAACAGGTGAGTGGATAGAAAGATGGTGGTGCCGTGTTTGCGATTAAGATCTACTAACAGATCGTGAATATCTCTCCTGCCTTTTGGATCAAGTCCATTGGTTGGCTCATCAAGAAGCAGGAGTTTTGGCTTGTTGATAAGCGCTCGTGCAATGCCGAGCCTTTGCTTCATGCCGCGGGAATAACTGCGGATGAGGTAACCTTCCTTTCCATTTAATCCAACAGCCTCTAAAAGACTGTTGATTTCATGTTTTGACATCTTTTCTTCATAAAGCTTTGAGAAGAATTCAAGGTATTCATAGGCAGTCATCCATTCATAATAGCCATTGGATTCAGGGAGAGCATTGATAATTTTTTTTACCGTCATTGGTTCGTTGAAGACATTGTATCCGTTTATTATTACATTCCCCGAATCAGCTTTCATGATGCCAGTTAAGATGCGTATGGTGGTTGTTTTCCCTGCACCATTTGGTCCGAGAAATCCGAAAATATCACCTTCCTTAACACTAAAATTCAAGCCATCCAGTACTGTGTGGACATCATATTTTTTTACCAAATTTTCTACTTTTACAATCATTTGTCCCTCCGTTTTAAACAAAGGGGCGGAAACCCGCCCCTTTTATTACTATCTTTCCCTTTTTTCATTGTTATTGTCATGATCTTCTCTTTCATTGTCTTGGTCAGTATCAATCTTGAGAACTTTTCCATTTCCTGCATCAATCTTCACATCAGCGATAGTTTTATCAGCTTTAACAATCTCAACACCGTAGACAAGATAACCGTTTTCATTTTCAAGTTCTACCTTAAGCACCTTGCCTGGCACTTGCTTCAAGGCTGCGTTAACGGCATCATCCATAGAGATAGCCGCTTTCTCTGCAAATTTTGCCTCCTCCCTATCGCTCACTTTTATACTTCCAGCTATACCTGCCTGTTGAGCATATACAGCACCAAGAGCAATAAAACCTACAAGCAGAATGCCACCGATTAGCATTAATATTTTTTTCATCTCAATCACCTCCTTTCTTTTAAGTTTTGTAAGCATTCACGTTAGCTTACGATTTCATTTTATAAAATGGAAGATTACAGAAAGATGAACATTTTATCAGGTCGCATTTTTTATATGGTGATGCATTTTGTAACATTGAGTTTGAACCCTTAAAATAAAAAAAAACTAATAAATTCAACAGTTTCATATTTAAATGCTTGTTGGCATAAAAAATGCATTATCAAAAACAGAATCTTTCAAAGAGGAGGAATTTATGAAGAGGCTAAGAGATTTTTTAAACAGATTTTGTGATTATATGGCTGCTATTTCCTTTGCCGAGGCAGGAGAGTTTGATACAGCAAGAGAAATTTTAAGAGAGACAAACAGAGATAGACAGATAAAAAGACAGCGGACTACACAAGTAAAAAGATTTCAGATGAGAGCTTAAAAAGGGAAGGGGGATTAACTCCCTCTTCTGATTAAATTTTAAACCAGGATTGTGTCTATAACATCTTCAATTTTTTCAATGAATATTATCTCCACTCCCTTTTTAAAATCATCAGGAAGGTTTTCTATATCTACTTTATTTCTATAAGGAACTATCACTGTCTTTACTCCTGCTCTTTTAGCAGCAAGGATTTTTTCTTTTATGCCTCCCACAGGAAGTATTCTTCCGCTAAGGGTAAGCTCTCCTGTTACTGCTACATCTCTTCTTGCAGGCCTGTTTGTAAAAAGGGAAATTAAAGCCATTGCAATTGTTGCTCCTGCTGAAGGACCATCTTTAAGGATTGCTCCCTGAGGAATATGAATGTGTATATCAAAGGCATCAAAAGCCTCTTCAGAAATACCGAATAAAGAGGAGTTGCTTCTTACATAACTTAAAGCAGCCTGAGCTGATTCTTTCATAATATTTCCAAGTGAACCTGTAAGAATTAACTCTCTTTTTCCTCTCATTTTAGCAGCCTCTATAAATATAATGTCACCACCTGTCTCAGTCCATACAAGCCCTGTAACAACTCCTACCCTGTTTTTTGCATCAGTTACTTCAAAGAAATATCTTCTGGGACCGAGATATTTTTCCACTACTTCAGGCGTTACTTTGATTGAGTTTTTAGGTTTATTTTCCCTCACCACTTCAGTAGCGATTTTTCTGCATATAGTTGCAATCATTCTTTCAAGATTTCTTATCCCTGCTTCCCTTGTATATTCCTGAATTATTTTTAAAATAGTCTCTTCACTAAACTCAGGTGGAAACTCAGTAAGCCCTTGTTCTGTAATCTGTTTTGGTATCAGATGTTTAAGAGCTATGTTCTTCTTTTCTTCCTCAGTGTAGCCTGAAAATTCAATAACTTCCATTCTATCAAGAAGAGCATGCTGAATATTATCAGGGATATTTGCAGTAACAATGAACATAACTCCTGAAAGGTCAAAGGGAACATCAAGATAGTGGTCAATGAAGGCATAATTCTGTTCTGGGTCAAGAGCTTCAAGAAGTGCTGAAGCAGGGTCTCCCTTAAAGTCCTGACAGATTTTGTCAATTTCATCAAGCATTAAAACAGGATTAGCTACTCCTGCTCTTCTTATTTCTTCTATAATTCTTCCAGGTTTTGCTCCTGCATAGGTTCTTCTGTGTCCTCTAATTTCAGCCTCATCTTTTATTCCACCAAGAGAGATTCTCGCAAACTTTCTCCCAAGAGCATCTGCTATTGATTTTCCAATTGAAGTCTTTCCTGTGCCTGGAGGACCTGCAAAACAAAGGATTGAGCCTTTTGTTGAAATTGAACTAAGTCTGTCTTCAACAGCTTTGTTTATTGCTAATTTTACCTCTTCAATTTTGAAAGGCTTGGCAATGTAGTGAAAAGCTCCTCTTTTTATTGCTTCAACAGCACTGTCTACAGCTGCATAGGCAGTAATCATTATGACCTTCGTGCTTGGATATTTTGCTTTTACTTTTTCAAGCACTGCAAAGCCGTTTAATCCCTCCATTTTGATATCAGTAAGAACAATTTCAAACTCCTGCTTGTCAAGAATTTCAAAGGCTTCTTTACCGTTTTTTGCAGCCACAACTTCATAATTTTCTTTTTTTAAGACATGTTCAAGATTTTTTCGTGTTATATCTTCATCGTCAACGATTAAAATTCTTGAGTTTCTGTTTGATGAAAGGATTTTTACTGCAAGATGCTCAAGAATTCTATTCTTAACATCATTAAGTCCGTAATGCCTTTCATTTAAAATTCTTTCTGCTCTTTCAAGATTAAGGTTATCAGATGTTTTTATATTCCACGGGAGACTGACAAGATATTCAATGTAGGTTAATGTAATGGTATATTCTGCTGTGGAAGGATTCATTTTTGAGAGAAGTTCAAGCTCTTTCATGGCAACATCTTTAACATGAGAAGGCATGCCTGATTGAGAAATCTTATTGCTTAGTTCTTCAACTATAGTGATTTGAGATTCTTCTGTCTGGTTACTTTTTTTAAATAAACCCATCTTTATATCTCCTATTGCATTTTACAAATATGACGATGCAAATTGCAACATAAAATTTTAGGTCGTAATCAAAAAATCTAATAAATTCAAGAGCTTAATGCTATGGCATAAAAATTGTTTTTTCTTTTAGTGAGGTTTTCAAGGAGGGAATACGATGAGAATAAAAGATTTTATGAACAAGTTTGATGATTATATGGCTGCTATTTCCTTTGCCGAGGCAGGAGAGTTTGATACAGCAAGGCAGATTGCAAGAAAGAAGACTAAAATTTTAGTCATTTGCTCAGGTTCAGAAGAAGATAACTATGCAATAAAGTATGCTGTGAGTTTAGCAAAAAGAGTTCAGGGAGTCGTAAAAATTCTTGTTAATGGAGGGAGTTCAAAAAATTTAATAGAACAGCTTGGGGGAGGAGTTTTTTATGAAATTTTAAGTTTCAGTGATTTTTTAGAAGTTGCTCGTTACATTGAAGAATCTGACTTGATAATCATAGCAGATGAAAAAATGTTTGATGAAATCAAACTTAGGAATATCCCATTGATTTTTGTTCAGCCAAATAAAACTTTATTAGGAGGATAAGATGTCAAAGAGGAAAAAAAGTTTTGTCAGAGTTTTATTTTTCGGAGCAATTACAGGGATTCTTTATGCTGGCTTGTTCTTTAATGAGCCAATAATTAATGCATTATGTGCAAGAGGTGGGCTTTATGCCTTATTCCCTGTGGCAACTGCTTTTGTTTTTTCCTTTGCACACGGTAATTTTACAAACTACTTCTGGCAGGCACTTGGAGTTGAAGCAAAGAAAGGTGCTGAGAAAACTTTACGTGACAGACCTGTTGAGAGAAAAGAAATAAGAACACAATTAAGAGCTTAAGGCTATTCAATAAAGGGTCATCCCGAGGGCTTTGCCCGAGGGATCTCCTTCGCTAAAGATTTGAGGAGATTCCTCGTCGCTTACGCTCCTCGGAATGACAGAGGGGGTGTATCTTGAAAGGTGAGAATGTTTTTTCTGGGAATGACAGAGAGGTAATAAAAAAATTGAGGGACTTGTAGTTTATTGATTTTCAATAAATTATAAGTTGTTAACAGTCTTAATTTTTTAAGTAGGAGGAAAAGATGATAGAGTTAACAACAAATTTTATTGATTTAAACTGGCTCAATGTAATGTATCTGTTTTTTGTAGGTCTTGTTGGAGGACTTGTAAGCGGATTTATAGGCTCAGGAGGTGCCTTTGTGCTTACTCCAGGAATGATGAGCATTGGGGTGCCAGGGCTTGTTGCAGTTGCATCCAATATGTGTCATAAATTTCCTAAAGCACTTGTGGGAGCAATTAAAAGAGCTAAATTTGGGCAGGTTGATGTAAAACTTGGGCTTGTTATGGGAGCTTCTGCCGAGGCAGGAGTTTTATTTGGTGCTCATATTCAGGAATACATTAAAAAGACCTTTGGAGATGCTGGTTCAAATCTTTATGTAAGCGTTGCTTTTGTAATTGTCTTAGGTATTGTTGGAAGCTATGTTCTTCTTGATGCCCTTAAAACAAAAGATGATAGCCAGGCAAATAAGCCTGAGAAAATAACAAAAATTGCAAAATGGATTCAATCAGTTAATATTCCAGGCACTATGGTTTATTTCAAAAGCCTTAATGCAAAAATTTCTTTTCTCTTTACCATACCTCTTGGTTTTGCAACAGGAATGCTTGCTGCTACAATAGCAGTTGGTGGATTTTTAGGAGTTCCTGCAATGATGTATATACTTGGTGCACCAGCATTGATGGCATCTGCAACAGAACTTGTTATTGCCTTTGTTATGGGGCTGGTTGGTTCTTTTAAGTATGCAATGGGAGGTTTTGTAGATATAAGGCTTGCCATGATTATTCTTGCAGGTTCTCTTTTTGGGGTTCAACTTGGTGCAATAGGAACAACCTATGTTAAGGACTACATGATAAAAATCGTAATGAGTGTGATAATGCTTGTAGTTCTTGTAAGCAGAGGTTTAATGATACCAGTTTATTTAAGTCAACTCGGGGTAATTTCACCTCTTTCAGAAATGACTGTTAAAATTCTTAAAAGCTCAAGTTTTATAATAATGGTTGCAGCGCTTTTAACAGGGGCATTGATTATATGTTCAGCTTTGTATAAAGGTTTGAGAGAGGAGAGAAAATTACGCAGACTCGTTGAATTGCCGTCTTCAGATACGGTGAAATAAATCTCAGGAGAAAAAAGATGAGACTTTATAGAAAAATTCTTGCATGCCTTGATGGTTCAGAGGAGAGTTTTCATGCCTTTGAAGAAGCAGTGAAATTCTCAAAAGACAGTGGCATAACAGTTTTTGCTCTAACTGTTGCTCCTACCTATCATGGAGATATAAGCCTAATTGGTATAGGACTCTCACTGGAAGAGCTAAATAAGCCCTATAAGGATACACTTTCCCGAGCTAAAGACATAGGCAATAGATACGGAGTACTCGTTAAATCTTTATATGAAGAAGGTGAGCCTTTTGAAAAAATTGTAGATATCAGTGTGGAGATATCAGCAGATTTAATAGTTATGGGCAAAAAGGGAATGAGTGCTCTGAGAGAAGTTTTACTGGGAAGCGTTACAGAAAGAGTTATAGGATACAGTAACACTGATGTCTTGATAGTTCCAAAGGACGCTTTAATTAAATGGGATAAAACTCTTGTAGCTGTGGATGTCTCTCCTTACGGAGACAGGATATGTAGCAGAGCAATAGAAATTGCTAAGAATTTTTATTCGGAAATGAATATAATATCTGTGTTAGAGGTTCCTTCTGAGGTTTTCGCAATAAAACCGGAAATTTTTGACAATCAGATGGAAAAGGTGAAGAAGTATCTAAAAAATTTGGAGATGAAATTTCAAAAGGAAAACATATCGGTGAATACAATTTTGGAAGAAGGCGAGCCATACAGGAAGATTCTTGAAACAGCAGAAAAGATTGATGCAGACCTGATAGTTATAGGCTCTCATGGCAGAACAGGACTTAAAAGACTCCTTATGGGAAGCACCTGCCAGAGAGTCATTGGTCTTTCAAAAATACCTACTTTAATTGTGAAATGAAACTTTTTATTTCAGGATGGGCAGGATTTAGGGAGGCTTTGGAAGATATCCCTGAGGATTGGGATTTTATCTGTCCATTTATTGATTTTAATGAGGAAGGGATTTTGGATTTTCTTAAGGATAAATCAGGTGATATATTAGTTGGTTGGTCAACTGGTGGGCATATTGTTTTGAAGAATCTGGATTTTTTTTCTGATAAGTTTAGTGAGATATTAATTATTGCAGGATTTAAGAAATTTACCCAATATGTAAGCCCAAGAATTCTAAAGAAAATGATTCAAAAGATGCAAATAGAGCCTGAAATTGTTATAAAGGATTTCCTTACTAATGCAGGATGTGCACCTATTTTGCCTAAAAAAATAGATAACATTTCACTTATTAATGGACTTAATTTTCTGCTTACCTCCGATATTCATATTAATAAAAGTAACAGGCAGGTTAATTGTGAACTAATTTTAATTCATGGTAAAAAGGATAAAATCATTCCCCCTCAGGCGGTTTATGACCTGAGAGAGTTTTATCCACAGGCTAAAACTTATTTAATAGATGGTGAACACTGGCTTACTTTTAAAAAAATTGAAAAATTTTTTTACATGCCAAGATAACTTTCCTTTATTCGTGCATCATTTATTAATTTTTTAGATTCTCCAGATATTGTTATTTCTCCGACTTCCATAACATAGGCTCTATTACTTATTTCTAAAGCCATTTGTACATCCTGTTCCACTATAAGTAGGCTTACGCCAGATTTATTAATTTCTTTTATAACTTCTATTATATTTTCCACTATAGTTGGAGCAAGTCCTAAAGAACATTCATCTATTAAAAGAAGGTCTGGCTCATTCATAAGAGCTCTTCCTATGGCAAGCATTTGTTGTTCGCCACCAGATAGATCACCACCAAGATGATTTCTTCTTTCATAAAGTCTTGGGAAAATAGAAAAAACTTTTTCTATTCTTTCTTTAAATCCGTTTCTTCTTTGATATGCCCCAATTTCAAGATTTTCTTTAACTGTCATCCCTGAAAATATTCTTCTTCTTTCAGGTGCGAGGCTTATTCCAAGTTTTACTATTTTTTCTGGAGGTAAATTTGTTATATTTTGTCCTTTGAATACTATTTCTCCTGACCACACCCTTAATCTGCCGACTATACTTCTCATCAGAGTGCTTTTCCCAGCTCCATTTGAACCAAGAAGTGCAACAATTTCTCCTTTATTAATCCTTAAAGAAATATTTCTTAAAATCTGTAAATCGCCATAACCTGTATTAAGATTTTTGATATTTAGTAGTTCCATTATGCGATACCTCTCTGTGCAAATTTGTTTCCAAGATAAGCTTCTATAACTTGAGGATGATTACATACTTCATTGGGTTTTCCTTCACAGATTAATTGTCCAAGATGAAGGACTACAACTCTATCAGAAATGCCCATGATAACCTTCATTACATGTTCTATAGCAATTATAGTAATTCCTCTTTCTTTAAGAAGAAGTATCTCTTTCATTATATCATCAAGTTCCTTTGGATTAAGTCCTGCCATAACCTCATCCAGTATAAGAAGTTCAGGATCCATTGCAAGTGCTCGTGCTAACTCCAGTTTTTTCCTTTGCGCTATAGGAAGTATACTTGGTTCTTTGTCTTTTTCATTTATTAATCCTACAATTTGCAATGCTTCCATAGCTATCTGTCTTGCTTCTGTTTTATTTTTAGCTTGTTTTTTCCCATAAAATGCTCCAACCATAACATTTTCTAATACAGTAAGTCCTTTAAAAGGTTTTACTACCTGAAAGGTTCTTGATATACCCATTTTTGCTATTTCATAGGGTTTTCTGTCATTTATTAATTGTCCTTTATAAAATATTTCGCCAGCTGTAATATCTGTTAGTTTACATATTAGATTCATCAAAGTAGTTTTGCCAGCTCCATTTGGTCCTATCATCCCCAAAATTTCTCCTTTGTAAACTTTAAGATTAACATTGTTTAATACTTCAACGCCTCCATATTTTTTTGCAAGATTTTTTGTTTCTAATATAACCATCTCTTAACCCCTTAAAGTCTATTTTCTCTTAAATTTATGACCAATTTTCTAAAGGAAAAGCCACCCTTAAATGTTTCAAACAACCCCTTAGGGATAAAAAGCACGACAAGTATAATCAATAAGCCAAGTATCATTCCATGAATCTCTATAAATTTACTCCATACAATCTCTGAAATTAATTCAAGTATAAAGGCACCAAGCATTGGTCCAAAAATAGTTGTTGCCCCTCCAAGTAAAATCATAGCAAACATTTTTACAGAGTAAGATGTGACAAATACAGTTGAGGGGTCAATATAAGTTAACCAATAGGCATAGGCGCCTCCTGCAATGCTTACCAATGCACCGCTTATCCCCCATGCAAATGTTTTATACAGAGCTGTATTGATTCCCATTACACTTGCTGCGTCTTCATCAATTCTTATTGCTCTTAAAGCATAGCCAAATTTTGATTTCCATACTATAAAAGCAATGGCTATTGAAAGAAGCATGATTAGTAAAATTGTGTAGTAAAAGAATTTATAAATGTAAGCAGGGTCTCCTTCCATGATGGGTAAAGTTAACCCTAATCCACCGCCTGTTATTTCAGTCATGTTGTCAACAATTTTTTTCATTGCTTCCATAACGCCAACGGTTGCAATAGCAAAATAGTGCCCTTTAAGTCTTAAAAGAGGGATACCTAACAGTATAGCGACTATAAATCCTCCTAAAGCGCAAAAAGGGAGCGTTGCTATAAAAGAAATTTCATATTTAGTCATTAATACACCTGTTACATATGCTCCTATACCAAAAAATGCTATATTTCCAAAGGCAGGATATCCAGTATAACCAATTATAATATTACTGCCAGTAGCAATTGCGGCAAACATGAATGTCTGTGTAAGCACTCTTAACCAGTATCCAGATATAAAAAAAGGTAATAAACAGACAGCTACAATAAAGATTATAAAAAGAGCAATATTTTTCTTCATTTTAATGTTTTACCTCCGCAAAGTATTTCTTGCCGAGAATTCCTGTAGGTTTAATAATGAGAACTAATACCATTATTCCAAGAGTAATGGCATTTTTATAACTTTCACCAATGAAGTATGAACTTAGCGTTTCAACAATCCCAAGAATGATTCCACCAATCAAAGCTCCTTCTACTCTACCCAAACCACCTAATATGCTAACAATAAAGGCTCTTAGTGTTAAGGAACCTGCTATTGAAGGAGAAAATGCTTGAGTTAATGAAAAAAGACTTCCTGCAACTCCTGCCAATCCTGAAGCTATTGCGAAGGTTAAAGCGAAGATTTTTGCAGGATTTATACCTACCATCATTGCAGCTTCTATATCAAGAGATGTGGCTTTTATTGCTTTACCAGCCCATGTTTTATTAAGGAAAAGACTTAAAATAAAGGTTATGAATGTGCATATAAGGAATACTATAATTCTTATATATGGAATAACAATATCTCCAATAATTAAGCTTTCTCCTGCATAATCAGGAGTGACAGAACGAAAGTCTGCTGAAAAGAAAGTTGTCATAAAGTTTACTAAAAAAATTTCTATGCCAAAAGTAAGAATAAGGAGCATAAATATTTGCGCTTTTACAACAAGATTTAATAAATATCTTTGTATGGCATACCCAAAAATGAAAAGAGCAAGAAAACTGAAGGGTAAACTTAAAAAAGGGTCAATTCCATAGTTTTGAAAAAGAAAGAAGGTAATGTAGGCACCAAGAAGTGCAATAGCTCCATGGGCGAGATTAATTATGTTTGTAACCCCCCACACAAGTGAAAATCCAACTCCTATTAAAGCATAAAATCCACCAAGAAGAAATCCATTAATAAGAACCTGCAGAATTATCATCTTCACCTCACCTGAATTAAAATAAAAAAGCCCAAGCAAAAGCTTGGGCTAAAAAATTTATCTCCATGCTGGTTTTGGATAAACTGGTTTTGTTTCAGCAACATTTTCTGGATAAACTGTTTTTTGAGTTCCCTTAAGTATTTGAATAACAGGCATTCCTTTACCAACAACCTTTCCACTGGAGTCAAATCTAATTTTTCCAAATAATGTTTCTTCATTAAAGCTTAAAAGTGACTCTCTGATCCTGTTGATATCTGTAAATGTTCCTGCTTTTTCAATAGCTCTTTGGAAGATTACTGCTGCTGCCGCGCCTCCTGCTGCATGATAGTTAGGTTCTACTCTAAATTTTGTTTTAAAAGCTTTTACAAAGTTTGCATTTGAACCAAAAACAGGATCTTTGTATTTCAGGGTTGGGGTCCATTGAGCAGAACCTAAAATATATTCTGCATCTGACTTTAAAGCACTTACAAAATCAGGAAGAGTTGGTCCAACTGAAAAAGCTATTGCCTTAGGATTAAGCTTATAATCTTTACTTTGTTTAACAATGACTATAGTATCCTGAAAATGTCCACAACCAATAAGTATGTCAGGATTTTTTGCTTTAATTTCAACAATAACAGTTGACAGGTCCTGCGTTCCTTTTGGGTAGTCTTTGTAGTAAACTACCTTATATCCATATTTCTGAGCAGATGCTTTAGCACCTTGAGCAACCTGTGTTGAGAAAAGATCATTGGAATAGACTATCGCGACAGTTGTTGGCTTAGGAGCTTTATTCATTAACATTTTTAGTGTATCATCCATATACTCTGTGGCTACTGTGTAAATTCCAAAAAGATTTTTAAATCCTCTTGTGTAAAGTTTGTCTGCAGCAGCTCCTCCCTGAACCATCAAAGCCCCATATTTTTCTGTAATTGCAGAGGTTGAAAATACTGATTCACTTCCATATGGACCAAGAATAAGTTTAATTCCGTCTTCAGTTATTAATTTTTCTACAAGTTTTGCTGCTCTGTTTGGATCACTCTCATCGTCATAGTATTTGATATCAACTTTATAGTATTTATTCCCAATTTTAATTCCGCCTTTTTTATTAACAGTTTCCTTCCAAAGTTCATATCCATTTTTTACAAGATTACCTTCTTTTGCAAGTTTACCCGTGAGTGAAAGCGCGGCTCCGAATTTTATAACATCTGCTGCAAAAGAAAATGTTATTAAACAGAAACTTAACATAACAGCTAAAATTAAAATACTCAGTCGTTTCATAATACCCCTCCTTCTTAAAGTTTCTAATGATAATATTAAAAATATTTAAAAAAGTCAATAGTTATCTTGCTAATTTTAGTTTTTTAGCCTTCTCAGCTACCGCATGGGAGACTGCCTGTGCAACTTTTTTATTAAAAATGCTTGGTATAATATAGTCTTCATTGAGTTCTTCGTCCTTAATTATGTTAGCAATTGCATTGGCAGCGGCAAAAAATATTTCTTTATCAACACCCTTTGCTCTGACCTCAAGTAAGCCTTTGAATAATCCTGGAAAAGCAAGAACATTATTTATCTGGTTTGGATAGTCAGACCTGCCAGTTGCCATGATTCTTACAAGGGGCATTGCAAGTTCAGGCGCAATTTCAGGGTCAGGATTTGCAAGAGCGAATACAACTTTGTCTTTTGCCATTTTTTCAATGTCCTCTGGTTTAAGAATGTTTGGAGCAGAAAGTCCTATAAAGACATCGGCGCCCTCAAGGACATCAGTGAGTTTTCCCTTGATTTTTCTGGGATTTGTTTTTTGGGCAAGTTCTGCTTTGTGTGAATCCATATCTTCTGTTCTTCCTTCGTATAAAGTACCTGCTCTGTCACAGACTGTTATATCTTTTATGCCATATTCAAGGAGCATATAAGCTGTAGCTGTGCCTGCAGCACCTGCTCCTGAGATTACAACTCGAAAATCTCTTATATCTCTTTTTAGAACTCTTCCAACATTTATTAGCGCTGCAAGAGTAACTATGGCTGTTCCGTGCTGGTCATCGTGAATTACAGGAATATCAAGCTCCTCACGAAGCCTTCGTTCTACTTCAAAACATCTGGGTGCAGCAATGTCTTCAAGATTTATCCCACCAAAGGGAGTTGAAATTTTTTTTATAATGTTAACAAGTTCATCCACATCTGTGGTTCTTACTGCTATTGGGAAAGCATCTACACCTCCGAACTCTTTAAAAAGCATGCATTTTCCTTCCATCACAGGCATTGCTGCATCAGGTCCTATGTTTCCAAGACCTAAAACCGCTGTTCCATCAGTTATCACCGCCACAGTGTTTCCTTTTATGGTATAGCGATATACATGTTCAGGATTTTTATGAATATCAAGGCAGACTCTTGCTACGCCTGGTGTATAAACTCTTGAGAGGTCTTCTCTTCCCTTTACATTTATCTTATTGTATATGCCAATTTTGCCTCCTTCATGGACAAGAAATGTTCTGTCCATGACTCTTAAAATTTTAACTCCTTCAATGTGTTTTAACGCCTTAATGATTTTCTTTTCATGTTCTTCGTCTCTGGCATTTACAGTAATATCTCTTATAATTCTTCCTTTTTCAACTTTTACAATATCAATTGAGCCTAAATCTCCTCCTGCACCACTGATGGCTGAAGCAATTTTGGCAAACATTCCTATTCTGTTTTCAATCTCTACTCGTAACGTTATGCTATAACTTGGACTTGGTACATATCCCATTTTTGTCCTCCTATGCTTGACATTGTGCTATAAATTATACAAAATAAAATAATTTTTGCAAATAAGGAGAGGGTGATGGAGATTAATAAACACTATTTTGACACAGTTATTATCGGTTCTGGCCTTGCGGGATGCCGTGCTGCCATTGAATGTATCAATCACGGAACAGTTGGAGTTTTAAGTAAGCTTTATCCTACTCGTTCCCATTCTACCGCAGCACAAGGTGGTATTGGAGCTGCTCTTGGAAATGAAGAAGAAGACAGCCCCGAATGGCATACCTATGATACGGTGAAGGGAAGCGATTTTCTTGGTGATCAGGATGCCATTGAAATTATGTGCTACGATGCTATTCCAACAATTATTGAGCTTGAGCATATGGGCGTACCTTTCTCTCGCACGCCAGAAGGTAAGATTGCCCAGAGGAGATTTGGCGGGCATACAAGGGAGTTTGGTAAAGCACCAGTTAGAAGGGCATGCTACTCTGCTGACAGAACAGGTCATGCAGTGCTTTTTGCTCTTTATGAGCAATGTCAGCTCAAAGGCGTTAGATTTTTTCAGGAGTTTCAAGTGCTTGATATTGTCGTAGAAAACAATGCTGTTCAGGGTATAATTGCCGTTAACATAAAAGATGGCTCTCTTCATGTCTTTGAATCAAAGGCAGTGATAATAGCAAGCGGTGGATATGGAAAGGTCTTTAAAGTAACCTCAAATGCCTATGCAAGTACAGGTGAATGTCTTAGCATGCTTTTTAGGCAGGGACTGCCCCTCGAAGATATGGAGTTCTTTCAGTTCCATCCTACAGGACTTTACGGGCTTGGAATATTGATTACCGAAGGTGCAAGAGGCGAAGGCGGAATTCTCATAAATGGGAAAGGCGAAAGATTTATGGAACGATATGCACCAACAATAAAAGACTTAGCCCCTCGTGATATGGTATCCCGTGCAATTCTAACGGAGATAAGAGAGGGTAGAGGTATTGATGGGAAAGACTATGTTTATCTTGATTTAAGACATGTAGATAGAAAAATTCTTGAAGAGAGACTTCCTGAGATAACAACTTTTTGCAAAATATACATGGGAATTGACCCCTCTGAAGCACCAATTCCTGTTGTTCCCACTGCCCATTATGCAATGGGTGGCATTCCAACGGACAATGATGGGAGGGTTTTGAGAGACATAGATGGCTCAGTTGTAGAAGGTCTTTATGCTGCTGGTGAGTGTGCCTGTGTGTCTGTTCATGGTGCAAATAGACTCGGTTGTAACTCCCTCCTTGATACTGTTGTCTTTGGAAGAAGAGCTGGAAAGGCAGCAAGTTCCACCTTGAAGACTGCTACAAAAGGCAAGGTTAAAAAGGAAAGAATTTCTCTCATTGCCGATTGTGTAGATATGATAAGAAGAAGCAATGGAAGAGAAACAGTGGCTTCAGTAAGAAGAGACCTGCAAACTGCCATGATGGATAAATGCTCTGTTTTTAGAAAAGAAGAAGAGCTTAAAGTTCTTCTTGATGAATTACAAGCATTAAAGGAAAGATACAAAGACATATCAATTGCTGACAAGTCAAACACATTCAATACAGACCTTCTTGAAGCAATTGAGCTTGGGCACATGTTAACTCTATCAGAAGTTATTGCCTCTTGTGCATTGCAGAGAACAGAAAGTAGAGGAGCTCATTGCAGGGAAGACTATCCAAAAAGGGATGATGAAAACTGGCTTAAGCATACCTTTGCATTTCAAGGAGACAAAGGCATTACCTTTAAATACAAACCTGTTAAATTAACAAGATTTAAACCAGAGGAGAGGAAATACTGATGAGCAAATATTACACTTTCAAAATTAAAAGATACTTGCCCGATGAAAACCCTTCAACAAGATGGGACGAATTCCGGGTAAAACTTAACAGCATGGAAAGGGTGTTAGATGGACTTGTAAAAATAAAAGAAACAATGGACGGCACTTTAACTTTCAGGAAATCCTGTGCCCATGGCGTATGTGGTTCATGCGCAATGAAGATAAATGGACAAAATCGCCTTGCCTGTCAAACCCTTGTAAAGGATTTGCCTGAAACCATAGAGATAGAGCCTCTGCCAGCATTGCCTGTTATTAAAGACCTTGTGGTAGACATGACAATGTTTTTCCATAAAAACGATAAAGTTCTACCCTATCTCATCAATGATGAACCTCCACCTGAAAGGGAGAGAATTCAGTCGCCTGAAGACCAGCATAAGATTCTTGAATCCATAACTTGTATAATGTGTGGAAGCTGCACTACCTCTTGTCCTGTATTCTGGGCTGACAAGGAATATCTTGGACCTTCAGCATTGCTAAAGGCATATAGATTTCTATTTGATACTCGTGATAGGGCAACTGAGCAAAGGCTTGAAGCTATAACAGGAGAACATGGAGTATGGCGATGTCACTCAATTTTTAACTGTGTAGAGGTATGTCCAAAGGAGATAGATATAACAAAACACATACTCAAGCTCAAAAGACTGGCTGTGAAAAAAGGCTTTACAGGAGGTGAAAAATGAGATACCGTTGGAACACAGGTTCTCTCGCATGGCTTGTTCATAGAGTAACCGGCATAATACTCAGCCTTTATCTGATAGCTCATATCTATGTTTTAAGTCATTTAAAAGACCCTGTTGCATACAATAAACTCATGGCATTTATGAAAAATCCATTGCTTAAAATAGGCGAATTAATCCTCTTTGCCATTGTGCTTAAACATGTCTTTGCAGGAATAAGAATTACTCTTCTTGAAATTGGAGTTTCCACGAAATATCAAAAGCCTATGGCATACGTAGGAGTTCTTTTAGTTTTTATCGTATGGCTTGCAGGAGCTTTTTATTTTCTCAGGGAGGTGTTCTAATGTGGAGTTGGCTTTTGCATAGAATAACAGGTGTGATTCTTGTAGTTGGATTGCTATATCATTTCATTCTAATGCACTTCATGGGGCATGATAACTATTCTTATAATGCGGTTATGCAGAGACTTAGTGAGCCTTCATGGAAAATTTTTAATATTGTTTTTCTCTTTTCAGCCTTATATCACGGATTTTATGGACTCAATGGAGTTGTAACAGAGTATGTGAGAAATAATTCATTGAAAAGAATATTGAAATTTATGGCATTTACTGTTCCGATAGGTCTTGCATTTTATGGATTTAAAATAGTTTTTTTCTAAAAAATTAAAAGGATTGCAAATGCCTACAATTTTTATATGGAAAGGTAGAACAGAAGAAGGTGCTTTAGTTACAGGCGAAACTGAAGCAGAAAGCGAAGGCGAGCTTCTTTTATCGTTAAGAAAAAGCGGGATAATTCCAAGATACGTAAAAGAAAAGCAAGAAAAAAAGTTTTTCAGTTTAGGGAAAGTCTCTCAGAAAGATATTTTGTTTTTTACGCGTCAGTTCGCAACTCTTTTTGCTTCAGGTGTTCCTGTTGTTCAAGCTTTTGATGCATTGATAGGTCAAATTAAGAATAAAAATTTCAAAAAAATCCTCATTCAGATGAGAAATGATATAGAAAAGGGTTCATCTTTAGCTGATTCAATGAGAAGACATCCTCGGGTATTTAGTTCTCTTTTTGTGAATATGGTAAGGGCTGGTGAAGAAGGTGGAATGCTTGATAAAGTGCTTCAAAGAATGGCTGACTATTTTGAAAAGATGATAAAACTAAAAAGAAAAATTATTGGCGCTATGATTTATCCCAGTCTGGTAATAGCTGTAGCTATTCTTGTTGTTGCAATTATTATGATATTTGTTATTCCCACATTTGCAAAATTGTTTGCTGAAATGGGACTTGACCTGCCACTTCCTACAAGAATAACCATTGCTATGAGTAATTTTATGGCAAAATCAGGAATTTTTATATTTCTTGGAATTATTATATTTTTTGTATTTGTAAAATTTTTCAGAAGATCTGAAAATGGCAGAAAAATCACAGATAGTATTTTTCTTAGAATTCCTGTACTCGGCACAATTTTGCTCAAAGCTTCATTGTCAAGATTTTCAAGAACGCTGGGAACGCTTCTTGGAAGCGGTGTTCCAATACTTAATAGTATGGAGATTTCTGCAAGAGCCTCAGGCAATAAAGTTATAGAAGATGTTGTTATAGATATGAAAGAGGACATAACTGCTGGTAAATCTTTAACAGAGGTTCTAAAATCAAAGCCTGAGATTTTTCCTCCAATTTTTGTGCAGATGGTAAATGTGGGTGAGTCAACAGGTGCAACAGATGAGATGTTAAATAAAGTAGCTGATTTTTATGATGAAGAAGTTGACAATGCTGTTGCAAATCTTATGAGCATGCTTGAACCTGCATTAATAGTATTTCTTGGAGTAACAATTGGATTTATAGTAGTATCCCTTTATCTTCCAATATTCAAACTCGGAGAAATTGCTGGCAAAGGTGGCTAAAAGAAACTTTTATTCTTTAACAAAAGAATTGAATCTTAAGGATCGTTTTTTAAAAGCATTTAAATCAAGGGAAACAACAGGTATTTTATCTTTTAGATTATTTATTCTATCAGTTGTATCAGGGTGTGTATTTAAAATTCCACCTTCTGATTTTGTGCTCTGTCTAAGTCTTTCAAGAACATTAAGCAATGCATATGGATTATAGCCTGCTTTTGCAAGATACTGTAAAGCTTTTTCATCTGCTGCATATTCTTGAGTCTTACTATAACCATTCACAATGAGAGTTTTTAAAATATCATCTATTGAATTCTCAAAAATATTCACAAGTTTTAATAAATCCTCATCTCCATATTGTTTGGCTGCTGTGGTGCCAATTATTGTAAGAGCTTCTGTCCATCTTGCCTGCTTGATAGAATTTATTCCATCCCGATGATTTACATGCGCAATTTCATGAGCAATTATTGCAGCCAGTTCATCTTCACTCTTTGCCAGTTTAAGCATTCCTTTTGTGAGGAATACTATACCACCAGGGCATGCAAAAGCGTTAATTTCGTTACTATTTAATAGGGCAAAATGATATCCTCCAAAAGTAAAAGGCTTTTCAGAATGTAAGGCTATAACTTTTCCTATAGAATTAATATAATTAGTCAATTCATGATTTTCATAGAGGGTATAATACAAAAACATACGTGCAGCAACAGCCCTTCCAATATAATATTCTTCTTCATCTGATATAGGTCTTGCTGCCTTCTCAGTAGCTTGAATTGTTGTTAATGTAATATCCAATGTTTTATTTATATCAACTGTTTTGCACGAAAAAAGGCATAGAAATAAAATTGCTATCAAAACAAATTTTTTTATCATTTTGGTTCTGAAAGTCCTCCAGCCTTTATAAAAGATATTAAATCTTTTTCAGAAATATCGTATTTTTCAACTTTATCCACAAATTCATATTTCATCTCAGGATGTTTATCTTTATAAGCTTTTTCAACCTGAGAATTAAATCCTTTTCCAGCAAGTGTTATTTCATCTTCAGTTGTGCCAGTCTTTTTCTGTAATGAAATTCCTGAAGTTGAAGCAGTTCTTTTTTCTACAGCAGTTCTATGTATATATCCGATTTTATTTTTAAATTTTACTTTGAGCCAGTCTCCTTCTTTGGTAATTACATCAAGGGTGTCATTGTATTTTACAAGAGCTTTTACAGGTGAAAAAAATCTTGGAGATTCCCTAATTGCATTTTCTTTTGTAATAACAGTAACTATCTCTGCCCATGAAATAGAAGCAATTAAAGAAAGTAAAATGACAAAATTTATTATGAATCTAAGTTTCATTTTTCTTCCATTTTAACAATAATCCAGTCTTCTGTCAATTGCTTTCCAGATAAGAATTCTTCTATTTTCCTTAGGTAAAATTTTGACGGACCATCTTCGGGAAAATCATTTAGTATTGATTTAAATATTTCTTTTGCATCATTCCACTTTTGTTCTTTATAAAGTGAATATCCTTCGTTGTATTTCTCAACAAGTGAGATTTTTTCAAAATTGATATTATCCTTTTGTCCTAAAATTTCAAAAATGGTTAATGGCTTGGTTTTTCCTTTAACTGTTATAACTCCAAGTTCTCTTGCAACAAAACTATCTGTGAGCTTACAATAGGTTTCTTTGCTGATTATAATACTGGTGTTGAAAAACTTATTGAGAGATTCAAGTCTGGAAGCTATGTTTACTGTATCACCGATTACAGTATAATTAAAAAGTCTGTCACTTCCAATGTTGCCTACAATTGCGTCTCCTGTATGAATTCCTATTCTGATTTTAATTGAAGGCATTCCTTTTTCAGAAAATTCTTTATTAATTTTTTCTAAAGATTCTATGCATTTTATAGCTGCCTTGCAGGCATTAATTTCGTCAGACTCTGTTTTCAAAGGTGCTCCCCAAAAAGCCATAATACAATCGCCAATATATTTATCAACAATGCCAGAATGTGTAATGACAACTTCTGTCAATGAATTGAGCACTTTATGAAGCATTAAAGCAGTATTTTCTGGAGAAAGTTTTTCAGCTATAGTAGTAAAACCTGCTATATCCGCAAAGAATACTGTAACTGTTGTTTTTTGCCCACCAGGAGTTATAAATTCAGGATGGGTAAGTAGATAATCAACAATTCTTTTGTCCATATATTGCGTAAAAGTTCTTTTAATAAAACTTCTTTCTTTTCCTTCAACAGCATAACTATAAAGTAATGAGATAATAGAGCTGAAGATAAGGCATACAAAAGAAGGCAAAAATTGCATATATATTGATAATTTAAATAAAACTACTTCAATACAAATTAGAAATAGTCCTGAAAATATAAAAATAAGCATATTTATTTTTAGAGAATGTTGTTTCAAAAAAGCGTAGGGAATAAAGATGGCTAAAATCAACATGATTGAAAAAATGATGGATTTTGGTGCCACTTTGATAAAGTTTTTATTAATTAAGTTTTCAAAGGTAGTTGCATGAATAAATACACCTGGTGTTTTTGAGGACATGGGAGTAGGTTTAAGGTCAAAAAGTCCTGGAGCTGTAAGTCCAATAAAGACTGTTTTGCCTCTAAAAAAGTTTTTCTTGATATTTGAGCTTTCTTTTTTTGAGTTTTTAATTGATGCATCAAGTAATTCCGCAAATGAAAATAGATGAAATGGATATTTATCTTTTGAAAATTTTAAAAGTAAATTCTCTTCATCTAAAGGGATGATTGTGTTATCTATTAAAATAACATTATTTTTTACATGGATCATGTTCTTTTTGATAAAATAACTCATTACAAAATTTGGAACAGTGAAATCTTCAACTTTAAAAAAAAGCGGTATTCGCCTGTAAATACCATCTTCATCTGGAAGAATACTGACATTTCCAAGTCCCTGGGCGCTGTTTTTCAATTCA
The DNA here is from genome assembly GCF_000020985.1 of Thermodesulfovibrio yellowstonii DSM 11347. Taxonomy (NCBI): domain Bacteria; kingdom Pseudomonadati; phylum Nitrospirota; class Thermodesulfovibrionia; order Thermodesulfovibrionales; family Thermodesulfovibrionaceae; genus Thermodesulfovibrio; species Thermodesulfovibrio yellowstonii. The sequence continues at coordinate 766,720 of NC_011296.1, forward strand.
TCAATTGGAGAAATCAAAGAATCGTATTGAAGTTTTGTATCTATAACAGCTGGATATGCAATTTTTTTAATATATTTTTCATCAATTTTCCCCTTTTCTTTTGAAAGTGCAAATGGCAGATACACATTTTTTGACTTTTTAAGTGATTCAGCAAAAATTTTATCATCCTCAATGCCGTAGGAAGAATTTTCAGTAAACAGAATATCTATAAAGACAGCATCTGCCTCTGAAAGATACTCTATAACAGGAGCATAAATCTGCCTTGGCCAGGGCCACGTTATTCCTTGTTTATTCAATTCTTCTATACTGAATTGATCTATATAAATAAGGCAGATATTATCAGATTTATCAGAGGGACTTAAATGTTTTGAAAGCAAATCATAAACTTTAAATTCAAAATTTTTAAGACTTCCAGATAAAAAGAATAATACTGGCAAAATATAGGAAATGCTTGATAGGATGAGAAGGTTTTTAAATAATTTTTTTCTCTTTATCATTATACAAGAAATTCGGTGTTTTTATAGTATAACATTTTGAGCTAAATTGGGATTTAATTTAACAAGCACCAATGCTGACTCAAAGATATTTTCTCGCACCTTAATGTTTTTTTGGTCATTCCGAACACTCTAACGGGTGTGAGGAATCTGACCCGTAGGGTCTATCCTGAGGCTAAGGTCCCCCCTTAAATCGGAAAGAGGAGATTCCTTGACGCTAACGCTCCTCGTAATAACACTTTTACTGTCACCCTGAGCATAAGCGAAGGGTCTCCTCCTTTGAAGGCTTGGAATGACCAATGGAGTAATGAAAAATATTAGGACTTATAATCCATTAATTGTGCAATAAAACACAAATTTTTTAAGGGTCTCAATCTAACAATTTTATTCATAATAAGTAGAACACTATTTAGCAGGATTTTTTTAGTTTTGGGGCGGACGACGGGACTCGAACCCGCAGCACCTGGAGCCACAGTCCAGTGCTCTAACCGTTGAGCTACGTCCGCCTACGCGCCTGGAGGGATTCGAACCCCCGGCCCACTGCTTAGAAGGCAGTTGCTCTATCCGACTGAGCTACAGGCGCAGGACAAATATATTTTAAAAATTTTGATTACTTTATTGCAACCTCTGAGGATATCTCAAAAATTATGGTTGCAAACTATATTTGTCCTATGTTAGAATTTTCCCTGTGTCAACAACCAATATAATCATAACTGGAACAGGTGGACAAGGTATAGTTCTTGCCAGTAGAATTATTGCTCAAGTTGCTTTTAAAAGCGGTTTTGATGTAAAAGAAAGTGAAATTCATGGAATGGCTCAGAGAGGCGGAAGTGTTATCAGTCATATAAGATTTGGTGCTTTAGTTTACTCTCCTAATATTCCATCTGGAATGGCTGATATAATGGTGGCTCTTGAAGAGCTTGAGGCTTTGAGGCATCTTCATTTCTTGAAATCAGGTGGTATGGTTATTTTGAACAAGAAAAAGATCCTTCCAGCAGTGGCAGAAAATAAAGATTACCCTCAAAATGTTGAACATTTAATCAAACAAGAAGCTTTTATAGTAAATTCAATAGATGCAGAAAAAATTGCAAAAGAACTTGGTAATTCAAAGGTTGAAAATTCTGTAATCTTAGGATTTTTATCCATCTTTTTACCATTTAAAGAAGAGATATGGTATGAGGTAATTACAAACTCCGTCCCGCCTAAGACAGTTGAAATTAACATAAAAGCATTCAATGAAGGCAGGAGGTTAGCAAAGAAAAATGCAATTTTGGAACAAGGAATTAGAAACAGTACCGAGGCAAAAACTTGAGCAGCTTCAATTAGAGAGACTTAAAAAAGTCCTAAAAAGAGTTTACCAGAAAGTTCCTCATTACAGAAAAAAATTTCAGGAAGCAGGAGCAAATCCTTTAAATATCAAATCCCTTGATGATATAAAATTTTTCCCATTCACTACAAAAGAAGACCTTTTTGTTGATTATCCCTATGGACTTTTAACTGTTTCCCCTGAAAAAGTAATAAGGCTACACACATCAAGTGGAACCACAGGTAAACCTAAAGCTATATTCTTTTCTAAAAAAGATATAAACAACTCAGCAGAACTTATTGCTCGTTGTCTTGTTATGACAGGTGCAACAAAAGGAGATATCCTCCAGAATAGCATGACATATGGACTCTTTACAGGAGCTTTTGTTATGCATTATGGGGCTGAAAAGGTTGGAATTCTTGTTATTCCTGCAGGACCAGGAAATACGGAAAGACAGATTAATTTAATGAAGGATTTTGGGACAACGATGCTTCATATAACACCGAGTTATGCGCTTTATGTTGCTTCTGTGCTGTATGATAAGGGAATTGACCCAAGGAAAGACTTAAAACTTAAAAGAGCATATCTTGGAGCAGAACCATACTCCGAAGAAACAAGAAAAAAGATTGAAAATATGCTTGGCATAGATATTTATAACTGTTATGGACTTACAGAAATGAACGGTCCAGGGGTTGGTTTTGAATGTATCTATAAAGATGGGCTTCATATATGGGAAGACAATTTTCTTATGGAAATAATTAACCCTGAAACAGGACAATCGGTTGCTGATGGAGAAATTGGAGAACTTGTCTTAACAACTCTCAACAGAGAGGCTATGCCTCTTATAAGATACAGAACAAGAGATTTAACAAGAATTATTTTAGAACCTTGTAGATGTGGAAGAACTCACCGAAGAATTTCAAGAATTCTTGGCAGGTCTGATGACATGTTTATAGTTAAAGGTGTAAATATATTCCCACAACAGATTGAACAGGTCTTGATGGGAATAAAAGGAGTTGCTCAGAATTACCAAATTATACTTGAAGCTTATGATGAGATGGTGATTAAGGTTGAGATAGATAGAGAACTTTTTGATGGTAAAATTGAAAAGCTTATTAGATTAAAGGATGAAATCGTAGACAAAATACGTTCAGCTACAATGGTAAAACCAAAGGTAGAGTTATTGGAACCAGGAACACTGCCTGTCAGTGAAGGAAAAGCAAAGAGAGTGATTGATAAAAGAACTATTTAGGAGGTTTTTATGAGCAAGGTTTACATTATTTCAGTATTTGCTGAGAATAAACCAGGAAGACTTGAAAGGATTACAAAGGTCCTTGCTGAAGCAAATATAAACATTCTTGCCTTTTCTATTACAAGCACAAATGGATTTGGCATAATCAAATTTATGGTTGACAGATGTAAAGAAGCTTACCAATTACTTAAAGATAAAGGATTTACTGCATCGTTAAATGAGGCAATCGGAATTGAAATGAAAGACCAGCCAGGTGGGCTTTATGAAGTTGTAAAAACCTTATCTTCAAAAGGTATAAATATTGAAAGTGCAGCTGTTTATGTTGCTGAGACAAGAAAAAAAGCTTACTTAATTGTAGAGGTGGAAGATACTCAAAAGGCTATGGAAAGCCTCAAAGGTGAAAATCTTAAATTTTTAGAATCCACTGAATGAGGTGAGAAGATGATTTGGAATAAAGAGTTTGAATGCATGTCAGAAAAAAAACTTAAAGCTTTACAACTTGAAAGACTTAAACAAACAGTGCAAAGAGCTTATGAGAAAGTGCCTTACTACAGAAAAAAATTTGATGAGGTTGGACTCAAGCCAGAGGATATAAAAACTCTTGATGATATAAAAAACATTCCTTTTACATCTAAGGCTGACCTCAGAGAAGTTTATCCATTTGGAATGTTTGCATCTTCATTAAGTGAAATTGTGGAAATTCATATGTCAAGTGGAACAACTGGAAAACCTGTAGTTGCAGGTTATACCCGCAATGATATTGATATATGGGCAGAGGTTATGGCAAGGTGTCTTACAATGGCTGGTGCAACTAAAGATGACATTGTGCAGAACTGTTATGGCTATGGACTTTTTACTGGAGGATTTGGAGTTCACTATGGTGCACATAAAATTGGTGCAATGGTTGTGCCTGCCAGTGCAGGAAATACCAGAAGACAGATTGAGATAATGAGAGATTTTGGAACGACAATTCTTACATGTACTCCTTCTTATGCTCTTTATATGGCTGAAGTTGCACAGGAGATGGGGATTGAACCTACAACCCTTAAACTTAAAGCAGGTTGTTTTGGTGCAGAAATGTGGACAGAACAGATGAGAAAGGAAATTGAAAAAAGATTTAATTTAAATGCGCTTAACATATACGGATTAACAGAAATAATAGGTCCAGGTGTTGCCCATGAATGCATTGAAAAAAAAGGACTGCATGTATTTGAAGATCATTTCTATGTAGAAGTTATAGACCCTGATACAGGAGATTCTTTACCAGATGGAAAAAGAGGAGAGCTTGTTTTAACAACTTTAACCCGTGAAGGAATGCCAATGCTTAGGTTCAGAACCAAAGACATAACTTCATTAATAAGAGAAAAGTGTAGCTGCGGAAGGACATTTGCAAGAATTGAAAGAATTCGCGGAAGAACAGATGACATGATAAAAGTAAGAGGAGTAATGATTTTCCCATATCAGATTGAAAGAACAATCTTAGAAGTTCAAGGAGTTGAACCACATTATCAAATTATTATTACAAGACCTCAACATCTTGATGAAATAGAGGTTATGGTAGAGATGTCAAAGGAAACTTTTTCAGATGAAGTAAAACATGTTGAAAATCTTAGGAAAAAACTTGAAAAACGTATTGAAGAGACCATTGGTATAAGAGTTAAAGTTACACTTGTTGAACCGAAGAGTTTGCCAAGAAGCGAGGGAAAGGCAAAAAGAGTAATTGATAAAAGAAGTCTTATAGATTAGGAGGAAAGTGATGAAAATAAAACAAATATCAGTTTTTCTGGAAAACAAAAGAGGAAGACTTTATGAGGCATTGAAAGCCTTGTCAGAAGAAGGAATAAATATTAGAGCACTTTCAATTGCTGATACATCTGAGTTTGGTATTTTAAGATTAATTGTAACAGACCCAGAAAAGGCAAAAGAAATCCTTGAAAAAAATGAATTTACAGTTAAGCTTACAAATGTGGTGGCTATAGCAGTAAAGGATAAACCAGGTGGATTGGCTGAAGCATTGAAATATTTGTATGATGCAAACATAAATATTGAGTATATTTACGCATTTGTTGAAAAGTCAGGTGAAAAGGCTGTAGTGGTTCTTAGAACAGAAAATCTTGATAAAACAATATCAATTCTTCAAGAAAAAGGAGTAACTCTTTTAAGCTGGGATAATGTTTTAGCTCTTTAGTTTTTTAGCAACTAATATACAGGCTCTGCGAGCTATTACAACATTAACACCGGGTTCATTAAGTCCTTTTTTGATTGCTTCAAAAGTAGATTTTTTATCATATGGGTCTACTACTTCAACTGAGTCTGCTCCGCAAGCTTTACATAGTTCTACAAGGTCTATTTTTTTTGTTTCTTCTCCTTTAGCAGTAATTCCAATAGCAGGTGTTGGTTGATGTCCTGTCATTGCAACAGAAGAATTATCAAGAATGCATACAAGGATATCTGACTTGTTATATACAGCATTTATTAATGCAGGGATTCCTGAGTGAATAAAAGTAGAGTCACCAATTACTGCTGCAACCCTTTTTATACCTTGAGAAGAAATACCTGATGCTTTACCTATACTTGCTCCCATACAAAGGCATGTATCAATTGCTTTAAGTGGAGGATTCGCCCCAAGAGTGTAGCATCCAATATCTCCTGTAACAAAGTTTGGATGAGCTTCATTTAGTGCTTTATAAAACTCTCTATGAGGACAGCCAGGGCAGAGCACAGGTGGTCTTGGAATAAGAGGAAAATTTTTGGTGTAAGACTTTATTTTCCCGAAAAGTTTCAATAAAGGCTCTACACATAATTCTCCTTCAAGTGGCAGGTCGCCAGATAGTTTTCCTTTTACATTAGGGCAGTATTTTTTTACTAAACTTTCAATAAATGGATAACCTTCTTCAAGAACAACTACTTCATCCAGATTTTTTACAAAATTTTTAATTAAATCTTCATCTACTGGATAGGCTGAAATCTTAAAAATTGGTAAGTCTTCTCCTAATTCTTTAGCATAAAGATAAGTGATTCCACAGGCAATTATTCCAGTTTTTCCTTTTCCTGAAAAAATTTTATTAAATTCATATTTTTCAAGTAGTTTTTTGATTTTCTCTTGTTTTTTATTGAGTTCACTATGAAGTCTTACAACATTTTTGGGAATTGCAAGCAGGTATTCAGGGTTTTTCTCAAGCTTAATTTCTTTTTCAGGTTTTATATTTTCCAGTGTTACAGGGCTAATACAATGAAGAAGTCTTGTAATGCTTCTAATCATCACAGGTAACCCTAACTCTTCAGAGATATCAAAAGCTAATTTTGTCATATCTTTGGCTTCTTGAGCATCAGAAGGTTCAAGGCATGGTATTTTCGCAAAAGAAGCATAAAAACGTGAATCCTGTTCATTTTGAGACGAATAAGCACCTGGGTCGTCTCCTAATACCAGAACAAAACCGCCTTTTATTCCAAGATATGCTGATGTCATAAATGGATCTGATGCTACATTTAATCCAACATGTTTCATTGAGCAAAGAACTCTTCTACCAGTTAAAGAAACACCGTAAGCGACTTCATATGCTACTTTTTCATTTACAGACCATTCAGCTTTTACAGAAGAGTTTTTAGCAATATATTCAAGAATCTGTGTTGCTGGAGTTCCTGGATAGGAAGAAGCATAAGAAATTCCTGCTTCAACAGCTCCACGAGCAATTGCATCACATCCTAACATGAGAATTTTTTCCATAAATTCCCTCGCAAGAAAAATTAATAGTATTTAATATAACATATCTTGCTTAATGCTTCAAAAATGTAATATATTACTTTTATGCAAAAAATCATTGAAATTTATGATACAACTTTGAGAGATGGCTCTCAGGCAGAAGATATATCTTTTTCAGTAGATGACAAACTAAGAATTACAGAAAAACTTGATGAACTTGGTATTCATTACATAGAAGGTGGCTGGCCAGGTTCAAATCCAAAAGATGCTGAATATTTTAAAAAAGTTAAAAAACTTCCGCTAAAAAATTCAGTTATAACAGCCTTTGGAAGCACACATAGGCCAAAAATAAAAGTAGAAAATGACTCAAATGTAAAATCTCTCATAGCATCAGAGGCAAAAATATTTACGATTTTTGGTAAAACATGGGATTTTCATGTGACTGAAGCACTTAAAGTGTCTCTTGAAGAAAATCTTGAATTGATTTTCAACACGATTACTTATTTAAAAAAATATGCAGAAAAGGTATTCTTTGATGCAGAACATTTCTTTGACGGATACAAGGATAATTCTGAATATGCTTTAAAATGTCTTAAAACAGCTGAAGAGGCAAAAGCAGACTGTATAATTCTATGTGATACAAATGGTGGAACACTCCCGGCAGAAGTAGCAAAAATTGTAAAAGATGTTAGACAGTCAATAAATGTTCCTTTGGGCATTCATGCACATAATGACTCGGATTGTGCTGTTGCAAATAGTATAGTTGCTATTATAAATGGAGCGGTTCAGGTTCAGGGGACTATAAATGGATTTGGTGAAAGATGTGGGAATGCAAATCTTTGTTCTGTAATTCCAAACCTGCAACTGAAGCTTGGATACAGATGTATTGATGACTATAAATTGAAAAAACTTACAGAGGTTTCAAGGTTTGTATATGAGATAGCTAATCTAATTCCTTTTAAAAGACAGCCATTTGTTGGAGAAAGTGCTTTTGCTCATAAAGGTGGAGTTCATGTAAGTGCTGTAAGAAAGAGGCCAGAAACCTATGAACATATTAGACCCGAGCTTGTTGGTAATCGTCAAAGAATACTTGTTTCTGACCTTGCAGGCAAGAGTAATATTTTAAAGAAAGCAGAAGAATTTAATATCCCTCTTGAACCTAACTCTCTTGAAGTTCAGGCAATAGTGGATGCTATAAAAACTCTGGAGAATGAAGGATATCAATTTGAGGGAGCTGAAGCCTCGCTGGAACTATTATTTAGAAAAACATTGGGATTGAAAAGAAAATTTTTTGATTTGATAGGATTCAGAGTAATAGATGAAAAAAGAAAAGGAGATGAACCTACACTCAGCGAAGCAACAATAATGGTTAAAGTGGGTAAAAATATTGAGCATACAGCCTCAACAGGCAATGGTCCTGTTAATGCTCTTGACAATGCTCTCAGGAAAGCTCTTGAAAGATTTTATCCTGAACTTAAAAGGGTAAGGCTAAAAGATTATAAAGTTAGGGTAGTTAATTCAGGTAAAGGGACTGCTTCAAAAGTTAGAGTTTTGATAGAATCAGGCGATGATGAAGATGTTTGGAGCACAGTAGGAGTTTCTGAAAACATAATTGAAGCATCATGGCAAGCAATAGTTGACGGTATTGAGTATAAGCTTTGTAAAGAAAAAATAAAGAAAGGAGAAATATGAGCTTTCCAGAGCTTAAATTTGATGAAAAAGGGCTAATTCCTGCTGTAATTCAGGAAATAGATACAAAGGAAGTTCTAATGGTTGCATATATGGATAATGAGGCATTAAAAAGAACCATTGAAAGTGGATTTACTCATTTCTGGTCTCGTTCAAGAAGGACATACTGGAAAAAAGGTGAAACCTCAGGAAATGTTCAAGAAGTTAAAGAGATTTATTATGACTGCGACGCTGATACTCTGCTTATTATGGTTAAACAACATGGCAAGGGAGCATGCCATACAGGAAATAGGACATGTTTTTTTAGAAAAATTGAAATTATGAGGGTTTCTTAAAAATGAATTGCATATTTTGCAAGATTGTAAAAAAAGAAATTCCATCAAAGATTCTCTATGAAGATGATCTGGTCATGGCATTTGAAGATATTGCTCCGCAGGCTCCAATTCATATTCTTGTGATTCCTAAAAAACATTATTCTACAGTGCTTGATATAAATGAAAATGATAAAGAACTCATAGGACATATTTTTATGGTTATAAAAAAAATAACTGAACAAAAAGGCGTTGATGAAAAAGGTTTTAGAGTTGTTATGAACTGCAATTCTCAGGGAGGGCAAACAGTTTTTCATGTTCATTTTCACATTTTAGCTGGTAGACAGATGCATTGGCCTCCAGGATAGTTTTTCCTGATGAAAATTCTCAAAAAGGAAGTAGTCTGGCAGGGCAAATATCTTAGAATTGTATTGCTTTCTTACGAGGACAGCCACGGCAATATAAGGCAGTGGGAAGCTGTTGAAAGAGTAAACTGTAGTGGAATTGTTATAGTTATTCCTGTGACAAAAGATAAAGAATTTGTTTTTATCCGACAATTCAGACCAGTTCTTGCCGGATATGTGATAGAATTTCCGGCAGGATTGAATGATAGGAAGGAGTCCTTGATTGAAGTGGCAAAAAGAGAATTAATTGAAGAGACAGGTTTATTTTCCGATGAAATTGTCTTTCTTGCAGAAGGACCTGTTTCTTCAGGACTTTCATCAGAGATTCTAACAGTATTTATTGCAAAAAATGTCAGAGAAGCTCCCGAAGATGTAAGAAAAAGTTATCCTCCTGATGAAAGTGAAAATATAGAAGTTTTAAAAATCCCTGTAAATGAAATATTTGAAAAACTTAATGAATTAAGAACTCAGGGAAACTATTTAGATTTAAAAATTTTTGGTTTTTTAGAACTTGCTAAAAGCTTTATAGATTAATTTTTGAGGGCAGAGGTCGTCCTCCACCCTCAAAAACTTACTCCAATCTGATAGCCTGAGATGGACAAAGATCAGCAGCTTGCTGACAATCACAGGTTGAACACTTATCAGGACCAACTACCCATGCTTTGTCATCCCTCATTTCAAAAACTTCAGGACATACTTCAGCACAGCTTCCGCAACCTACACAAAGGTCATAGTCAACTACTGGTGTTGGCATACTACCCTCCTCCTTGTTTAAATATTTTTATAAAATATACCAAAAAAAGTTAAAATATGCAAATTGGAAAATTTCTAAGGGGGGTAAAATGGAGATAAAGCAATTGGTTTTAAACAAAGCAAAGGAAGCTAAAGAATCTTCAAGGTTTATAGCAAAAGCATCAACAGACTTGAAAAACAAAATAATTGTTAGAATGGCTGATTATCTTAAACAGAATAAGGATGAACTTATTAAGGCAAACAGAATTGATGTAGAAAATGCACAGAAAAAAGGGATTTCTAAGGCTTTAATTGACAGACTTACTTTAACAGAAAAAAGAATTGATGAAATGATAAAGGGACTTCAAGAGGTTGTTGCACTGCCAGATCCTGTTGGAGAAATAACAAAGATGTGGCTCAGACCAAATGGAATGCAGGTTGGCAAGATGAGAGTACCTATAGGAGTCATAGGTGTAATTTATGAAGCAAGACCAAATGTTACTGTAGATGTGACAGGATTATGTCTTAAAGCAGGGAATTCAGTAGTTTTAAGGGGTGGTTCTGAAGCAATAAATTCAAATATTGCCTTAGTAAAGATTTTGAAAGAAGCCTTAAAAGATGAGGGAATGCACGAGGGAGTTGTGACTTATATAGATATCTCTCAAAGAGAAGCTGTGCTTGAAATGATAAAACTTGAAGGAATTATTGATCTTATAATTCCTCGTGGTGGAGAGGGACTTATAAGGACTGTTACAGAAAATTCAAGAATTCCTGTATTAAAACACTACAAAGGTGTATGTCATGTTTTTGTTGACAGAGATGCTGATTTAGCAATGGCTGAAGAAATTTGCTTTAATGCTAAAGTGCAGAGACCTGCAACATGTAATGCAATGGAAACAATGCTTGTTGATGAAAACATAGCAAAGAAATTTTTGCCTAATATGTTAAAAAAGTTTGAAGATGCAGGGGTTGAACTTAAAGGCTGTTTAAAAACAAAAAAAATATATCCAAAAGTAAAAGATGTAAAAGAGGAAGATTTTTATCAGGAATATCTTGACTTAGTACTTAATGTCAAAGTTGTAAAAAATATTGACGAAGCTATTGAACATATAACAAAATATGGCTCAGCTCACTCAGACTCAATAGTAACAAAGGATTATAATAAAGCTATGAAATTTTTGAAAGAAGTTGACTCTTCTGCGGTTTTTGTAAATGCTTCCACGAGGCTTAATGATGGATATCAATTTGGTCTGGGTGCTGAAATAGGAATTTCAACTGACAAAATTCATGCACGTGGTCCTATGGGACTTGAGGAACTTACATGTACAAAATTTATCGTTTTCGGAAATGGACAAATAAGGCAATGAGAATAGGACTTTTAGGAGGCACTTTTAATCCTATTCACTTTGGACATTTAAGAGTTGCAGAGGAAGTAAGAGAGGAGTTTTCTCTTGATAAAATTATTTTTATTCCTTCAGGAGTGCCGCCATTAAAAAGACAAGATATTATAGATGCTAATCATAGATTAAAGATGACAGAGTTAGCGATAAATGGGAATCCTTTTTTTGAAGTTTCAGATATTGAAGTTAAACATAAAAAACCTTCATATACTGTGAATACATTGAGTCATTTAAAAAAACTTTACCAAAGGGATAGTCTTTTTTTTATAATGGGTATTGATGCTTTTTTTGAATTAAAATTCTGGTATAAATATGAAGACTTGTTAAGGATGGTTGATTTTATCATTATGTCAAGACCTGGTTTTAATAATTTACAGAATTCAGAATTTATTGAATATAAAGAGTCAGATAATTGTTTTAAAATAAAAAACTCGGACAAAACAGCTTTTTTTATATCAGTTTCACCATTCTGGATATCTTCTACCATGCTAAGAGAGATGATTAGAAAAGGGAAAAGCATTCGCTATTTGTTGCCAGATAATGTGAGAAAATATATTGAAGAAAATGAACTTTATAAGTAGGAGATTATATGAAACTTGGTGTACTGGAAATAAAACATAGCAATTTCCCACTATACTTAGCCAAGGTATACAAAAGTCCTCCAATGCGACAAATTTTAGAAGACATAAAAAAACTTTCTTTTGAAAATGAGATATTTTTTCTATATGGAGAAAAAGGAACAGAAAAAGATTATGTAGTTAAGATAATTCTTGGATACATGAATCAGCCAGATGTTATGGCAATTCCAGAAGACTTAAATAAAAAAATGAGTTCCTTTAAACAAAAAAATATAGTTTATATTGTTAAAAATCTTGAAAATATTGACACAGCTTTTCTTTTTAATCCAGAAAAATGCTTTAAATGTGCTATTTTTATATCTGACTGTGATTATGAACAGCTTTATAAAAATGGCATAATAACTTTTGAATTGTATGAAGCTTTGTTAAATTCAAAGAAACTTTATATTCCACCTTTAAGAGAGAGAAAACAGGATATTATCCCTCTTGCTAATTTTTTTCTGCAAGAGATTTCAGAATTTTTAAAACTTCCCAAAAAAGAGTTATCAAAAGATGCTCAGGATGCTTTATTGGATTATTCATGGACAGAAAATGCATATCAATTAAAACAATGTTTGGCTAAAGCTTTTTTACTGACCAGGCATCAGAGACTTACGTCTAAGGATTTGTTTGGTGAATATAATGATCAATTTTCAATAAGAAATTTTCTTGAATTAAAGCTCGGCAATCTTTTGAAGGAATTTGCCAATATTGGGAATTCAAATTTATATGAGACTGTTATTCAGGAAGTTGAAAAGGCATTGTTTATTCTTGCAATTAATGAAACAGGAGGTAATCAGGTAAAAGCTGCAAAGATTCTCGGGATAAATAGGAATACTCTTAACAAAAAATTGAAATACTATAGTTTGATTTAAAAATGATAAATATGTTATAAAAATATTTGTAACTTTTGTTTACTCCATGCTCTTATCTAAAGGATAAGGGCTAAAATCCAGGTGGAGGTTATATTATGAATAATTTTTATGAAAAGGTAGTGCTTCTATTACCAACTCTTACTGAAGAAGAAGTACAGGAAGCGGTTAAAAAAATCTCATCTCTTATTGTAGAGAATGGTGGAGAGATTTTAAAAGTTGATAACTGGGGCAAAAAAAAGCTTGCATATAAACTTAATAGGCAAACTATGGGATATTATGTTTTATTTCTTTTCAAAGCTCCAGCTTTGTCAATAAAGAAGATGGAAGAGTTTTACAAAGTTTATGACCCTGTTTTTAAATTCATGGTTTTTAAACTTACAAAGCATCAAATTGCTGCTTTGCCACCTGAGATAAAAGGAATTCCTGTAGAGCCTTCAGAAATAGCTTCTCAAGGATAGAGATGTTTAACAGGATAATACTTATAGGAAATCTTACCAGAGACCCTGAAATAAGATATACACCTTCAGGAGTAGCAGTTGCCACAGTGCCTATAGCTGTTAATTCAAGATATAAACAGGGAGAAGATATGAGAGAGGAGACTCTATTTATTGACGCTATAGTTTTTGGTAAACAAGCTGAAACATGTACTCAGTATTTGAATAAAGGAAGAACTGTATTGGTTGAAGGCCGTCTGCGTGAAAGAAGATGGGAATACGAAGGACAGAGAAAAAGTAAATTTGAGGTAATTGCAAATAATATAAGATTTTTTCCTAAGAGAGAACCTGCTCAGTCCGAAGAATTCAATCAGGTTCCTCCAGAAGAATATTCAGATTTAGAACCATTTTAGAGGAGGTCAGTGTGCAACAGTCAACACAAAGAAGATTTTTTAGAAAAAAATATTGTAGATTTTGTGCAGAGAAAATTGATTTTATTGATTACAAAAATGTTAAGCTGTTGAGAGGTTTTATGACTGAAAGAGGTAAAATTCTCTCAAGAAAGTTAACAGGGACGTGTTCAAAGCATCAAAGAGAACTTACAAAAGCAATAAAAAGAGCAAGAGCTGTTGCTTTATTACCGTATATTGAGATTTAAAAAAAATGAGGATACCCAGAAACTGGATACCATACATAACAAACAATATAATAGAGAATCTTCTAAAAAAAGATATGATCGAAATAATGGTGTCTAAGGAGCAACTTTTACAAGAGGCTGAACAGATTATTCTTGATGAATTGATGGTTGAAGACAGGCTAAATGAAGAAATAAGAGAACTTCTTAAAAAATATGAATCTGAAATAGAAAGAAGTAAGCTTGACTACAGAAAACTTTTTGAGATGACAAAACAAAAACTTGTTAAGCAGAGGAATTTAGTCTTATGATGCTTTCAGATGAAAAAATAACCCATACATCTCATATTTTATTCAATAGCTTGATAAATAAAGGATTAATTAAATTAAAAGTTGAAGAACAAGAAGTAAGAAGAGAAATTAAAAGAAGTTTTATACAGGCTTTAAAAATTGGTGAATCAATTGACGAGGTTGTAAGAAGAAAACTTCAATCATTTTCTAAGAAAGTTGTTGAAGGAAGTCCTGAGTGGAATATTCTTTATAAGAAGTTTTTTGAAGAAGAGGAAAAAAAGAGATTTGGACGTTAATGGAAAAATTCATACCTGCTGTCTCATATGAAGAAATAAAAATAGAAAAACAAAAAGCCAGAGTTTTGAGGAAATCTTCGTGGTGGCGAAATAAAATATCTAAGGGAAAATGTTATTATTGTGGTAAAATTACCCCTCCAAATGAGTTAACTATGGATCATGTGGTTCCTTTAATAAGGGGAGGCAAATCAACAAAAAGTAATATTGTTCCCTGTTGCAAAGAATGCAATAGTAAGAAGAAGTATTTAATTCCAATTGAATGGGAAGCTTATTTGCATCAATTTGATTTTTCAGATCCGGAAAAAATTCTTTAGATTTTCTTGCCAGGTTCAATATGAACCACCACATCAACTACGTCAGGGAATTCTTTTTTGATTATTGCTTCAACTCTTTCAGCTATATCATGCCCTTCTTTCACAGAAATAGAGGAATCAACAAGAATTTTCAAATCAACAAAGATCTGTCCTGCTGTGCCTCTTGTTCTTATATCTTCACAGGCTTGAACATCATTACAGGTAGTTACTAATCTTTCAATTTCTGAGCTATCAAGAAGAGCTTTATCAATAAGGATATCCGTAGACTCTTTAAGTATTATAAATGCTTCTCTGGCTACTAATACTCCAATTATTAAGCCTGCAAAGGAGTCAAGAATGTAAAAGCCTGATTTAATAAAAATTATAGCTAAAATTATTCCTGAGGTTATGAAAATATCAATCTTAGTATGAGAAGAGTCAGCAATTAGAAATTCACTTTTTAGTTGTTTTCCTCTCTTTCTTTCATAGGTAAACACGAATATGTTTATGATAATAGTAAATAAGAGAATTATAAATGCTTTTTCATCCAATTCAGGTCTTTTAGTTTTTATTAAAGACTCATAAGCTCCTTTTAAAATTTCAAGAGATGTAAATCCCATTAAAACTCCAATAAATACAGCGAAAATAGTTTCATATTTTCTATGCCCATAGGGATGCTCTCTATCAGGAGGACGGCTGGCAAGATATATTCCAATTATGCCACCTATATTGCTAACTCCGTCAAAGAGAGAATGAAAACCATCAGAATAAATAGCAAGAGAGTTGACTTTTAGTCCATAGATTATTTTGGCAAAAGAAACCAATAAATTTAAACATAAAGTTATCAGTAGAACTTTTCTTATTTCTTTTCTTCTGTCCATTTATCTGATATTGGTTTATAAAGTATAATGCCTTCTTTATTCATTACATATTCTATAAAAGGCTCATCAACTACTTCACCTTTTATACTGGATGCATGTCTTAGTGTAAGGGGCTTTTCTTTATTTATTAATATGCCTACATGCTCAACATCAAGTCCTTCTTTTGAAGAATAAAATCCACAATAGCATACAGAAGGAAGTTTGTCTACAATTTTTTTAATATTATTTCGTGGAATGTAATTGATTTTTTTTAAACTAACAGGTAAGCCTTCTATCCATCTTTTATGTTTGTTAATTTTATTTAACTTCTTTAATGATGTTTTACAATAGGACATGCCAATCTCAGATGTGATGTTTTTCAATGTAGGAATATAGTCCCAGTCAGAAAAAAAATGTCTTCTTTTTTGAAAGTCAACAATGCTATCAAAATATCTTACAGCTTTGAGGTTTTCAACGAATGATTCAAAATTGTTGGAAAGTCTTAAAGCCTCTACATATTCAATAAAAGTCATACAATCAACTTCTTCAAAATCTATTGTTAATTCTTCCTCTATTTTGAAACTTCCTTTAAGTGTGTTCTTTTTGTAGGGTATGTTCATAAAAATTTTTGAAATTTTAATTATTCTGTCTTCGCCTTCCAAAGGCAATAATTCTTTCAATATTGTTTCAATTTTAATTTTTCCTTCTTTAAATATCATATGCTATGATAAAACATGTCCATATTTGATATCCACTTTCACGGCACAGAAAAATTTGATGTAAAAGAAGTCAAGGATTATGAACAAATTCTTTTAATAGCAGAGGAATATGGGAAAAAGGAAACAGATGGATTTTTATTGAGTCTTTATCCAGATTCTTTAGATAAAATGAGAGAGAAACTATCAATTATAAAAAAAGCAATGGAAAATCAAACAGATGGAGCGAAGATTTACGGAGCTTATCTTGAAGGTCCATTTCTCAATCCTTTAAAGGCTGGTGCTCTTGATAGTAATAAATTTTTAATGCCTGATATTGATAAACTTGAAGAACTTGTTTATGGATTTGAAGACATTATAAAAATAGTTACTGTAGCTCCGGAGTTACCTGGTGCTTATAAGTTGATTGAAAGATGTATTGAGTTAGGTACAGTAGTAAGCATGGGACATTCAGATGCTACATATAGAGAGGCAGAGGAAGGATTTAAAGCAGGTGTTCGTCTTATAACTCATTTATTTAATGCCATGCGAGGTATTCACCATAGAGAACCTGGGATAGCAGGATTTGGACTTATTAATCAGGAAATTTATATTGAATTAATAGGAGATGGAAAACATTTAAGTGATGAACTTTTGAAATGGATATTTCAAGTTAAAAATCCAGAAAGAATAATTTTGGTTTCTGATATGGTAAAGCAAAAGAAAGGAATGCAAAAACTTCAAGGTGGTTCAATGAGCCTTAAGGATGTCATAAATAGGCTTAAAAAATTAAATATTGATGAATATAAGCTAAAACTTGCTACAGAAAAAAATCCTGAAGAATTGCTTAGAATTAACTCTCTTTAAGCTTTTCTGCTTCTTCTTGTTCTGTCTTGCATTCAATACACAGGTCAGTCACTGGCCTTGCTTCAAGTCTTTCAATAGGTATTTCTGCACCACAGGCTTCACATATGCCATAAGTACCATTGTTTATTTTTTCCAGTGTTTTTTCTATTTTTTTTAGAAGTTTTCTTTCCCTATCTCTTAATCTCAAAAGAAAGCTTCTATCAATTTCTTGAGAGGCTATATCCCCTATTTCAGATAAATTACTTTCAGAGGGAAGATTTGAAAGCATAATTCCTGCATCAATAAGAATCTGCTGTTTTTGTTGTAGAAGTTTCTTTTTAATCTCTAAGATTCTTTTTTGTCTTGATTTTTCTTTCATAATTTATTTGATTTTTTTCCTTTAAAATTAATTTAGCCTAAGTTGTCAGTAATAATCTTTTACAATATCAAAAAACTTCATAAACAGTCAAATAGTTCAGAAAAATTTTATTTTTTAAATTTATTTCTCAAAGCCTTTTCAACAATTGGTGGGACAAGGCTTTTTACAGAACCCCCAAAATATGCGATTTCTTTAACAAGGCTTGAAGAAAGGAAGGAATATTCTTCGGAAGGCATTAAAAATACAGTTTCAATATCTCTGAAAAGTCTTCTATTTGCATGGGCAAGTTGAAGTTCAAATTCATAGTCTGATACTGCTCTTAGTCCTCTTACAATAGCAACAGCTTTTTTTTCTTTAATAAAATTGACAAGCAGTCCATCAAAGACTTCTACTTTCAAGTTTTTAAGGTCTTTTGTTGTTTGAGCAATGAAGTGTACCCTTTCTTCAACAGTAAAAATAGGAGTTTTTTTATAACTTGACATAGCAACAGCAACTATTAGCTCATCAAAAATTTTTAAAGCTCTTTTTATTACATCAAGATGTCCATTTGTTATAGGATCAAATGTTCCTGGATAGACTCCTGTTTTTGTCATTATTCACTCCTCCTGTAAACAGTTAAAAAAGTATCACCATATCTATAACATTTATGTATTTTAAGCCCTTTAAGCTTTTCTCTCAATGACTCATTTTTATAATGCTGCAATATCAGCACACCGCCTTCTTTTATAAGATTTTTATTCTCAAAGATTTTAAATATTTTTTCTAATTCACCTGATTCATATGGAGGGTCTGCAAAAATTATATCATATTCATGAGAACTGTCTTGAAGAAAAGATACAGCATCCATATTGTAAACTCTTGCTTTATCAGAGAGTTTCTTTTTCTGGAGTGAATTTTTTATAAAAATGCATAAAACAGGGTCTTTCTCTACAAATATAACTTCATTAGCACCTCTTTTTAGTGCTTCCACACCTACAAAACCCTTGCCTGCATACAAGTCAATAAATATTTTATCCTCTACATCTCGTAAAATATCAAAAATAGCTTTTCTTACAATTGCAGGAGTTGGTCTGACTCTGTTTTGAACTTTTGATCTGTTTTGAACCATTTTTTATTGTCCTATTTCTGGATTTGTGAAATATTTATCTGGAAGCTTATAGTTTAAGATTTTAACTTTTCTTCCTTCTACCTTAAGTCTTCCTTCTGCAAAAAGTCTGATGGCTTCAGGAAAAATTTTATGTTCCAGTTTGAGTATTCTTTCTGAAAGACTGTCTTCTGTATCATCAGGATGAACAGGCACAGCAGCTTGAATTATTATGGGACCTGAGTCAACACCCTCATCTACAAAATGAACTGTGCAGCCGCTGATTCTAACTCCATAATCAACAGCCTGCTTTTGCCCGTGAAGGCCAGGAAAGGAAGGAAGCAGTGCTGGATGGATATTCATTATTCTGTTTGGGAAAGCATCAAGCAAAGGCTTTTTTACTATTCTCATAAAACCTGCGAGTATGACAAGTTCTACATCTTTTGATAAAAGTTCATCTCGTATTTTTTCATAAAAGGCTTCTTTTGACTGGAAATCCTTAGGATTAATAAAAAGATAAGGAATTCCATGTTTTTTTGCTCTCTCAATAGCATAGGCATTAGGATTATCAACTATGAGAATCTCTATCTTTGCAGGAATTTTCCCTGCCTCAATCTCGTCAATAATTGCCTGAAAATTAGACCCCCTTCCTGAAGCTAAAACTCCTATTTTTAGCATATCAGTCCTCCATAAATTTAAATTCATGCACAAAATCAACTAATTTCTTTAGTTTATCAACAGAGGTATTAATATTAACTCCATGTCCAAGATTAAATATATGTGATTTTGCTCCTCTTGCACCTATTAAAACTTTCTCTACCCTTTTAAAAAGTTCTTCATCACTGCCTAAAAGGGTTAAGGGGTCTAAATTTCCCTGTAAAGGCTTGTTTTTCAGTAAATCAGTGGCATCTTTAATATCAATCCTCCAGTCAATACTTAAAACATCAGCATTCAGTTCTTTTAAGTGATTGATAAGTCCTGCTGTGTTTGAAGAAAAATATATCACAGGAACAGTTTTCAATGATTCAATTAACCTTTTTACATAGGGCTTTACAAAACTTTCATAATCAAAGGGTGACAGAATACCAGCCCATGTATCAAAAATCTGAACAGCATGAACGCCTGCTCTTATTTGTTCATTTAGATATTTCTGAGTTGCCTTTGTAAAAAGGCTCATAAGTTTATGAAAGCCTTCTGGCTCTAAGAACATAAATCTTTTTGTATTTACAAACTCCTTTGTTGACCCTCCCTCAATAACATATGTTGCTAAGGTAAATGGTGAGGCTGCAAAACCTATCAATGGAACATTTAGTTCATTGATTAAAATACGGATAGCGTCAAAGACAAAACCTATTTTCTCAAGATTTAATTCTCCCAAGATTTCCAAGTCTGCAACTGTTCTTATATTTGGTAAAACCTGAGGTCCTTTATCATCTATGAATTCTATTTTGAGCCCCATTGCTTCAAGGGGAATCAGAATATCCGAAAAAAGAATTGCTGCATCAACTCCTAAAACTTTTACAGGTTGTAGTGTCACCTCTGCAGCTATTTCAGGTGTTTTGCACATGGTGAGAAAATCGTATTTTTGCCTGAGTTTCTGATATTCAGGCATATATCTTCCTGCCTGTCTCATAAACCAAACAGGTGTGTAATCAGTGCGTATTCCTCTACAAGCTTTAAGAAAGGCTTCTTTCATCTGGCTCTCCGTGGTATATATTTACAGTAAGGGTCTTCCTCCATGTAGTCATCTTTAATACAGTATGCACGGGCTCTGCATCCACCACATACATTTACATACTCGCAAACACCGCAACGTCCTTTGTAGGAGGAAAAGTCTCTTAAATTTTTAAAAAGTTCAGAATTCTCCCATATTTCTCTGAATGACTGTTTTTTAATATTTCCTGCTGGAAGAGAAAAGTAACTACAAGGCATTACATCTCCATCCACATTTATAAGGCATATAAGCTGTCCTGCCACACATCCCTTTGCTCCACCTGTGGAAAATTTAAGAGACCTTCTTTCAAACTTCTCTCCCTCTTTTTTTGACCTTTCAAAAATAACTCTATAATACTGAGGTGCACAGGTAGGTCTTACAAGAATATCCTTTTCGCCTTTTTCCATGTCATAATGCCAGTTAAGAATTTTTTCATAATCTTCTTGGGAGATTAATTCATTTAAAAGTTCTTCAGCTCTTCCTGTAGGAACTATCATAAACATATACCATGCAGTTGCTCCAAGCTCTTTTGCTAATTTATAAACCTCTGGAATGGTCTCTTGATTTCTTTTTGTAAAAGAAGAGTTTATTAAAAATGGTATACCATATTTTTTCAACAGCTTAGCAGCATTTATTGTCCCTTGAAATGCTCCTTTTTGCTGACGAAAGTTATCATGCACTTCTTCATTAGGTCCATCAAGACTGAGGGAAACCATCTTTATCTCTACTTCTTTAAGTTTTTTGCAAATCTCTTCACTAACAAGAGTCCCATTTGTAGCAAGGCAAACCCTTAAACCTTTACTATTAGCATACGCAGCTATTTCAAAAAAATCTTCTCTTAAGAGAGGCTCTCCACCTGTAAGAACCAAAACAGGCTTAGCGTAAGATGTGATATCATCAATGGTTCTAAAACACTCTTCCTTTGAAGGATCAGGATGTTCTTTTACAATTTCCTCAGATGAAGACCTGCAATGAATACATCTAAGATTGCATCTGCGTGTGATTTCCCATGCTATCCATTTAGGTTCAAACTGCATTTAATTATTATAACTTAAAATAATTTCTTTTATTGAGCCAAAAATAATGATTATAATAAATAACATGGCAAAACGAGAGAAATGGCAATCAAGAATAGGACTTATTCTTGCAACAGCTGGTAATGCTGTAGGTCTTGGAAATATTCTAAGATTTCCTTCAAAGGCTGCGTTATATGGTGGTGGAGCTTTTATGCTTCCATATTTTATTGCTTTTTTATTAATGGGACTACCTCTAATGATTATTGAATGGGTTATAGGAAGGTATGCTGGCAAACATGGGCATGGTTCTATGACAGGAATTTTGGGACTTTTTTTCAATCATAGTAGTTGGGCAAGGATTTTGGGATCAATCGGTGTTGCTATACCTGTGCTTATTTGTATGTATTATATCTATATTGAGTCGTGGACATTAGGTTTTGCCTTTATGTCTCTTTTTAAACAAATGCCTGTGCCTATTAAAACAGCAAATCCTCAAGAAGCAGTTAAACCATATGTAGAATTTTTTAGAACATATACAAATCCTTCCATGATTGCCTATATCTTTCTTTTGATTACTATAGCTATAAACTGGTTTATTCTTCAGAAAGGTGTTGCAAAAGGCATTGAAATAACAGCAAAAATAGGTATGCCAGCTATAATTATTTTTGGTATTTTACTTGGAATAATATCTCTTTCCGCAAGAGACTGGGCAGGACTTGAAGGATTGAAGTTTATTTATAATCTAAATTTTTCCGGTATTAAAGACCCAACAGTCTGGATTGAAGCCTCTGGCCAGATATTTTTCACCCTTTCCTTAGGTATGGGAGCAATAGCTGTTTATGCAAGTTATGTTAAACCAAAGGAAGATGTTGTCAAGGCAGGCTTTTGGACTGCTGGAATCAATGAATTTGTGGAAGTTATAATCGGTGCTTCAATTGCCATTCCTGCTGCATTTGCTATGTTTTCAGCTGTTGCAATTCCAGAACTTGCTAAGGAAGGAACTTTCAGACTTGGATTTATGACTATGCCAGCAGTGCTTATGAACTTACCCTTAGGATGGATAGCTTCATTTATATGGTTTTTATTACTTTTTCTTGCTGCTCTCACTTCTTCCTTAGCTCTTATACAACCTATCATAGCTTTATTTGAGGATGAAATGAAATGGGAGCATACAAAAGCTGTAAGTGTATCAATGATTTTAGTGATAACAGGAGCTCACTTTTCTGCTTTTATGCCTAATTTTATAGATGAACTTGATTTCTGGGCAGGATGCGTGATGCTTCTCATATTTGGTTTAATTGAGATTATTGTCTTTATATGGATCTTTGGAATAAATAATTTTTACAATGAACTTATTCAAAATACTTCAATTAAGCTTCCAAGAGCATTTGTTTATGTAATAGCATTCATTTCTCCAGTTTTTTTATCTTTTATTTTATATTTTTGGGTAATAAAGGATTTTGGTAACTTAATAACTGCTGGAGAATCTACAAAAATTATTGCTCGTCTTTTTATTCTTGCTTTTTTAGCATTTTTATCATTTATAGCAGTAAAAAGCAGAAAAATTATTTTGAGAGATTTAAGATATACAAAGATAATCAAGCAATAAAGGGAGGAAGCGTTGAAACCTGAAATACAGAGTTCTCTGGAATATTATAGTGACCTTATAGAACACATGGATGACAGTCATATTTACTCTTTAATATTTCAAGCTAATTCAATAAGGGAAAAATATAAAGGTAAAAAAATTGAACTATGCGCAATTGTGAACGCCAAGAGCGGTCTTTGTTCAGAGGATTGTGCTTTTTGCGCTCAGTCTTCAAGATATAAAACAAATTCTCCTGTATATTCTTTGCTTGAAAAAGATGAAATAGTAAAAAAAGCTTTGGAAGCCAAGAAATACGGAGTTAAAAGATTTTCTATAGTAATTAGCGGTAAAAAACCTTCAAAAAAAGAATTAGAAAAAATTGGTAATTCCATTGAAGCAATAAAAAAAATCGGCATTTATCCTTGTGCTTCCTTAGGGCTTTTAGAGTATGATGAGATATGCTACTTGAGAGACAAGGGGCTTGAAAGACTTCATTGTAATATAGAAACTTCTGAAAGATTTTTTAGTAATATATGCACAACTCATAAGTTTTCTGATAAAGTAAAAACCCTTGAAAATGCTAATAAAACAGGGCTTTCAATATGCTCTGGCGGAGTTTTTGGTATAGGTGAATCATGGGATGATAGAAAGGAAATGGCAGAGTTTTTAAAGAATTTGAATGTAGATTCTATTCCCATCAATTTTCTTACTCCTATTAAAGGAACACCTCTGGAAAGTAAAAAACCTCTCAATCCAATGGAAGCTTTAAGAATAATTATTCTATTTAGACTTATACTGCCTGATAAAGATATAAGGGTATGTGGAGGAAGACCTTTGCTTGGAGAGTTTGCTTCCTGGATTTTTATCGCTGGAGCAAATGCTTTAATGACTGGCAATTATCTTACAACTACAGGTAGACATTATAGTGATGACATAAAATTTATAGAAGCTCATGGACTTGAGGTAGACAGTGTGGTCAGTTAGAATGAGAGCATCTAAAAAAGAAAATAATATAGAAAAACATATCTCTGGAGCAGAGGGGATATACGATTATTCACAGATTGAGAGAGTTTTAAAACAACTTTTTAAAAGAGCTTTTGAACATTCAAAAGGCAAGCCAGATAAGGTTGTGATTACAGTAGAGAGAATAAATGAGGAGATTCAGACAGTCTCTGCGCTTCCTGTAAATACATTTTTCACTAACTCTCCAGAAGAAGCTTTTTGTCTAATAAGTGAAAAGCTAAGCTCCATAGGTATTTCTGATAAAGCTTTATTTTCAGCCTTTGAAGTAATAAAAAAATATCCAATGAGAGGAGCTACTCTTATAGATTCAATTACAGGAGAGCGATTGGAAAGAGATAAAACAAGAGGCATTAGAGTATCCCGAATTCATATGGATAAGAGGAAAAGAATGAAACTTATAAGGCAAATTAAAAATCTCTCAACGCAGCCTCAAAGAGTAATTGAGGCTATTACAATTGCCTCTAAGGTCGCATCATATCCTGAAGTAGTTGCAGAACTATGCATTTCTGATAATCCAGATTATACTATAGGATACATTGCATCAAGAGATTTAGGATATTTAAGAATAACAAATATAAAAAATAAGGGCGAAACTATTGGAGGAAGGGCATTTTTTGTTAAAACTCCCTGTGATATTGAAAAATTAACAAATTATCTTGAAAGAAAACCTGTGTTAGTAATATGAGGTATGATAAAGTTTTTCTTATAGGAAATCCCATTGCTGGTGGAGGAGGAGCTCTAAAGAGGATAGAAAAAGCACAGGAAATCCTCAGACAAAGGGGTATTCACTTTGAAACGCTTCTTACCAAAAAGCGAGGTGATGCAGAGCATTTTGCTAAAAAAATAAAGGAAAATCATAGTGGCAAAATTCTTGTTATTGTAGCAGGTGGAGATGGAACATATAATGAAGTTGTAAATGGACTTGCCTTTTCTCAGATTCCAATGGCAATTCTTCCAATGGGAACAACTTCAGTGCTTGCAAAAGAGTTAAAAATTCCGAAAAATATAGAAAAGGCAGTTGAGATAGCAGTTGCAGGTAAAACTCAAAGGGTTCATCTTGGCATTATAGAAAATCAACAAAAACAAAGACTTTTTATTCTTATGGCAGGAGTTGGTTTTGACGGAATGGCTGTATTTGGAGTAAATCCGCAAAAAAAGAAATATCTCAGAAAAATCGCTTATATTTTAAGTGGTATTAAAACATTATTTAAATATACACCCACTGAACTTATAGTGAATAATTCAGAACCCAAGAAAGCATATAGTGCTGTTGTATGCAAAGCATCATGTTATGGAGGAAACTTTAAAATTGCACCTGATGCAAATTTAACAGATCCTTGTTTATATACATTTCTATCAAAAACCAAATCCAGGATAGGGCTTATTTTTCAAATATTAGGAATATTATTTGGTTTTCATCTTAAGATGAAAAATACTGATTATTTTAAAACTGAAAATTTAAACATTTCAGGTGACGCTCATATTCAGATAGATGGTGATTATTTTGGGAAGACTCCAGCAGAAATTAAAGTCATAAAGAATGCACTTACCCTTGTTTTTCCTTTTCAAACATAAGTATAATGCTGATTCTTCTGTTTCTTGGGTCCTTGGGATCGTCCTTTATTAAAGGTAGTGTATCAGCATAACCAACAACCCTTGCAATTTTTTCTGGTGCAACTCCGTATCTTTCAATTTCTCTTCTTGCTGAAGATGCTCTTGCTGTTGAAAGTTCCCAGTTTGTTGTTTTACCTCCCCTGAATGGCACAGCATCTGTATGTCCTTCTACTGCCACACGTGCTGGTTCATCTTTTATGTTTTCTGCAACCACCTTTAAAATTTCACGAGCTTTTTCAGTGGGTTCAGCAGATGAAAGAGGAAACATTGGTTCACCTTCAAGATCAACAATCTGAATCCTCACGCCTCCTTCAACTGTGTCTATCATTATATGGTCTTTTAGTTCTTTAAGTTTTTCCTCTATTGTCTTTTTAAATTGTTCTTCAAATCTTTTGGCACGCGTCTCTGATGGTGTTGATTCTTGAACTGATGTTTTAACTTCTTGTTGAATTGCTGAGGACTGCTGCATAAATGACTGTCCAGATTCTAAAAGATTGAAGTATCTAAAATAATCAGCAATTGCAGCTCTTTTAACAGGATCAAGCATTGAAAGTAACCATAAAAGCAAAAAGAAAGCCATCATAGCTGTTGTAAAGTCAGCATAGGCAACTTTCCAACTTCCGCCATGATGGGCTTCATGCCCTTTTTTAATTTTTTTAACTATAATTGTTGTTTTGGATTTATCTGCCACTCTTTAAAGCCCTTATTTCTTCTTCTAATTCATGGAATGTAGGTCTTAAATGGGGAGGTATAGTTCTGCGAGCAAACTCAACAGCAATCTGAGGAGCAGAGCCACTCACAAACGCTACAAGTGCTGCCTTAATTATTTGTAGATATTCCTTTTCGTGATTTACACTTGCTTCAAGGCGTTTTGCAAGCGGACCAACAAATCCATAGCACATTAACACTCCCATAAATGTTCCAACAAGTGCAGCTCCTACAGAGTGTCCTATAACTTCAGGAGGTTCTTTCATTTTGCCCATTGTTAAAACAACTCCTAAGACTGCTGCAACAATTCCAAGTCCTGGAAGGCTATCAGCAATAGTAAGAAGATTTCTTACAGGTCCTGATTCTGTTTCATGCAATGTTTCAATTTCACTATCAAGAATACTTTCAAGTTCGTATGGAGAAACAGTTGTTGTCATTACTGTCCTCAGAGTATCTGTGAGAAGTGCCATTGCATGATGATTTTTCAGAAACTTTGGGTATTTAGAAAAGATAGTGCTATTTTCTGGTTCTTCTACATCCTGTTCAATTGATATAAGTCCTTCTTTTCTAATTTTTGTAAAAAGTTCACTTAAAAGGAGTAGTGTATCCATATAGTCTCTTTTTGAATAACCTTTTGCGCCTGTAATTGTGGTAATTGTCCCTTTTATTACTCCTCTTAATACATGAGGGGGAGAGGCTATCACAAGTGCACCTATAGCAGCACCGAATATTATAAGAACTTCAGCGGGTTGAAAAAGTACAGAAAGGTTACCTTTTTCCAGAAGATAACCACCAACTATACTGCCTAAAACAACTAATCCACCGATTACTACAAGCATTATATTTCCCTTTTTTGTCTGAGTAACTGTCTTTGGCGGTGGAAAACAAATCTTATAATGTAGTCTCTGATATCCTCCTCTATATTGATAAATTTTACAGCTACTCTGTAAGCATTATTTATCATTTCACATTTTACAACTTCTCCGTAAAGGAATAATGCCACAGGAGAAGGTGATTCAAGAACTGCTTTCAATTCAAGGATATCTCCTTTGTTATAGGATAAATCAGAGACAAAACTCATTCCACCCCCACTTATATTTACTTCAGTTGTTGCTAAAGATGAAAAACCTTCTTCTTTAAAGCTCCAGAGATTGATAAGATAATCAAGCTTTGAATTAATCATTTTTATCCATTCTGCCAGTGCTTTATCCGCTGGTTCATCAAGAGGAGGACGGGCAAAATTAATTTCTCCAGAGATTCTTGCCTTTATTCTCGGTTTTTCTTCAGAAGAAATTAATCTTACTCCAAGAGGGATAACAGCATCCACTCTTGAAAACTCTCTCATTCTTTGATATGTTTCTTCCATATTTCCCATTATAATTACCTCAATATAATAAGTTCAACTCTTCTATTTTTTGCTCTTCCTTCATCAGTATCATTAGTAGCTACAGGTTTGTATTCTCCGTATCCGGCAATCAAAAATCTATCTGGAGAAAGTCCTCGTTGTAATAAAAAATGAAGTACTGATGACGCTCTTGCTGCTGACAATTCCCAGTTTGATTTATAAACAGAAGAACTAATGGGAATATTATCGGTATGTCCCTCTATTGCCACTTTCCCTGGAAGTTCTTTTAATTTCTCAGCAATTCTTGTAAGTGCGTCAGTGGATTCAGGCTTTAGCTCAGCAGAACCTGAACTGAATAGAAGTGAATCAGGCAGGGTTATTACAATGCCTCTTGCATCTGACTTTATATTTATACCTGAAATATCATTTAAAAGTTTTCTGAGGTCTTCAATAATTGCTTTATTACGATCTTCTTCAAATGAGACAGGTTCATCAATAACCTTGAAGACCTTTCTTAAAGAACTTGTCATTTTTTCTGCCTTTGTCACATCAACTGAAGATAGAGCATAAAGAGCAACAAAAAAAGTGAATAAAAGAGTTAAAAAATCAGAATATGATATAAGCCAGCGATGTACATTTTCCTCTTCATTATTGTTGTTTCTTTTTCTAACTCTCATATTCTTTCCTTTTGACGTTCCCTGACAAATGACTCAAGCTTTGCTCTTAAAAAGTATGGATTCATACCTGCCTCAATGCCCAATATGCCTTCAATCATGAGTTCCATAAGAAGAATTTCATCTTCAAGTTTATTAACTATTCTTTTTGCAATGGGAATAAATATAAGATTTGCTGAACCAACTCCGTAAATAGTTGCAACAAAGGCTGTTGCTATTCCTATGCCGATTTTTGATGGATCTGCAACATTTTTAAGAACATGAATAAGTCCTAAAATAGCTCCAATAATACCAATTGTCGGTGCATATCCCCCGGCAGAATCATAAACCTTAGCAGCTCTCTTTATAATTTCTTCATATGCATAGATTTCCTGATTAAGTGATTCTTTAATAATGTTCGGAGAGACTCCATCAATTACGTAAGTAATACCTCTTCTTAAAAATGAATCATCAATTCTATCCAACTCTTCTTGAAGAGCTAATAATCCTCTTTTTCTGGCTATAACTAATAAATCAAGGATGGTATCAATAGTCTCATCAAAATTAACTTTTCTACTCAGGAATATAAATTTTAAGCTCATAAATGCTGTAACAATATCTTTAAACGGGAAACTTAAAATAACAGCTCCAAATGTTCCACCAAATACGATAATAGCTGCAGCTGCCTGAATGAGATGTGCCGTTGTGCCTCCTTCAGCTATATTACCAGCAATAACTGCACCGATACCTATAATTAAGCCAAGTAGTGCTATCAAATCCATTTTTTAATTATAAATATATTAAAAAGATTTATCAACAGATTTTATTATAATAAATCATGAAAAGAAAAATTGTTATACTTTTAGGTCCTACAGGTGTAGGTAAAACCGAGCTTTCAATAAAAATTGCTAAACTTTTAAATGCTGAGATAATAAGTTCAGATTCAATGCAAATATATAAATATATGGATATTGGTACAGCAAAACCTACATTAGAACAAAGAAAGGAAGTCATACATCATATGATTGATATTGTTAATCCATGGGATTATTTCAGCACAGGTGCATATATTGAAATAGTTAAAGAAGTTATAGAAAAAATTTTTGAAAGAGAAAAGATTCCTCTGGTTGTTGGAGGAACAGGTCTTTATCTCAGAGCAATGACTGAAGGAATTTTTGAAGGTCCTGATGCTGATTGGAATTTAAGAATGGAGTTAATGAATAAGGAAAGAGATAATCCGGGTTTTCTTTATAATCTTCTGAAAGAAATTGATCCTATAAAAGCAGATAAAATCTATCCTTCTGATTTGAGAAGAATTCTCAGAGCATTGGAGGTATTTTTTAAGGAAAAAAAGCAGATAAGTGAATTACAAGAGAAATTAACCAAACCTTTGTCTTACAATTTCATAAAAATTGGCGTGACTCGGGAAAGAAAAGAATTATACAGAATAATTGAAGAAAGAGTTGATAAAATGATTTGTTCAGGTTTAATTGAAGAAGTTAGAAATGTTTTAACTTTGATAAAAAGAAATGCTACTTCGTTGTCTCCTCTTCCTGCCTTGCAGGCAATTGGATACAAAGAAATAGCAGGTTGTCTTGCAGATTTATACTCTATTGATGAAGCAGTAAGGCTTATAAAGAAAAGAACAAAAATGTATGCAAAAAGACAATTTACATGGTTCAGAAAAGAAAAAGATATTATGTGGTTTGATATCTCAGGAAGGCATGATTTTGAAATAATTGCAGAGCAAATTTATTCTGCTTTATCAGAAATTTTGCATAAATAGTTGCATTTAA
Organism: Thermodesulfovibrio yellowstonii DSM 11347; assembly: GCF_000020985.1. Classification (NCBI taxonomy): domain Bacteria; kingdom Pseudomonadati; phylum Nitrospirota; class Thermodesulfovibrionia; order Thermodesulfovibrionales; family Thermodesulfovibrionaceae; genus Thermodesulfovibrio; species Thermodesulfovibrio yellowstonii. The sequence continues at coordinate 796,771 of NC_011296.1, forward strand.
TCAACATAATATAATATATTTAAAAGTTATAGGATTAATATTTTTTGGAGGTTGAAATTGGTTAGAATAAGACTAATGAGATTGGGAGCAAAAAAGAAGCCTTTCTACAGAGTTGTTGTGGCTGATGCAAAAGCCCGAAGGAATGGACCTTTTATTGAGATTATTGGAACATATAATCCTAAAACAGACCCGCCAGAAGTTAACCTGAATATGGAAAGGGTTAATTACTGGATTGACAAGGGTGCACAGCCTTCGGATACTGTAAAAAAGTTGATTGAACGCGTTTCTGCTTAACATACCCATTTGGGTATTTACTACTCTTTTTGCACGGAGGTTAGAACATGAGCATGAAGACACTCATTGAGACAATGGCTAAGTCACTGGTTGACAAACCAGAGGAGGTTAAGGTTACTGAGATTGAGGGTGAAAAAACAACTGTTTATGAACTCAGAGTTGCTCCAAGCGATCTTGGTAAGGTTATCGGAAAACAGGGTAAAACTGCAAGGGCTATGAGGACAATCTTAGGCGCAGCTGGAACAAAAGTTGGCAAAAGATGCGTCCTTGAAATCTTAGAATAGTCCAATTAAGTGAATTAAATAAAGGGCGTGCTTTACACGCCCTTTTCTTTTGATTTTTATGATATTTGAAGTTTTGACCATATTTCCTGAATTTATTGAATGCTACTTGAAGCATGGCATTGTTGGAAGGGCTTTAAACAGAGGGATTGCTCAGGTGAAGGTTTATAATTTAAGGGATTTTACAACAGATAAGCATAAAAAAGTTGATGACTACCCCTATGGTGGCGGAGCAGGCATGGTTATGCAGATAGAGCCTTTTTCTAATGCCATAAAGCACATAAAAAGCGATGGGAAGAAGAGGAAGATAATTTTACTTTCTCCTCAGGGAAAGAGATTTAATCAAAAATTAGCTCTGGAGTTTACAAGGGAAGAGGCTGTATTGACCTTTATCTGTGGAAGATATGAGGGAATTGATGAGAGAATTAAGTCTTTCATTGACGAAGAAATATCTATTGGTGATTATGTTTTAAGTGGTGGAGAACTGCCAGCATTGGTTATAATAGATAGTATTGTAAGATTGCTACCCGGAGCACTGGGAGATGAGCTTTCATCAGAAGAGGATTCTTTTATGAAAGGTTTTTTGGATTATCCACATTATACAAGACCTGAGGAGTTTGAAGGAATGAGAGTGCCTGAGATTCTTTTAAGTGGAGACCATAAAAAAATAGCTCTCTGGAGAAGAAGGGAAGCTTTGAGAACTACCTTTCAAAAGAGACCTGACTTGTTGAAGAACTTATCTCAAGAGGATATGAAAATTCTAAAGGAGCTTTGCTCTGAAATAAATAAAAAAATTCTGGAGGATGCCCATGAACCAGTTAATAATTAGAGCCATAGAGGAAAGATTTAAAAAGTCTAATATTCCTGATTTTAAACCTGGTGATACCGTAAAAGTTCATGTAAAGGTTAAAGAGGGAGACAAAGAGAGAATTCAGGTATTTGAGGGAGTTGTAATTGCCCGTAGAGGCGGAGGATTAAGGGAGACCTTTACAGTAAGAAAAATCTCCTTTGGAGTAGGTGTAGAACGTGTATTTCCTCTTCATAGCCCTATAATTGACAAAATTGAACTGGTAAGAAGAGGAGATGTAAGAAGAGCAAAACTCTATTATCTGAGAACAAAGAAGGGTAAAGAGGCAAAGGTTAAAGAAAAAACAGACTATCAAAAGGCATGAGCCTTTTTGCTTTTGATGAGTCTTTTCGGCTTCAAGGTTATAACTTAATTGCAGGAATTGATGAAGCTGGAAGAGGATGTCTTGCTGGACCTGTTGTCGCAGCATGCGTAAGTTTCAGGGATAGTGTTTTTATTGAAGGCATAAAGGATTCAAAGGAACTCAGTCATGAGCAAAGAGAAAGCCTTTTTCAAGAAATAATTAAGCATGCCTTTGTAGGCATTGGCATAGTTGATGTAGATTTGATTGATAGAGTTAATATTCTTGAAGCAACTCGTCTTGCAATGATGGAGGCATTTGAAAATCTCGGCAGAGAAATAGAGCTTTTATTAATAGATGCCGTAGAGTTACCGGCATTAAAAGTAGACCAAAAAGCCCTAATAAAGGGAGACCGGAAAAGCGCCTCAATAGCCTCTGCAAGCATTGTAGCGAAAGTAACAAGGGATAGAATAATGAGGCAGTATCATGAAGCCTATCCAATGTATGGTTTTGATAAACACAAGGGATACGGCACAAAAGAACATCTAAATGCCCTGAAAAAATTCGGTCCCTGCCCAATTCATAGAAAAAGTTTCTCACCTGTAAGAGAGTTAATGTTATTCTAATACATGAAACGCCTTCATATTGAAATCAAGGGAGTTGTTCAGGGAGTAGGCTTCAGACCATTTGTTTATAATCTTGCACAACATCTTAATCTAAAAGGCTTTGTTACAAATACCTCAAAAGGTGTGACAATTGAGATTGAGGGTGAAAGAGTTGAAGAGTTTATTAGTAAACTTCAAAATAATCCTCCTCCGCTTGCTAAGATTTACTCAATTAAAAAAACTGAGCTTTCACCAAACAATTATAAAACCTTTGAAATAATTGAAAGTATTGACGAAACAGGATTTACCCATGTCTCAGAAGATGTCTCCATATGTGAAGACTGTCTGAGAGAGCTTTTTACTCCTACTGACAGGAGATATCTCTATCCCTTCATAAACTGCACAAACTGCGGTCCCCGATACACAATCACCATGAAAGTTCCCTATGATAGACCAAACACAACGATGGCTGTGTTTAAAATGTGTCCTGAATGTTTAAGTGAATACAAAGACCCAAGTAACAGAAGATTTCATGCTCAGCCCAATGCATGCCCGGTCTGTGGTCCTCAGGTAAGGCTTTTTGTAAAGGAAGGCAGTGCTTTGAATGAAATTGAAAATCCAATTCCAGAAGCCATTAGGGTCATAAAAGAAGGTAAGATTTTAGCAATAAGAGGACTCGGAGGTTTTCATCTCTGCTGTGATGCAAGAAATGAAGAGGCAGTTAAAGAATTGCGGAAGAGAAAAAAAAGAAGCAACAAGCCTTTTGCACTCATGTCTCCCTCTGTTGAGGCTATTGAAAAATTCTGCTTTGTAAGCGATGAGGAAAGAAAAATTCTTATATCTCTCATGCGTCCTATAGTTCTATTAAGAAAAAAGCCCCAGTGCAATCTTCCAGAGGCATTAGCACTAAAGAATGCCTATCTTGGCTTTATGTTGCCGTACACACCACTTCATTATTTGCTGTTTTATTATCCAGCTAAAGTAGGAGATTCCTCGTCGTTTTCACTCCTCGGAATGACAGAGGAGGGTAGGAGGGGATTCCTCGTCGTTAACGCTCCTCGGAATGACAGTAAAACAGATACTACTCAGCCTTACAAGGACAACTCAGCCCTTCGGACCTCGGACTTCAGTCTTCAGCCTCATTTTGATTGCCTTGTTATGACAAGTGGAAACATCTCTGAAGAGCCGATTATTACAAAAAATGAAGAGGCTCTTGAAAAACTCAACAATGTGGCAGATGCTTTCCTCATACACAACAGAGAAATATTCATGAGAGTGGATGACTCTGTGGTAAGAGAGCTTGAAGGCAAAATCTATTTCATAAGAAGGACAAGGGGATTTGTTCCAAAGGCAATACCTTTAACGGAGGAGTTGCCCGAAGTTATGGGTGCTGGTGCTGACCTGAAGAATACTTTTACCCTGATAAAATCAGACTATGCCATAATGAGTCAGCATATTGGTGATATGGAAAACCTTGAAACAATAGAGTTTTATGAGGAGGTTTTAAACAATCTCAAATCCGTTTATCGCACAGAGCCATCGGCAGTTGGGCATGACCTTCATCCCATGTATTTTTCAACAAGCTGGGCAAAGGAGTATGCTGAAAAAAAATGCATTCCTGCTTTTGCCCTTCAGCATCACTACTGCCATATTGCCTCCTTAATGGCAGAATACGGACTGAATGAGCTTTTTGGCATTGCCTTTGATGGCACAGGCTATGGAACAGACGGCACAATCTGGGGAAGTGAGTTTTTATACTGCACTGTTAAGGATTTTCAGAGACTTGCTTATCTAAAACCTATAAGCCTTCCAGGAGGTGAGAATGCTATAAAAGAATGTTCAAGAATTGCTCTTTCTTTGATTGATGATACTTTTGGTGAGGATATGGATTTGATAAAGAAACTGCCTCTTTATAAAGTAGTTTCAGAAGAAAAAATCAGGCAAATACTTAAAATAAAGAGACTTTTTCAATTCAGTCCCCTTTCATCAGGTATGGGAAGACTTTTTGATGGTGTCTCTTCCCTGATTGGTGTATGCCATTACAACACCCATGAAGCAGAGGCAGCAGTAGCCCTTGAAAGTCTAATAGAGCAGGGCACGGAGTTTTCTGAGAGGGACTGCTACCCCTTTGAATTAGTGAACTCCCTTGAGGGAGAGGCTTTAGTTATAGACTACAAGCCAATGATTAGAGAGATTGTAAAGGATTTTTTAAAATCTGAAGCCAAGCCGATTGGTCATTCCGAGCGTAAGCGAGGAATCTCCTTTATTTCATGGAAATTTCACAATACAATCGTAAAAATTATCCTTGAGCTCACAGAGCATTTCAGAGCAAAATTTGGCTTTGATGCAGTTGGCTTAAGTGGAGGAGTGTTCCAGAATGCCTATTTGATAAGGGAAACCATAAAAGCTTTAAAAAAACTTGGCATAAAACCTCTTTATCACGTAAATGTTCCCAGCAACGATGCCTGCATATCTCTTGGACAAGCTTACATTGTTGGGAAGAGAATTAAAACTTAAGGCATCTGGGGTATTCTTTCAGAATTATCTTTAAACCAAGTCATAAAGCATAGCTCTACCTCACGGTAACCTGTCTGTTTGGCAAGGGTTTCAACTTTATGAATGAACGCTATATCATCATATAAAGGTTTTTCGCCTGCTTTTATGAGGATTTCGTTTATGACTCTCTTTACAATTTTATCTGGCATAACTGTGTCAATGCCTCCCATCATTCTTAAGTATTGATAGGTTATCAACCCAACTCCCTTTATTTTTCCAATAGGGTCGGATTTCCAGTTTGAAAGAGATGAGCTTTTAGCCCACGTTCTTAAGGCTTCTTTATCGTTGTTCGATAGAGTTGACAGATACTTAGCAATTTCCTTCGCAACCTGCCATGAACGCCTGTTTTTCCATATGTGGAAGGCTTCTTCATAGTTAAAATTGGCTAAGTTTGACAGAGAATTGACTTTTCCAGTTTTTATAAACTCTTTTTCAAACTCTCTTACCTTTGGAACAACTACTTGAAAATAATTCACTCCAACAGATGTAATTGCTGCATCAAGTAAGATTAGGGGAACATTGCCATTCCACCTTTCAGTAGTAAGGCATCTTTCAGCAATTTCCTTAAGGGCATCATAATCGCTAATATAGGATTTGATTAGCTCCAGCACGTTTACTACAAATAGTATAACTCTAATGAATGTCCATTGTGCTATAATTTATTTCAGCCTATGTTGCCAGTAATTTATATAGCGATTGTTAATCTTATTCACAGAAAGTTTGTTTTTGTATCCATTCTTCTTGTGAGTATCCTTCTTTTTGGCACATTTGGATATATGATTATTGAGGATATGCGGTTTATTGATGCACTTTATATGACAGTAATTACCCTCGCTACAGTTGGATTTAAAGAGGTTAAAGAGCTTGATGAGAATGGTAAAATTTTCACTATTATTTTAATACTTACAGGATTCGGAGTTTTTACATATACTCTGACAGTAGGAGCAAAAATATTAATTGAAGGTGAAATAAAGGAGGTTTTCAAAAAGAGAAAAATGAGAAAAAAAGTTGAAAACATATCAGGGCATTATGTTATTTGTGGCTACGGTAGAATGGGTAGTATTATAGTTAAAGAACTCAAAGCCAACAACATTCCTGTTGTAATTATTGAGAAAAATAAGACTAATTTGCCTGAAGATGAAGATATTATATATGTTGAAGGAGATGCCACTCATGACGAAGTTTTAAAATCTGCAGGTATTGAAAAGGCTGCTGGGCTTATTACAGTATTGCCATCTGATGCAGAAAATCTCTATGTAGTTTTGAGCGCAAGGGAGCTTAACCCGAATATGTTTATAGTGGCAAGAGCAGTTGATAAGGAAGCAGAGCCTAAACTTAAAAGAGCAGGAGCAAATAAAGTTGTATCACCCTATTTTATAGGTGGATTAAGAATTGCCCACACTGTTTTGAGACCTACTGTTGTTGATTTTCTTGAATTTGCAACTCGTTCTGAACATATTGAAATTCAGATAGAGGAAATAGAAGTTTCTCACCGTTCAACTCTTATCGGGAAAACAATTGCTCAGAGTGGAATAGGGAGGGATATTGGAGTAATTATACTTGGAATAAAAAGAGCAGATGGAAGAATGAAATTCAACCCTACATCTCAGACTTTGATTAAAGAGGGAGATACCTTAATTGTAATAGGACAAATTGATAAACTTTTATTGCTTGAAACTCTTGCTAAGGGATGAATTTTTTAAGTAGTTTAAGAGTTTTTTTTGTAGCACCTGATTTATTTAAAAAAAGTTGATAAGCTTTATTGCCTATTGTTTGTCTAAGTTCATAATTCTTCACCAGCTCTCTCATAACATTCATTAATGAGTCTTTATCAGCCATTAAGCAGGCTTTTTCTTTTATGAATTCCTCAATAAAGGGGAAATTATGCATATAAGGACCGCATATTATAGGTTTTTTCCAGTATGAAGGTTCAAGAGGATTTTGTCCACCGTGTGGAATAAAACTTCCACCTACAACAGCAATGTCACAGATACGGTAGAGTGAACCAAGAATACCCATCTGGTCAACAAGCAGAATTAAGGCTGATGTCCGAGGGCTGAAGAATGATTTTATTTCACTTAATTTTGAAAATTGAATCTTTGTGAGTGATTGTGCAATTTTGCGATTTATCAGAGTTTCAACTTCACCAAATCTCTCGGGATGTCTTGGTGCAATGATTAGAGTTCCATTGATACCGAGACTTATAAAAGAATTTAAAATAATTTCCTCTTCAGGTTCATGGGTACTTCCTGCAAGAATTACAGGATGGGGGATATTATTTTCCCATGGAAAGTTAATTGTCTTTAGCTCAATATCAAATTTCATATTTCCTGTAACATGAATTTTTTCTTCCTCTGCACCGAGAGTTATAAATTTTTCCTTGTATGAATTTTCCTGAACACATATAAGGCTTAGCTTTTTAAGTAGATGTTTTATAAAAAATTTAATTTTATAGTAACCTTTAAATGACTTATCACTCATCCTTCCATTTACAAGGATTATAGGAGTAGTTTTGCTTGCAATTCTTATTAAATTAGGCCAGAGTTCTGTTTCAGTAAGAATAATAGCCACTGGACTAAAATATTTTAAAAATCTGTTAATAGCCCATGAAATATCAAAAGGCATATAAACTACTTTCACATTGCAATCTTTAAACCTCTCCTGTGCCACTTTTTGTCCGGTATCAGTAATTGTGCTTAGAATTATTTTATAATGTTCAGAGAGTTCTCTAATCATTCTTGATACTGCAATTACTTCTCCGACTGAGACTGCATGAATCCATATTTTAGGCAAATTTTGTTCTTTTTCTTCTAAAAATCCAAATTTTTCTTTTATCCATCTTTTTCTTAAAAAGGTAGGTCTTTTAAAATATTCCAATGGGAGAAAAAATATTAATGCAACTAAATATAAAAGATTGTATATCAAAAAAGCTGTTTGCATATTTCGGCAACGTTCTCTGATGCTTTTTTGTTGATAAAATATCTTCTAATATTATCAAGAAAATTGATAATTTTTCCTCTATAATCAGTATCATGAAGCAACAGGTTAATGTTTTCTACAATTTTTACAACATCAATTTTTTGAATAAACTCTGTAACTCTTGTGTCTCCTACATTCATAAAATCAGCTATTACATTTGGCAAAGCAATATGTTTGACTCCTTTAATAAACATTTTCCCAATTATGTAAGAAAAGGGATTTACTCTGTAAATAACTATCATTGGAACCTTTAGTAATGTCGCTTGAAGAGTTGATGTGCCTGATGTAATTACTGCGGCATCACTCATTGCAAGGGCTGTGTAGGATTGTTCATTAAAGATTGTAACATTTCCAAAGGATGTGAGCTTTTTAAGAGTTTCTTCATTAAATTCAACATTAGGAGCTTTTGGTATTATAAAATGAGTTTTCTGTCTATCAAAGTAGTTTATCAGGCTCAACATTAGGGGCATTTTCATCTTTATTTCAGAAGGTCTGCTTCCAGGCATGAGAGTAATTATATTATCCTGTTTGATTCCAAATTTATCTTTCAATAATTTTTTATTTTGAATTATGAAATCTTCAGAATCAGATTTTAGTTCTTCAATCATCGCTTCAAATATAGGATGTCCTACAAACTGAGCTGGAATACCTGCTTTTTTATATATCTCTTCTTCAAAGGGTAAAACAACAGCCATGTAATCTACAACTCTTTTAATAATATTTAGTCTCCCCTTCCTCCATGCCCATATTTGAGGACTTACATAGTAAAGAACCTTTTTACCGGATTGTTTCGCTTTTTTTGCAAGCCTGAGATTAAAATCTGGAAAATCAATTAATATAACTCCCTGAACATCTTTCAAAGCTTTTATTGCAACATCCATATTTTTTTTAATTTTTCTTAATTGACTTACTACTTCAAGAACTCCAAAAGAATGAGTAACTTCTCCAATAAGCTTAATCCCTGCCCGAGACATATGTTTTCCGCCTAAACCAATAAGTTCAAAGTCTTCTTTCAGATAAGAAGCAAGCAAAGAACCGTAGAGTTCTCCTGATGATTCTCCCGCAACTATTAAGAGTTTTGGAGGCATCTTAATATGATTTGTGATATTTCATAAACTTCATCATCTGGAAGTTCAGGATATATTGGCAAAGACAGAATCTCTCTTGAAACAGCCTCTGAAACAGGAAAATCTCCCTCTTTGTATCCTAAAAAACTTACAGCTTTCTGTAAATGTAATGGTAAAGGATAATAAATAACTGAAGGAATATCATAGTTTGCCAATGTTTCTTTTATTTTATCTCTAAAAATTGAGCGTATACTATAAAGATGATATACATGATAGTTATTATCCTTTTCTTTGGGTGTGATTACAGCATCACTTAAAAGTTTTGTATAGAGAAAGGCTTTTTTTCGTCTTTGTTCATTATATTCTTCTATGTATCTAAGTTTTATTCTTAAAATTCCAGCCTGAATCTCATCAAGCCTTGAGTTTAAACCCACTGTTTCATGAATGTATCTACCGGGAGAACCATGATTTCTGAGTATTCTTATTTTTTGTGCTATTTCCGCATTATCTGTTACAACCATCCCACCATCACCAAAACATCCCAGATTTTTGCTTGGATAAAAACTAAAACAACCAACATCTCCAAAACTTCCAATTTTTTTATTGCCAATTCTCGCACCAAATGCCTGCGCAGCATCTTCAACTACTTTTAAACTATATTTTTGAGCAATTTCATTAATTTTCAACATATCTGCCGGTGCACCAAATATATGAACTGGAATAATAGCTTTTGTGTGTGGTGTGATTTTTTCTTCAATTTTTTCAGGGTCAATATTATAAGTATCCTTTTCAATATCAACAAAAACAGGTTTTGCTCCTACATAAAGGATAGCCTCAACTGTTGCAAAAAAAGTAAAGGGAGTTGTTATTACTTCATCTCCTTTTCCAATATTTAAAGCTTTGAGGGCTAAATGAAGGGCGTCTGTTCCTGATGCGACTCCAATGGCTTCAGATACTCCAAGATACGATTTAACTTCTTCTTCAAAAGTTTTTACATTTTCACCCAGTATATAATGAGAGCTTTCAAGAATCTCATTTATACATTTTAGTATTTCCTCTTTGATGTTTCCATATTGTGCCTGTAGGTCAATAAATGGTTTCATAAATCTTATTTCCCTCCGTTTATCTTATCTATTACTTCTATCACTTCAATTATTTCCTCAGGGGATGGTGCATATTGAGAAAGCTTTTTTTGTTTTACAGAATTTAAAAAATCTCTTATTTCCTCATATAGAGGCTGGGAATCTTTATTTTTTATAAGAATTTCAGTAACTTTCCCTGTATTGTCAACCTCTGTTAATGTCTTATTTATCAAATCTGCATATAAAACATTATTCTGCTGAACAATGGATATTCTTCTATTGAAAACAGAAGAAATCCTGCTTGCTGTAAGATGAGCTTTAACATTACAATTAGTATCAACAAACTCCATCCATACATTAGCATAATCAATCTTTGAAGTTACCATGTTCTGTTTGAAGGCTTTTAAATCCTTTAATTTAAAATTTCCTAAGTTTTTAAGTAACATCCATATTAAATCAATGTCATGTATCATAAGGTCATAGGTAACGTCAGTATCAGTTGCTCTGCCAAGAAAAGGAGATACTCTCTCTGCCTCAATAAAAACAGGATTTTTTAGATGTTCAACAAGAGTTTTTATTACAGGATTGTATCTTTCTATTAATCCAGCTTGAATTATTACATTCTTTTTTCTTGCTTCATTGAGAAGTTTTTCTGCAAAAACAGGTTTTTCGGTTAAAGGTTTTTCTATAAAAATAGCTTTCCCTTCATTTATTAATTCTATTCCTATATCAAAATGAGTAATGGTTGGAGTTACAACGAAAAATATTTGAGCTGGTTTTAATAAATCTTTATAGTCAGAGCAATATTTTAAGTTATACTGCTGCGCAATTTCTTTAGCTTTTACAATATCTTTATCTGCAATACCAACAATCTCAACATCAGGCATTTGAGCAAGTAATTTAATATGTCGTTGACCAAAATATCCTGCACCAATAACTGCGACTTTAAACTTCATCTATTATTTTTTCAATCTCCTTTTTAGCTTCTTTAAAACCATACTGTTTCAAAATTGACACAATTTTCTTTGATGCAATTTTCCTAAAAATTGTCTGTCTTCTTTTAATATCAGGGATTGTCTTCTGAATTTCCTTCCTAAGTTTTTTAAGATATTTTAAATATAATGCAAATTCTCTGCCATATAATTTTGAGATTTCGTCCCTTATAATTCTACTCAATGCTGGAAACTCAGTTGAAACAGCAATGGTTAAGTCTCCTTTATGGAGAATTGCTGGAACATTATAGAGTAACCCGTTAGTATTCAGATTAGATTGCCCGCTAACACAATTTACCAAGAATTTAGCATCTTTTGTTATCTGAGCATTTAATTTTTCATTTGATGTAGCAGCTATTACTAAAAAAGCATCTTTAATGTTTTCTTTTTTGTATTCAGTTTTTATGTAATCTATTTTCCCTTTTTGAACTATTTCTTTGAGGTTGTTACTAATTTCAGGACTTATTAATGTTATGTTAGCTCCGTATTTAAGCAGAGCTTTTATCTTTCTTTCAGCAACAGTTCCGCCACCAATAACAACACATTTTTTACCTTTTATGTCTGCAAGAATGGGGAAAAGCTTAGCCATTTATTGAAATCTGAATCCTTCTGCCTTTTTTGCAAACTGGCTATCTGGAAATTTTTCTTTTAAAAGTTTTAAATATTGCTTTGCTTTGTCTAACATATTAAGATTTTTGTATGAATCTACAAGCAAATAAAGAGTTTCATCCAGATTTTTGAAATCTGGATAGTTTTTAACAATTCCTTCAAATCTTCCAATAGCAGCCGTGTAAGAACCTTTTTTATGATAAAACTTGCCAATTATAAGCTCCCCTTCTGCTATAATATTTCTACATTTTTGAATTCTTAAAGGAAGAATATCCCCATAGGGATGTCTTGGATACATTTTTTCAAGTTTTAAAAATTCATTTAGTGCTTTTTGGGCTGTTCCAGCACCTCTTTCAGGTCCTTCTATTTGTCTAAAATATGCCATTCCAATACTATATTGGGCATAGGGAGCATAAGTAGATTCAGGGTAAAGCTCTATAAACCTTCTATATTCAGTAATTGCCAGCTCAGGTTCATCTTCTTTTAAATATGAATCAGCTATCTTAAGCTGGGCAAGAGGTGCATATTCCTTAGCTGATTCCCTGTTTTTTATTTCAAGGAGAAGCTTTCTTGCTTCTTCATACTCTTTTTTACTGACAAGTTCATCAGCTTTTTTTAAATAAACAACGGGATCAAACTCTTCTTTTTTAACAGCTTCTTTCCCACCACAACTGAGAAGCAGAGAAACAATAGCAGTAATGATAAGAAATTTAAACAAAATTTTCATAACATTTATTAAAACCTTAAATATTCAGTTTAGTCAAGCAGTCTTTCTTTACAAATTTTTCATCTGTCTTGGAGGGATTCGATATGTTCAACTCTTGTATTGTTCCACTATTTTATCTCCGCAGATGAGATGTTGCTTAACTGATTTCAGAAATTTTTTATTTAAATTTGAAATTCAACCTTCTTAACATCTCAAATGTATCTATATATTCTATTCTAAAATCCCTACAAATATTTGGGATAGGTATCTCCTTTTTAACATCGGGTTTATAGACTTCATGTGTGACTATTATATTTCTGTTACTTAAAGCATATGCAACAAGCCATGCATCTGCATTTTCAGCATCATAAAATTCTTTTTTGGCTTCTTGAGTAAATTGTGAATGATTTTCTGCCCATTCTATAACTCTTCTATAACTTGTTAGAATAAAATCGTCATCTGTTGATTTAAACCATTCAAAAAAACTTCCCTTTGCCCATTTAGATAACTCATCTTTACCTCTCAGGAGTTCATTTTTAACTCTATCAATGCTGATTAATTTACCTTTTTCAGCAAATTCTGATAATGCTTTCCAAAAAGGTGGAGCAATATCAAAAGCATAATAGCGTCTTGCTGCTTCTATGAATACATTTGCATCTAAAAGGTAAGTTTCTTCTCTATCCACTCAGTTTTTCCTTCAAATAATTTCTTCGTAAATTTCTCGTAAATCTCACCATATAATCCTGTTAATTTATAGGCTTCTCTATATAAAAGAGCCCCTTCTTTAACAGCGAGGTATACAATTTGACCAAATTTTTTTCCCACCCTTTGTAACTGCACCAAATAAAAATCCCCACCTTTATACTTAATTCTTTCTTTATTTAAATAGTATTTATAGAAATTCAAAAATTGTTCTTTATTAATCAAATTTATATCTAATGCTCTGCGTGCTATAACCAATTCACTAACTTTGAAATGCTTTGCAAGTTTCTGATATTTATCTTCATCATCCTTATAGGTTTCCCATATATCCCTAATAGCATTTTGAGGAACTAAAAATTCTGCAGCAACACGGTCACAAAATTGTTCAGTTTTATCATCTGCTGGAAGCAACTCTCTTAAGTCAAAAATAGCACTTTTGCCAAGCCAGACATGCACCAATTCATGAGCAAGAGTAAAAATTTGTGCTGCTCTGGCATCTTGTCCATTTATGAAAACAAACGGAGCAAGTTTATCAGTAATAACAAATCCCCTGAACTCCTGAACATCCAGTTTCCTGCGAGTATTATTACCAACTATTCCATTAATAATCACAAAAATACCTATCTCTTCTACAGCTTCTTTAAAATAATTGAATGCATGTTGCCATGTATTGAAAACCGCTGCCCAATTTTCTTTTAAACCTAATCTATTTTTGATTTTAGCTGATACATCGTTAATGTCATCTTCCAGACTAACCGTTCCTACAAAATCAAGGGGTTCATTACCTGTTTGTAAAAAGTATTCTTTAATCCAATCCTGTCTTTGTTTAATAATGTGAATTGTATCAATCAGTTCAGGGCTTAATTTCCTTTGTTCTCCTTTTGTTCTAAAAAATGGAATTGTGATTTCATCTTCAGGTAGAGCGCGAGTGAAAAACATTCCGAATGGTATATAAAGCATCTTAGCAAGCTGTTCTGCCTGCTTAATGGTAGGTTTATCTTCATCATTAAGCCATTTATCAATTTTGGGAAATTTTTTCTTTATAATATCCAGGTTTAGCCCGCTTCTATTAATTGCCCATATTAAAATTTCTTTATTAATATCTATTTTGCTCATAAATTTCCTTCCTTATTTTACAACTTTTTTCCCCATTGAACAAGCATTTAAATTGAAGATTCTCATGATAATTTTCAAAATCAAACTTTTTATTATCTATGAGGGTTTTTAATACTCACCTCTTTAATCTTTACCTCATACCGTGTTAGCCTTATGACATCTTTTTCTAATAATTCAATAATTTGTTCTTTTTTCAATTGAGGACTTATTTTGTCAATGTTAGCAATGCCTAATTCATCTTTATAGTCTTTGATTTTTTCGGCTATATCAAGTTTTAATTTCATAACTTCTAATTGTTTCATTTCTTTATCATATTCCCAATCTCTAATTATTTTTATAAATTCAACAAATGCCTTTGCAGCGGCTGGAAACCCTATTGCAATGCCTAAAGCCAATTCAATTGATAAAGGAGAATGTAAATGAATATGATAAACCTTTAATTTATCGGCTTCTGACAAAGGGCGAGTGAATCTCCTATAAAAATAATCAGAAACATAGATATTTTCAAATGTCTTAAGGTTTTCAAGATTATAAGGGGCAAGAAGCGCTAATCTATCATGAAGATAAACAAGGTCTTTAAGAAAAGTGGCTATATCTTCTAAATCATGAAGACACTTTTCCTCACATTCTATAATTAGTCGTGTAGTCATAACCAAAACCTCCAAGATTTAATCCTAAATTTTAAACAACATCTGTCCTGATAACATTTTATTTCAATTTGCAAAATATTAATTTATCAATGACTCACACAAAGCATTATAATGTTCTCTATCTTTATTCTGTAATTGAGTTAAAATTGTTATTACACAAGTTTCTACTTCATTGATATCAGGGAATTTTTGTATATGCTCTGGATTTTCTTCATGTGAATATTCATCCAAAACTTTGAGTGTAGATTTTTTTGTTGTTTCTTCACAATTAGTAAAAAATTTGTTACATTTATCTTTAAATTTTTTACCATCAGGGTACTTATAAAATAAATACGCTTCTATAAATCGTCTGGCTATATTGGGTAGAAGATAAAGTAATTCAAAACTTGATTTATCTTCTAATCCTTTAAAATCTTCAAGAATGCTGAATAAATAATTGTATTCAGATTTAAATCTTTTCAGAATAACAGGCAGATTTTCAATTATTGAGCATCTTTGGTTATTAATGCATACCTTCTTTATTAAATAAAAATTTTCTTTTTGCTCTTTAGTTTGTCTGTTTATTGTCCCTACAGGATCACTTTTAATCAAATCTTTTATTAAATTAAAAAAATCAAAATTGTGGGTTGTAATAAATAATTGTTTACAATTCAAAACTTTTTCGCTTAAAAAACCATATACTTTGAAAGTATGATTACTATCCAAACTTGACACCGGATCATCAATAAATATTATTGAATCATTAATATTAAAACTGGTTTCCTCTAATTTAGTTATGAAGTAGATTAAAGCTATAATGTTTTTCTCACCTGTACTTAAATTTTTAGCAATATTTTCATTTCTATAAATTTGATAAGTGCCATCATTCAGTGCTTTTAAATAAAGCTGATCATCTGAGAAGAAAGTTTTTAAATATTTATTAATTTTATCTGCTCCAATATTTGATCTAATTATTTCATTTTTAAATTTATCAATTTCTTTAGTAATTAATTCCATTTCTATATTTTTATTAGTTAACTCTTTAGTTAACTTCTCTATTTCTATTTTCTTATTAAGATAATCCAAGTCGTGAATCGCCAATGCAGAATAGTGATTAAGTAATTCTTGTTTAATCTTATTTTTTTCTTCAGATAGTCCTTGAATTTTTTTGTTATTTTGATTTATTAAATTATTTACTTCTTTCAGTATGCTATCTATCTCATCTTCAATATTTCCTAAAGATATCTTATCAATAACATCAAATGGCTTATTTCTTTTTTCTTTTAATTTCTTAAGCAAATAAGTTATCTTTTCTTCTTTGATAGATTCTATACATTTCTTCAACTCTTCTTTCTTTATTCTATAATTATCATGGAATTCCTCATAAAACCTTGCTTCGTCAGGAAGTTCAATTTTTTGTAAGTTATTTTTATATTCATTTATTTCTTTCTCAAGCAGATTTATCTCGTCTATTAATTCATTAAATTCTTTTGAAAAATGCTTGTTTAATCTATCAAAAAGATCAGCGGGTAAATTGTTCCCACAAAATTGACACTGTTTCTCGTTTTTATGTAAATCAATACCCTCTCTGACCCAATTATTCAACTTAGGGTTATCTCTTAATTTTTGTATTACTCGTTGTACGGATATTTTTTTATTCAGTACATTATTAGTCCTATTGGTTAATTCATTTACTTTTAAATGAACTGTAATGTTATCAATAGTTTTGTATTCTCTTTCATTTCTATAAGTATTTAATTTAGTCTCTAAATCCTTATCATTTAATATATATTTTTTGTAATTCTCACCTAAAATATTTATTTTATTTCCGAGTAAGGTTTTATCAAACTCTCGTTGATTAGTAATATTAAGAATTTTTCTTATCTCCGAAGCTTTATTTGTTAAAGATTGTACTGCACCCCATTTTTGAGGACACTTTTAAGTCTTCCAATTTGTAGAGCCTTATGCAACATTTCTTTTCTGCTCCATGTAGTATTTTAACTCATACTCCTCTGGTGATAAATATCCTAAAGCACTGTGCACATAAAGCCTGTTGTAACAATTCGTTATCCAGTCCTCTATCATCTCTCTGGCTTCATCAAGGCTCCTAAACTCATTGAGCCATATCAATTCCTCTTTTATCGTTCTTATTACCCTCTCAGTGTCAGCATTTCCCTTAGGATTGTCATAAGATGTAAATATTTGCTCTACTCCAAGCACTGCCATTTCCCTCATAAAAGCCCTGGATGTGGGCTGACTGCCGTTGTCACTTACAAGCTTTAATCCACTGCCTCTTATCCTGTCTTGAAATTCAGCCTGTAATGCCTTATCTAATGCAGCCATCCATTCAGCCGTCCTTGCCCTTAATGAAACCTCCAAGCCCACTATTTTCTTCGTATACCAGTCAAGTACCACTATTAAATATGCCCATCCAATACAAGGTATCATAAATTTAGTCATGTCAATTCCCCAGATTTCTTTCGGTCTGTTCGCCCTGGGCTTTCTACCCTCAGATTTCCTTTTAGCCCTGTGAACTATCTGGCTGACAAGTAATCCATGCTCTTTCATTATCTTTCTTACTGTCTTATGATTAACAAAAACTCCTTCTCTGTGTCTCAGCCAGGCAGTCACCCTCCGGTATCCCCAAAAAGGATGTTCTGCTTTTATAGCTTTTATTTTTAGTACTAACTCTAAAACATTTTTTATTCGCTTCGGTTTTTCAGCCTCCCTGGATTTAACAAAACTATAATACCTGCTTCTTGACAATCCCAATGCTTTACAAGACTCTTTCACTGTATAGCCTTCTTTGCGTAAATTGCTTAACCAATTCTATTTTCTCCCTAACAGTTCTTCTGTTTTTTTTAATATCTCTATCTGGATTGCCTGTTTCCCTATGATTCTCTGAAGCTTGTCTATCTCTGCTTTGTAAATGCTTTCATCAGCACTGCCACTGTTAAGTGCTTTTTTACCACCTTCCAAAAATTTGTCTCTCCAGCGATAATAAAGTCCTTGACTTATTTTGTGCTCCCTGCAGATGTCAGCTACTGATTTGACTCCTTTAATTCCTTCCAAAACTATCGCCATTTTTTCTTCTGCTGTCCACTTCCTTTGTTTCATTTATACTGCCCCCTATAAAGTCTTTTCTTTCTGCTTATGCAGAAAGTTTAACCTCTACTAATTGACTGTGTCCACTATTTAAGGGGTTCAGTATACCCTTTCTGTCACCCTGAGGCGTAAGCCGAAGGGTCTCCTCATGAGGAGATTCCTCACTACGTTCGGAATGTTCCGTGTTCTTTTGTCAAGTGCTTTTTACCAAACTGGGATTGAATTCTTTCCCACTTCTCAATACTCCAAAACACTGCCTGAGCAACTTATGCCCCACTGCCACCAATGCCAACTTCTTTGACTTCCCTTTTTTCAATAATCTCTCATATAATCCCTTGCAATATACATTCACCCTTATCGCTGACAGTGTACACATATAAAAAACCTTCCTCACATAACTGTTGCCCCTCTTCATTATGCTTCCCCTCCCCCTCACTGTATCTCCACTCTCATACGGCGAGGGACATATCCCTACAAAACTCCCTACTTCCTTCGCTCTGCTAAACCCCTCAAATCCCCTAAGCATTGATACTACTACACTTATCGCTCTGTCACTTATCCCAGGTATGCTCTCAAGTAATTCCCACTGCTTCTTAAATTTTTCCCTGCAAAGCTTCT
Organism: Thermodesulfovibrio yellowstonii DSM 11347; assembly: GCF_000020985.1. Lineage (NCBI taxonomy): Bacteria > Pseudomonadati > Nitrospirota > Thermodesulfovibrionia > Thermodesulfovibrionales > Thermodesulfovibrionaceae > Thermodesulfovibrio > Thermodesulfovibrio yellowstonii. The sequence goes on from NC_011296.1 coordinate 815,260, forward strand.
GTATTTCTTTCTCTACTTTTTTCATGCTACTGCTCAGTGCCTTTATTATCCCATCATAATACCTTAGCACTTTCTTGATGCCCTCCATAGGAACATGGCTCAATGCCTCCCTCTGATTCTTAACCATGTTTATCTGCTTCTGAAAATCATCAAGTAACCTCAACCGAGTTTCTATTTGCTTCTGAGCCTCTGTCTTAGGTCTATATAGCTTCCCATCAAAAAATTGCCTCCCATACTCAGCTATCACTATGGAGTCTACTTTGTCTGTCTTTGCTCTCTTGCCCTTTGCCTCAAAAAATTTCCTCATTGAATAAGGATTAATCACTCCTACATTATATCCACTCTCATACAGATAATGAGCCAATCTCAGATGATAGACCCCTGTATGCTCCATAACAATTAGTAACTCCGATTTTTTTATCTCTTTCAAATGCCTATTCAATTCCTTCTCAAATTCCTCTGGACAATATAAACTCTTAAATGTTACTGTAGTGTCTCCATTGAGTATCGCTGCATTAAGATACTTCTTTGATACATCAATGCCTATAAAAACTTTGTAAGTGCTCATTATAAACCCCTCCTTATTAGTATATTGATTTTTTAGGAGGACTTCCTTTAACCTATCATCGTGGTAAGTAATACAGGTTCCAGACCTGATGTTCCCGTTCAGGTTCAGGAATCGCAAGGAGAGGGAGCAACATTCCGAACGGTCTTGCATGACCAATGACAACTCGCTCTTCCTCTCCTTCACTTTTACTCCTCCTCTATAATTGTAAACCATCACCACGATCTTTAACCTCCATTATTTAATATACGATGACAGAAAAGGCATACCTCGGAATGGCAGAAAAGATACCGCTTCTTCCGGGATGATAGACAGGGGTGTTATTCCAAGCGAAGCAGCCCTAAGCCGTAGGCGAAGGGTCTGCGAGGTATGATAACCACCTTCTATGCCAAAAAATATCTTAACCAAAAAAGAGATTTTTGTTAAACTAAATTATTATGATAGACAACTGGCTCAGAGAAATCAAAGAAAATCCTCAAAGTAAATCTGCTGGTATGATACTTATTCATAACGGAATCGTTAGAGAAACTTCAAAGGATGGAAAACCTGTTAAGGGTATGAAACTTTCCTATGATGCTAAAAAACTCAATGAAATAATTCATGATATAAAAACAAAACAAGGTATTGTGGATGTTAGAGTATGGATAAATGAAGGAGAGCTAAAAGTTGGAGATGATATAATGATAGTGCTTGTGGCTGGGAGACTGCGCACAGATGTTTTTCCAGCTTTGCAAGAACTTGTTGGAAAGATTAAAAATGAGGTTGTAAATGAAGAAGAAATTTTTTAAAGTTTTCATCATAGCTTTAATCTCTCTTTTATCCCTGTCATGTGTTGCTGAAATTGACCCAATCTCTGGCAAAAAAACCTATACTCTGCTTTCTACCAAACAAGAAATTGAGATAGGACAGAAAGTTGTTCCATCCGGGATAAACGAAAACGAAGGTTTGTATCCTGACAGAGAAGTTCAAAATTACATCAGACAACTCGGAGCAAGGATTGCGGCTGTCACTCCAAGAAAGGTGGAGTATCAGTTTTATATTGTAAACTCGCCAGAAATCAATGCTTTTGCATTGCCCGGAGGTCCTGTGTTCATTACCAGAGGAATAATACTCAAAATGGAAAGAGAAAGCGAACTTGTTGGTGTTTTAGCCCATGAACTTGGACACATAAATGCAAGGCATCATGCTAAATTTCTTGAAAAGAGTTTCGGTATGAATGCTCTTGTAAGCATTCTTGGGATAGCTTTACAAGGCAGTAACTATGCCTCAGCAGTCATGACAGTCGCTCAAATTTCCGCAGGATTACTTCAATTGAAATTTAGCCGTGACCAAGAAAACGAAGCTGATGCACTGGGAGTAAGATTTGCCTATCAGTCAGGATATGATCCTTGGGGTCTTGTGACAATGTTTGAAAAATTCAAAACTCTTGAAAGGGGTATGTCTGTTGAGTGGCTAAGCACCCATCCTTTGCCAGATACAAGAATAAAAAATGTCCAACAAATGATAGCTCAGCAGTATCCAGATTCTCAAAGACTAAAACAAAATAGCAATGAGTTTAATAGAGTTCATGAAATCCTAAAATCAACTAAAGAATCCTATGATATGGTTGAGGAAGCTAAAAAATACATTAAATCACGCAATTACACTCAAGCATTAAATCTTCTTGACAGAGCAATAGCAAGATACGGAAGCAATTATGCCTATACTTACAGAGCCTTAGTAAATCTAAATTTAAAAAAATACAATGAAGCCATTTCTGATGCTGACAGAGCTATTTCCCTTGACAGTCTCTATTTTAGACCAATGTTAATAAAAGGCGTAGCTCAAAACCAAATAGGGCAGTGGAATGCGAGCATAAACACTCTTGAAAAAGCTAAGAATCTCATAAATGATAATGCAGACCTTTATTATTACTTAGGAGTAAACTATCAGGCAGTAGGCAACAGAACAAAGGCAATTGACAATCTTTCCACAGCACTTCAGCTTACAGACGGCAAACGTGGGTGGGAAGCTGATGCTCAAAGAAGATTAAAAGCATTAAGAGGTTACTGAGGGAGCTAAAAAATGAAAAGAGCGCATCTTTTTATAAGTGGCAGAGTTCAGGGAGTTTTTTACAGAGCTTTTACAGAAGAGATTGCTCTATCTCTCAGATTAAATGGTTGGGTTAGAAATCTGAGAGATGGAAGAGTTGAAGCAGTATTTGAAGGAGAAGAAGAGAAAATCTCTATTGCTATACAACGTTGCAAAGAAGGTCCACCTCATGCCAGAGTTGACAATATTGAAATAATATGGGAAGAGCCTGAAGGTTTAAAAGGATTTGAGATAAAAAGGACTGCTTCCTGATCTAATGATGGCAGTCTTAAAAAAGTGAAGTTCAGGTTTAAGAAATCAGCAGGAATTCAATGTAGAGATAAACACTCAAATATTTCAAATTAATATCAAGATTACTTCTCATCATTATTCCCCCACCTGGAGTATTTAGAAATATTTGAAAAAATTTTTGACAGCGAGTATAATGTCTCCAAGCAAAATTTTGATGTTAAAATAAGCGAAAATGAAGTGGACAAATAATTGAAAGAAATACAAAAGGACTGGTGAAGGAGGTGTATATGAGAGAAAAATAAAAGAATAAGGAGGAGAATTAGCATGTTCAAAAAAATTGAAAACATTAAAAATCTTGGAACTTATTCAGGGTTTTCATGGAATAGCCAATTCTGTGAAGTTTTTAAAAGATATAATTTTATTTATGGTTGGAATTACTCTGGCAAAACAACTCTTTCAAGACTCTTTCATTGTTTAGAGATAAAAAAAACTCATCCAGATTACCCCCACCTTCAATTTACTATTGAAACTAATAACGGAAAAATTACAGAAAGAGATATAGAAAATAATAATCTTTCAATCAGAGTATTTAATGAAGAATTCGTTGAAGATAATTTCAAATGGAATGATGAAAATCATAGAGTAAATCCTGTCTTAATTCTTGGTAAAGAATCCTATACTGAACCCCTTAAATAGTGGACACAGTCAATTAGTAGAGGTTAAACTTTCTGCATAAGCAGAAAGAAAAGACTTTATAGGGGGCAGTATAAATGAAACAAAGGAAATGGACAGCAGAGGAAAAAATGGCGATAGTTTTGGAAGGAATTAAAGGAGTCAAATCTGTAGCTGACATCTGTAGGGAACATAAAATCAGTCAAGGACTTTATTATCGCTGGAGAGACAAATTTTTGGAAGGTGGTAAAAAAGCACTTAACAGTGGTAGTGCTGATGAAAGCATTTACAGAGCAGAGATAGACAAGCTTCAGAGAATCATAGGGAAACAGGCAATCCAGATAGAGATATTAAAAAAAACAGAAGAACTGTTAGGGAGAAAATAGAATTGGTTAAGCAATTACTCAAAGAAGGCTATACAGTGAAAGAGTCTTGTAAAGCATCGGGATTATCAAGAAGCAGGTATTATAGTTTTATTAATCTCAGAGAGATTGAAAAACCGAAGAAAATAAATGAGATAGAGATATTAGAGAAAATAAAAGCTATAAAAAGTGAGCATCCATTTTGGGGATACAGGAGAGTGACAGCATGGTTAAGGCACAGGGAAGGAGTTCTGATTAATCATAAGACAGTAAGCAAGATAATGAAGGAGCATAGCTTACTTGCAAGCCAGACAGTTCATAAAGCTAAGAGGAAAGCTGAGGGGAGAAAGCCCAGAACTCAAAGACCGAAAGAAATCTGGGGAATTGACATGACCAAATTTATGATACCTTGTATTGGATGGGCATATTTAGTAGTGGTGCTTGACTGGTATACTAAGAAAATAGTGGGTTGGGAGATATCATTAAGGGGAAGGACAGCTGAATGGAAGTCTGCATTGGATAAGGGATTGGTTTCTGAATTTAAAGAAGGAGTAAGAGGCAGAGGATTAAAGCTTGTTAGTGATAATGGCAGTCAACCAACAAGCCGAGCATTTATGAAGGAAATGGCAGTGCTTGGAATAGAGCAAATATTTACATCTTATGACAATCCTAAAGGGAATGCTGACACTGAGAGGGTAATAAGGACGATAAAAGAGGAATTGATATGGCTAAATGAGTTTAGAAGCCTTGATGAAGCCAGAGAAAGGATAGAGGACTGGATAACGAATTGTTACAACAAGCTTTATGTGCACAGTGCTTTAGGATATTTATCACCAGAGGAGTATGAGTTAAAATACTACAGGGAGCAGCAGAGAAATGTTGCATGAGGCTCTACAAATTGGAAGATTTAAAAGTGTCCTCAAAAATGGGGTGCAGTACAATCTTGGTATATTATAGGAGGAGGTGTTTTATGGATGAAAAAAAGATAAACAATAAAATTATGAGAATAATTGTTGGAGACATAACAGAAAGAAATACAGATGCTATAGTAAATGCTGCGAATAATTATCTTAAACATGGAGGAGGGGTTGCTGGAGCAATTGTGCGAAAAGGAGGGTATATAATACAGGAAGAAAGTGATAGAATAGGTTTTGTTCCAACAGGCTCAGCAGCAATAACATCTGCTGGCTCTTTGAAGACAAAATATGTTATCCATGCTGTAGGACCTAAATGGGGTGAAGGAGATGAAGAGAATAAATTGAAAAGTGCTGTATTGAGTAGTCTCAGAAAAGCAGAAGAATACCAATTGAAAAGCATTTCTTTTCCTGCCATAAGCTCTGGTATTTATGGATGTCCAAAAAGCATGGTAGCTAAGATTCTTGTTACAACAGTAGCTGAATATTTAAAGAGTCAGTCAACTTCCCTTGAAACTATAGAATTTTGCCTTTTTGATGAAGAGACTTATCGCTACTTTAAACAAGAGTTTGATAAAATATAAAGAAAGCCGGGATAGCTCAGCGGTAGAGCAGTCGATTCGTAATCGACCGGTCGTGGGTTCAAATCCCATTCCCGGCTTTTAATTTGTGTGTCTATCTGCTACTTTTGAAGCTCCGAAGGAATCAGGTTTAGTTACTGCTATATAACCCGAACCTATAATCATTTTTATGACTTCTTTTACCAAACTTCTTGTTGCTCCATTTTTCCCCACATCAAGATGTATCTCTACTGGTAAACGGGAAACACCATTTTCAGAAAGCTTTTTTTTCAAAGCTTCAGCAATTTCCAAACTTAAAGAGGCTTCGGTAAATATTCTTAATTTTAAATTGTCCATTTTTTCATATTTAAGTTTTCTATAGAAATATCTACCCCCTGAACCTTTACGATGAATTATTATTGCTGTCACAAATATGGTCTCTTCTCCGGGGAAAGAATCACTGCCTACAATCAGGCTATATTTTTTGTCTGGTTCTTCTTTGACAAATTCTATTATTTTCTCAAAGACTTGCTCAAAAGATACAGAACCAAACGTTGGACTATTAAAAACTGATTTTATTAACGACTCAGCTTCCATTTATTTTTATCTTACCAAATTTTAATAAAATTAACATAATCAACAGAGAAGTTTACTAATTGACATATTTTAATCTACAATGCTATAAAAATTTATAGCACTTTGCGGGCGTAACTCAGCGGGAGAGTGTCAGCTTCCCAAGCTGAAGGTCGCGGGTTCGAATCCCGTCGCCCGCTTTTTTATTGGAGGTTAAGTTTGTCAATATTCAAAGAAGAAGATTTAGCACTCCTCATAGATTCAAAAGGTAGAAAGTATCTTGTTAGTTTAAAAAAAGATGCCACCTTTTCCTTTCATAAAGGATACGTGCAATTTAATGATATTATTGGTAAAAATGACGGACTTAAAGTTTTCTCTTCTATGGGAGAAAAACTTTATGTTTTTAAACCTACTCTTGAAGAATATATACTTAAAATGAAAAGAGGTGCTCAGATTATCTATCCGAAGGATATATCAAGAATTATAACTCTTCTTGATATTTTTCCAGGAGCAAAAGTTTTTGAAGCAGGAACAGGTTCTGGAGCACTGACTTTATATCTTTTAAGAGCAGTGGGCGAAAGCGGGAAAATAGTATCTTATGAGAAGAGAAAAGATTTCCATGAAACAGCAAAAGTAAATATTGAAAAATTTATGAAGAACAAATCATACGGAGAATTAACCCTTGAAAATAAAGATATTTCTGAAGGAATAGATGAAAAGGATTTTGACAGAGTAATTCTTGACCTTACAGAACCATGGCTTTTTCTTGATAAAGTTATAGATGTTTTGAAACCAGGAGGCATTATTGGCTGCTATCTCACAACAGTTCTTCAGATTTATAGTTTAATGGAAGAGTTTGATAAAAAATTTTATGACCGCCTCTATAAAATTGGTATATTTGAACTTCTTGAAAGAAAGTGGGAAAAAGAAGGTTTAAGCCTGAGGCCTGCATTAAGAATGGTGGCACATACAGGATTTATTGTTGCTTTTAGAAAACTGTCGTGACTTACAGAGTTTTACTCATTAATCCATGGATTTATGATTTTGCTGCCTATAATTTCTGGGCAAGACCTCTTGGCTTACTCAAAGTTGCTGAGTTTTTAAGTCAATTTAATCTAAAACTTTTTTTCATTGACTGCTGTGACTCATTTATAGTTAAAAAATATGGAACTGGAAAGTATAGTTATCAGATTGTTGAAAAGCCTGATATTCTCAGAAATATTCCCAAAAAATATAAAAGATATGGAATTAGTCTTGATGAGTTCATAGATAAACTAAAAGAGATTTCTCATGTAGATTTGATTTTAATTACATCAATAATGGCTTATTGGTGGTATGGAGTAAATGAAGTTGTAAATATCATCAGGGAAAAGTTCCCTAATATTCCAATAGTTATCGGAGGAATTTATGCAACACTTTATAAGGAACATGCAAAGGAAAAAATAAATGCTGATTCTATATATACAGGACAGATAGAAGATAGACTGATTGATAATATCAGTAATTTCGGAATCAAACTTAAAAGAGTCAGAGAACAATCTAAATTCTGGTGGCAGTTAGGTTTTTACAATAAAATACCCTATGCTCCCATATTAACTTCTACTGGATGTCCGTTTAGATGTCACTATTGTGCATCTTCCCTCATATATAAATCATTTGAGCAAAGAAAAATAGAAGAAGTTATCAATGAAATAGAAGAACTCTATAATATGGGTGTAAGAGATTTTGCTTTTTATGATGACGCATTGCTTTATAAATCTGAAACACACTTAGAGCCCTTACTTAGAGAAATAATCAAGAGAAACTTTCAATTGAGGTTTCATACTCCAAATGGACTTCATGCAAGATTTATTAATAAAAATGTTGCTCAATTGATGAAAAAAGCTGGATTTAAAACATTGAGATTGAGCCTTGAGACCGTAAATATTAAAAGACAGATTGAAACAGGTGGAAAGGTAACTAATGAAGAACTTGAAAAAGCAGTTTTTTATCTTAAGGAAGCAGGATTTTTATCTCAAGATATAGGTGTTTATATAATGTATGGATTGCCAGAACAAAGCCTTGATGAAGTAAGAGTTGGGGTTGATTTTCTGAAAAAACTAAAAGTTAGAATACATTTAACAGAGTTTTCTCCTATAAAAGGAACTTATTACTGGGATGAACTTGTCAAAAAAGGAGTTATCCCTGATGATTTGGATCCTCTTTTAACCAATAATACAATTTTTTCAGAACTTTTTTCTGGATATTCAAAAGAAGAATTACAAAGATTAAAAATTGAAGTAAATCAATTTAATTTGCTATTATAATCCAGCATTTTGTGGAGGTTAAATATGGTTAGAAAATCAAAAATGATAAGCATGGAACGAAGATTTAAAATTTTAATTAAAAAAATACAACAAACACTTCACCCATCACTTCTTGAAAGAGCAAAATAAATTGATAGCACTGTTTTTTGCAACTCCGATTGAGTGTGAGATAATTTTTGATAGATTAAAGAATAAATCAAGTTTTGTTTTAAAAAAAGTTTCTTTTATAAAGGGTAAAATACAAAAGCATGAAATACTCTTATGTATATCAGGAATCGGGAAAATAAATGCTTCAATTGCATCAATCCTTGCATTTGAAAACTTTCCCATAAATAAAGCAATTATCTCAGGAATAGCGGGAGCGTATCCATCCTCTGGACTTGATATTGGTGATATTGCCGTTGCTGAAAAGGAGATAGAAGCAGATCAAGGGCTATTAATCAATTGTGAAACTGGTGAAAATTCTTTTCTTTTTATGGATTATCAGGAATTTCCCCTTCATATACCTACTTCATTACAAAATTATAAAAAAGGAACATTTCTCACTGTTTCAGCCTGCACTGGAAATCTAAAAAGAGCAAATTTTCTTGAGAAAAAATTCGGTGCTATATGTGAAAATATGGAAGGCGCTGCTATAGCAAAAGTTGGTCAACTTTATAATATTCCTGTTACTGAGATAAGAAGTATTAGCAACATAGTTACTGATAGAACTGAACTTTTAATAACTAAAGAAGTTAAAAATGCTGCGGAGATAGTTCAGAAATTTATACTTGAGAACCCTCTTCTTTTTGAATAGATTTAATCTGAGCAATAATTTTTTGAACGCTTTCTTTTAATTTTCCGTAATCATCTCCTGAAACACCAAGAAATGCTTCATAGTGTTTCAATGCGTCGGTTTTTTTATTTAGTCTATAATATGTTACTGCAATATTATAGTGTGTTTCAGGATTTTCAGGGTCTCTTTCAAGTGCTTGCAAAAAAAATTGTTCTGCCTTTTCATATTCAGCCTTATTTAAATAAACAAGCCCCATGTTTGCGTAAGCTAAGGCAAAAGAAGTGTCAATTTCAATTGCTTTTTGGAATTTTTCTACAGCTTCATTAAATTTATCAAGATAAAAAAGTGCAAGACCATAATTATTGTAGAGTTCAGGAGATTGATAGTTTTCATTTAATAACTCATCATAAATTTTACAGGCTTCTTCAAACTCTCTATATCTAAGAAGTAGATTTGCTTCTTCCAGTTTTTCTTCAAAGTTGATTTTATTTTCCATAGCAAAAAATTATAGCAAAATTACTGAGGCTTTGTATACATATACCATGGTTTTTCAGATGGTCTTTCTATTCCGCATATTTTTGCAACGGCATCAACCATTTGATTTGCATTAAAGGGTCTTATAATAACATTATCAACCATTCTGTCCTGAATAAGTTTTAATATTTCCTGCTTTGGAGTATCAGCTGAAATTATAAGAAGAATTTTTATTTTGGATTTGTCTCTAATTGTCTGCAAAAAAGGAATTGAACTTTCATTATCAATTTTTGAATCTATTACTATTCCACAAAAATCTGTTTCTCCTGCAAAAAGTTTCTCAACTTGATAGATATGGTCAAAATATTGAGCAGAAACAACCGGAAGGTCTTTTAATGCCCAGTTAATAGTGTTTTTGATGTCCTGTTGCACGCATACAATAATTTTTTTCTTCATAATGCCTCCACAAATAAATTAGCTAAAAAATTTAATGTCTTCTGCACACCTTCAGTTTTTAAAATTTCACTGAATTGAGATACATCTATTATAAAGTATTCATCTTTCTTTTTAGCAGTTATAAGAAAAGCCTGAAGAAAATCCTTTTCTGAAAGAACTACTTCTATAGCATAATCCTGATTTCTTTTCCATACAGAAAAACACTTTAAATATAAGCCCTCTTCAATCTTAAATTCCTTATGAGATATTGCATTAATATTCAATTCTTTATTGAATACTTTTACAGGAAACAACTCCTTCACCTCCGTAATTTTTTTGACTTCTATAAGTGCTGGTTCTTTTTCTTTTTTAAGAACAATATCCCATATACTTTTGCCCATTGAAAGCCATTTTTTTTCATATTTTGTTAAGGGCTCATTGATAGAGGGATTTGAAATACTGGTGGAAAAGCATTTCAGAAAATTACTCTCTTGTAAGGTAAACTCAACAAAGGGATAATCATCTGTTCTTATCTTAATTTCACCATTGGGAATGAGTTTTTTTGCATAAATAAAAAGATTCTCTCTTTTTGTAAGTCTTTTTTCAACATGAGATTTTTTAAACCAAGGGTCTGGATAGTTCATTATTATCATTTTGACGCTTTTGTCTTTGAACAAAAGCTGAAATGCCCAGTAAGCATCAAGCCGTGTACAATAAATATTATTGATTTCTCTGAGTTTACATTTTTTTAAAAGTTTGTTAACAGGTATCCATGATTTTTCAATTCCGAAAAATATCTCCTCTCTGTTTCTCTCAGCAAGTGCGATTAAAAAATCCCCTGAACCAAAACCGATTTCAACTATAAAGTTATCAAGATTAAGAGGTTTCTGAGCTTTTCTATAATCAATATAGGTTTGCATAAACTAAAAGTTGAAAGGTGTAGGAGTAAAGGTCAATAGGAAAATAATAAAAGACAATATTCCTACAATTCTTCTACTTAATGATAATCTACTTTCCCATACTAATATAGGTGGATGGTCTACACCTAAAAAGACAAGCAATAATGCCCATACAAGCCATCCATACCAGTAAAAGACTCCTAAAGCAGCGATAAAAAAAAGCATTGTTCGTGAGATATAGAAATGCCATTTTCCAAATAATGCATATGCAATATGACCGCCGTCAAGTTGTCCTACAGGTAAAAGATTCATTGAAGTTACAAATAGTCCTATCCATCCAGCAAAGGCAACAGAATGAAGAAGAACATCCTGACCTGCCGGAATATTGCCAAGAGTAAACTTAACAAGTAAAGAAAAAAGAATAGAGTCTCCAAGCATGAACATATCTTCTCCATAAGTTAAAGGAATGATTTTTGACATTTTAAGCCCTATGATGCAAGCAATTAGAGATAAAATAAAGCCTACTATCGGACCTGTTGCTCCTATGTCAATAAGTGCTTTTCTTGTAAGAATAGGTGATTTCATCTTTATAAAAGCTCCGAAAGTTCCTATTATTGAAGGAGCAGGAATAAAATATGGCAATGTTGCTTTTGTTCTGTGAGCTTTTGATGCAAAGTAATGACCCATCTCATGTCCAAGTAAAATTGTCATTATACTTATTGAAAATGGATAACCTTCCCATAGCCTCATTGGCTCTTTAAACAGATTAATCCCCTGCTGAAGTGCTCCTGCAAAAAGAGTTGTAAAAATAGTCATAATAAAAAGAATCAAAGGAATTAAATATTTTTTCACTAAACAATAACTCCTTTCACATCGTATTCATAGCCTTCAGTTATAAGTATAGTTACTTTTTCTCCTGCTTTCAAATCTGCTGTATTTTCTAATATTACCACACCATCTATTTCTGGAGCATGACAATAAAGCCTTGCTATTGCAATATCAGCATCAATATAATCTATCAATGCCTCATATTTTTTCCCAATAAGTGCTCGGTTTTTTTCAAGAGATATAACTGCCTGTCTTGCCATAATCTCATTATATCTTCTATTTTTAACATTTTCAGGAATCTGTCCCTTTAAACTATAAGCCTTAGTTCCTTCCTCTTTTGAGTATTTAAATACTCCAAGCCTGTCAAACTGAACTTCTTCTATAAAGTCAACAAGTCTTTGAAACTCTTCTTCTGTTTCTGTAGGAAAGCCAACAATAAAAGTGCTTCTTAAGGTAACTTCCGGTATTGCTTGTCTAATTTGTTTTATCTTTTTTAGATACTCCTTTTTTGTTCCTCTCCTTCCCATTAATCGGAGAATTCTTTCTTCACTGTGTTGCATAGGAATATCAAGATATTTGACGATTTTTTCTTCATCAGCAATTGTTTCTATTAAATTTTCATCAATATCAGATGGATAAAGATAAAGAAGCCTTATCCAGAAATCTCCTTTTATAGAACATAAATCTTTAAGAAGTCTTTTCAAAGTATATCCTTTCAAATCTTTACCATACTGTGTGATATCCTGAGCAACCAAAATAAACTCTTTTATTCCTGAATGAACAAAATTCTCTACTTCTTTAAGTATCTCTTCAGGATTTAAACTTCTAAAAGGACCACGAACATCTGGAATTATACAGAAACTGCATCTTCTGCTACATCCCTCAGCAATTTTTATATATCTATAGCTTGGTGGTTCTACAGTATATTGAAAATTTTGAGATATAAAATTAGAGTTTTTGCTGAATTGTTTAATATAGTCTATTATTTTATCCTTTTCGTCAACACCGAAAACTGCATCAATTTCAGGTATCTCTTTTTCCAATTCTTTTCCATATCTTTTTGAAAGACATCCAAAAACAATAAGTTTTCTGTCAATTTTAAACTTTGCTGCTGTTAAAATTTCATCAATTGATTCTTCTTTTGCATCATTTATAAAACAGCAGGTATTTATGAAAACAAAATCTGCTTTTTTAAACTCCTCCACATAATAAAATCCTTCTTTTGTTAATGCATCAATTAAATGGCGTGAGTCTACAGTGTTTTTGGGACATCCGAGAGTGATTACTGTAAAATTTTTCATTATTGAAAATGCTGCCAACCTTCTGGCTTTGTAGGAATTTTGCCTCTCTGAGGATCTATCAGATATATACCTTTTTCTTCAACTATTCTCCCCACAGGAATCAAACCAAACTCTTTAGCATCCTGCCTATCAGATATAACAAGAAGCTCATAATCCTCACCACCAGAGAGTATGGGGTTCATAGGTTCAATATTTAAATAATCTGCAATTTTTGTAATCGCTGGATGAATAGGAAGTTGATCTAAATAAATTTCTGCTCCAACCTTATTTTCCTCACAAAGTCTATGTAAATCAATAAGCAATCCATCACTTATATCCATCATAGCCTTTGCAATATGTTTGAATTTATCAGGTTTTCTTGCAATAGGCATAAGGTGTCTCTCTAAAATTTCATTGATGCCCTTAAATTTTAAGAGTCTATCAGGATATTCCTTGCAATTTTTGAAATTTCTAATTGATTTTATAAATCTTTTTTCATCATCAGAAAGATTGTTTAGAAGATTTAAACCAGCTGATGAAAGACCAAGGTAAGACGTTATGAAAATTAAATCGCCTGCCTGTGCACCTTTCCTTAAAATAGGTTTTTCAGCCTCTCCAACTGCAAAACCTGAAAGAACTATATTTTTACTTCTTGAGAGGTCACCACCAATTAAAAATCCACCATAATGTTTTAATGCATCTTCAATTCCATCAAATAATTCCTTAAAATCTTGGTCCGATACAGTTTCTGGAACTCCTGCAGAAAATAAAAAACCCTTAAAATCTCCCCCCATTGCATAGATATCACTCACATTTACAGAAACAATCTTGAATCCAAGATGATAAAAAGATGTATAGCTCAGCTCAAAATGAACATCCTCAATCATTAAATCAGTAGTAAGAATCGCAGAACTTTTAAGATTTAAAACTGCTGCATCATCTCCTATTCCGATCCCAATATCTTCAGGCAATGAAAATCTATCTCTTATTTCTTTTACAAGGGTAAGTTCATCTTTTTTCATAAATACAATTAGACAGTTACAACTTGCTTTTTGTCAATCTTTGTTTTTATTTTTGAGAATATGTGTTTTAAAACCTGATCCATTGATTCTGCAAGGATAAATTTCATTCCTTCCTTTACATATTTCGGTAATTCCTCAAGGTCTTTTTTATTTCTTTTAGGTATGATAACTGTTTTTATACCCATTCTTTTTGCAGCAAGCACTTTTTCTTTAAGTCCTCCAATTGGTAGAACCCTTCCTCTTAAAGTAATCTCTCCTGTCATTGCAACATCTTTTCTCAAAGGTTTTCCTGTGAAAACAGAGGCAATTGCTGATGCCATTGTTATTCCTGCTGAAGGACCATCCTTAGGAATAGCACCTGCAGGAACATGTATATGTAAATCCATTGTACTGAAGAGTTTTTCATCAATTTTTAGTTCTTTAGCCTTTGATTTTACATAGCTTAAAGCAGCTTGTGCAGACTCTTTCATAACCTCACCGAGTTGTCCCGTAAGAATGAGATTTCCTTTCCCTTTCATGATAGTTGCTTCAACATATATTACATCGCCGCCAGCTTCAGTCCAAGCAAGACCTGTGGCAACTCCGACCTCTTCTTTTTTAAGTTCTTCCTCTGGAAGATATTTAGGAGCACCAATAAATTTAGAAACTTTTTGGGGGGTAATATAAAATTTTTTCTTTTTTCCCTCCGTAATAAATTTAGCTACTTTTCTACATAGATTAGCTATTTCTCTTTCAAGATTTCTTACTCCTGCTTCCCTTGTGTAATGAGTAATTATATATTTTATGGCTTTATCGCTAATCTTCATAATTGAATAATTAAGCCCGTGTTCTTCAAGTTGTTTTGGAATTAGATATTTTTTTGCAATCTGAAGCTTTTCTTCTTCAGTGTATCCTGAAAGATATATTATTTCCATTCTATCTCTTAGAGCTGAAGGAATGGTATCAGCAATATTACCAGTGCATACAAACATAACATTGCTTAAATCAAATGGAACAGCAAGGTAATGGTCAACAAAACTGTTATTTTGCTCAGGGTCAAGGACTTCCAAAAGTGCAGAAGAAGGATCACCTCTGAAATCCATTCCAAGTTTGTCTATTTCATCAAGCATAAATACAGGATTATTTGTTCCTGCCTGTCTTATACCCTGAATTATTCTGCCAGGAAGTGCTCCAACATATGTTCTTCTGTGTCCTCTAATTTCTGCTTCATCTCTTACTCCTCCAAGAGATATTCTCACAAATTCTCTACCAAGAGCTTTTGCAATAGAGCGGCCTAAGGAGGTTTTGCCAACCCCTGGAGGACCAATAAAGCAGAGAATTGGTCCCTTCATTTTTTCCTTTAATTTTCTTACACTCAGATATTCAAGTATTCTTTCTTTGACTTTTTCAAGATCATAGTGGTCTTTGTCGAGGACTTCTTTAGCTGCTTTTATATCAAGTCTATCTTCTGTTGAACGGGACCATGGCAGTTCAGTCAACCATTCAAGATATGTTCTGACAACTGCTGATTCAGCTGCCTCAGGGTGCATTCTTTCAAGTCTTTTAAGTTGTTTTTCGGCTTCTTCTTTTACTTTTTGAGGCATTTTTGCTTCTTCAATTTTTTTTCTAAATTCGTTTATCTCTTCTGCTTTTTCATCAATGTCTCCAAGCTCTTTCTGAATAGCTTTAAGCTGCTCTCTCAGAAAATACTCTCTCTGTGTTTTATCTATTTCATCTCTTGCCTCTTTTTTAATTTTTTGCTGGATTGTGAGCAACTGAATTTCCCTATTAAGAATTTCTCTTATTTTATTTAACCTTTCAAAAGGATCTGTAATTTCAAGAATTTGCTGTGCTTCAGAGCTTTTTAATCCGAGATTAGAAGCAATAAGGTCAGCAAGCCTTCCCGGCTCATCAATATTTTCAATTATCACCATTGCATCAGGTGGTATATTTTTCCCAAGTGAAATTGCCTTTTCAAGTTGCTCTTTTACTGTTCTTACCAATGCTTCATGTTCAAGAGTAAATTCTTTTAGTTGAATATCTTCAATTTTTTCTATTTTTGCAAGATAAAAACCTTCAAACTGTGAAAACTCTAATGCCTTTGCTTTTGAAAGTCCTTGAACAAGTATTTTAAGCCTTCCATCAGGCAATCTCAGCATTCTCATAATCATGCAAACTGTCCCTATATTGTAAAGGTCTTGAGGTTCGGGAGTTTCTATATTGAAATCTTTCTGAGTAAGTAAAAGAATGAGTCTGTTAGTATTTAAGGAATGTTCAACAGCTTTAACAGAAATATCTCTTCCAACAAATAGCGGAATTATCATGTAAGGGAAAATAACTATGTCTCTTACAGCCAGAATTGGAAGCTGTTCTGGTATTTCTATTTCTTTATTTTCTTGTTTTTCATTGGTTTGTTCTTTATCTTCCTTTTTTATTTCATCCATTTTTGCCCCCTGAAAAAATTTTTCAATCTTTAGTTTAATTTTAACAGTTTTTTCTAAATTTTTGATATTTTTAAAAAAGATTTTTTAGTTGATGTAAAAGTTTGAGAGTTTTTCCTGTAGAAATTTTACAAACTCAGAAGAAATTTCCCTGTCTTTCAAGGCAAATTCAACTATTGTTTTTAAATAGCCAAGCTTTTCTCCTGCATCGTATCTTTTACCCTTAAGAATATATCCATATATTGCAGTTTCCTCTAAAAGCGATTTTAAAGCATCGGTTAATTGAATTTCTCCGCTTTTACCTGGTTGAAGATTTTCAAGATATTTGAATATCTGAGGAGTTAATATATATCTGCCAATTATTGCAAGTCGTGAAGGACTAAAAGATGCTTCGGGCTTTTCTACTAAGTCGTCAATAATGTAATAACCATTAACTGTTTTTCCAGAAACTATGCCATATCTTGAAACTTCACTTAGAGGAACTTCCTCAAGAGCTATTACAGGAGCTTTTTTTGCTTCATAAATTTTCATCATTTCATTCAAAATAGAGTATTCAGGGTCTATTAAATCATCACTGAGAATTACTATAAAAGCTTCATCTTTGACAAATGGTTTAGCACAGAGGATAGCATCTCCAAGTCCTTTAGGTTCTTTCTGTCTAATATATGCAAAATTGAGATTTTCAAAACAGTTTATTTTGTCTAAAAGTTCATACTTTCCAGCAGTTTTGAGTCTTTCTTCCAATTCATAAGCTTTGTCAAAATGGTCTTCAATAGCTCTTTTATGTTTACCTGTGATAAATAAAAATTCTTCAATTCCTGCTTTTACTGCTTCCTCAACCGCATATTGAATAAGCGGTTTATCTATTATAGGAAGCATTTCTTTCGGTGAAGCCTTTGTTGCGGGAAGAAATCTTGTTCCAAGCCCTGCTACAGGAAGGACAGCCTTTTTAATCATTATGCCCTCCAAAATAAAAATAATGCCGGAGACGAGACTCGAACTCGTACGGAGGGAACCCTCCGAGGGATTTTAAGTCCCTTGCGTCTACCAGTTCCGCCACTCCGGCTTTATTTAAGATACAAAAAAAATCAAACTTTATTCAAGTATTGCACCTTTGTCAGCTGAACTAACATTACGGGCATATCTCAGAAGATATCCTTTTTCTATTTTTTGTTTTGGAGGTTTCCAGTTTTTAAGCCTCTTTTTAATTTCGCTTTCTGAAATAAGAATTTCAATTTTCCTTTTTGGTATATCAATAAGAATTTTATCACCATCTTTAACAATAGCAATCGGACCACCACGAGCTGCTTCTGGTGATACATGTCCAATGCATGGTCCTCTGGTACCACCTGAAAATCTTCCATCTGTAATCAAGGCAACGGATTCATTAAGTCCCATTCCTGTGATTGCGCTTGTTGGAGAAAGCATTTCTCTCATGCCAGGACCGCCAGAAGGTCCTTCATATCTTATTATGATTACATCACCTTCTTTAATTTTTCCATCAAGAATTGCTTTCATAGCATTTTCTTCAGAATCAAAGCATCTGGCAATTCCTTCAAATTTAAGCATTTTTGAAGAAACAGCAGTTTGCTTTACAACAGCTCCATCTGGTGCAAGATTTCCTTTAAGGATAGCAACTCCTCCTTCTTTGTGATAAGCTTTTTTGATTGAACGAATTACATTTTCATCGTAAATTTCTGCTTTTTGAGCAATTTCTTTTATATCAATACCTGAAACTGTCGGATTTGAATAAATTTTATCTTTAAGTCTTTTAAGAACCGCTGGGATTCCTCCAGCTTTATAAAGGTCTTCCATGTAGTGTTCACCTGAAGGAATTATATTCACAAGATGTGGCGTTTTTCTGCTTATTTCATCAAATACTTCAAGTGGAAGATTTATGCCTGCTTCATTGGCAATTGCCTTTATGTGAAGCACGGTATTTGTAGAGCCACCAAGTGCCATATCAACTGCGATAGCATTATAAAAAGCTTCTTTTGTAAGTATCTGACGTGCATTGATTTTTTTTCTAACAAGTTCAACAATCTTTACTCCTGTTTCAAAGGCAAGTCTTCTTTTTTCAGACATAACAGCAGGAGTTGCAGCAGTTCCTGGCAAACTCATACCAAGAGCTTCAGTAACACATGCCATTGTATTTGCAGTATACATTCCCTGACAGGAGCCTGCTCCAGGACAGGCACAAAGTTCAAGTGCTTCAAGGTCTTTTTCTGTTAAAACTCCTTTTTTGAATTTTCCAATAGCCTCAAAGGTATCAGAAGTAAGATTTCTTCTCTGCCCCTTATAGTAACCTGCGAGCATCGGACCTGCTGTAAGTACAATTGCAGGGATATCAAGCCTTGCTGCAGCCATAAGCATTCCGGGAGTAATTTTATCACAGTTCGTAAGAAGAACAATTCCATCAAATTGATGTGCCTCAACAATGCATTCAATTATATCTGCGATCAATTCTCTTGATGGCAAAGAATACTTCATTCCTTTATGTCCCATTGCTATTCCATCACAAATACCGGGAATACCAAAGAAAAATGGATAGCCTCCTCCGGTATGGATTCCTTTTTCTATAAATCTCTCAAGTTCTTTCATTGAAATATGTCCGGGTATTATATCTGTAAAACTCGTAGCCACCCCTATGAATGGTTTATTCATTTCGGATTTTGGAATTCCTGTTGCGAAAAGAAGAGCCCTGTGAGGAGTTCTTTCAAGACCTTTTTTAATGCTGTCGCTTCTCACTTAGTTGCCTCCTTTGAGAGCTTAGTTTTGTATTGTCTTATGATTTCAGCCATTTTATCTTTCTTATAAAGTTTCTCTTTCTGCATTCTTTTTTTCTCAACTTCTTCTTCAGGAGTTAAATAAGGTTTTTTGTTCATTTCATCAAGAATACTATCAAGATGCCTGTGTTCTTCATAAAGCTTGCGAAATTCTTCATTTTCTCTTTTTAGAACTTCAATGATTTCTTCTTCTCTCATGGAACACCTCCTAAGGAATGTTTTTTAAATTTTACAACAAATAAGAAAAAATTGGTAAAAAAATTTTTTGATATATGGTATAATTCTTTTCATTTTTTAAAATTTTTGGAGGTGGGTATGAAGCAACTCTTCAGGTTTCTATTATTTTTCGGCTTTTTTATTAGTTTTTTTTCTGTTTCCTTTGCTACTGAGAATGAACCAGGTGCTTCTGTAAGACTAAGGCAGGAAATCTGGGATAATGTAGTCTCTCTCGGAACAGCTCGTGATGCTCAACCTGACAGAAACTTTTTTAGACTAAGAATTCAGCTATGGGACAATGTAAAGTTTAATGATAATTTAAGTGCCTATGCAAGAATAGCGACTGAGCCAAAATATTATGATGGTCCTTATGAATTACCCCTTGACAATAGAACAAATTTTAAAAATCTTGACCAGGATGAGGTGCTGATTGATAATTTATATATTGATATTAAAAAACCTTTTGATATACCAATAAATTTCCGCATAGGTAGGCAGGATTTTCTTGGTAAAGACATGTATGGAGAAGGATTTCTAATTCTTGATGGTACGCCAGGTGATGGTTCAAGAACCTTTTATTTTAATGCATTAAAGGCTACGGTTTTGATTGCTGAGGGACAATCTGTTGATATTGTGTATGTCTCAGACCCTAAAACAGACCAATATCTGTCAAGCCTTCATCCAGCATATTACGATAGTGGCACTGCAGGTCGTACATATATAGAGCATAAAAAAAGGCTTACTGCTTCAAATGAGAGGGGATTCTGGGTCTATGGAAGGAATAAAATATTTGAATGGTTGAATATAGAACCTTACTACATCTATAAAAAAGAAGAGGAGTATATTGAAATTGATGAAAAATATATCAATACCTTCGGTATAAGAACAGTTTTCAAAGTAAATGACTTTACGCTAAGAGGCGAAATAGCCCGACAGATAGGAAAATATGATGATGGTGGAAAGAAAATAAGAGGAGTTGGAGGATATGCTTTTGCAGGTTATGGTTTTAAAAACTCGCCACTTACACCAAACGTAGAAGTAGGTTATGTATATCTATCGGGCGATAAAACAGTTTCTAACGATAAGGATGAAGGATTTAATCCTTTATTTTCAAGAGCACCGCAGTGGAATGAGCTTTTGATCTATACCTTAATTCCTGAAACTTCAGGTAAAGGTGGTCCAATTCCTGGGTACTGGACAAACATGAAAGCATTGGTAGCAAATTTAAAAATTTATCCATTTAAGAATGCTGATATAAAATTGTCTTATCAGCATTTATGGGCTGATGAGCAAATTCAAAGCAGTAGCATAAATTCAACGTATCAAAATATGTTTTCATATAATGGCAAAAACAGAGGTGACCTCTGGGCAGTTATAGGAAACTATAAATTCAATAAAAATCTTGATGGAATGCTTCAGATTGAGTATTTTGAACCCGGTGATTTTTATAAAGATGCTAAAAATGCCACTTTCATAAGATGGCAGCTTCAGTATAAACTATAAGAGAGGTTTAACTAATGAGGATGAGAGAAAAATTAAAATATTTCATAGTTTTCCTCATCCTCTTTTTTCCTATTTCCATCTCCCATGCATGGGATTGTAAAACCCATGCCTATATTGCAAAAAAAGCTGGGATTAGAATTCCTGAGGCAGCATGTATGCCTGACATTATTAGAGATGAAAACTATGATTTGCTTGCACCTTTTCATTATCATGATGCTTCACCTGATACCGTAGTTACTCCTGAATATATAGATAAATTTGGTATCAAAGAGGCTTTTCTTTTAGTAGATGGTAAAAATTTTAGAATTTCAGTTCCTCATCCTGCAGGAGTGCTTTACTGGAAAATAGTTCAGATTTATGAAAAAATGAAATCTCTTGACAGAACAAAACCTGACAATGTTCTTGCTTATGAATACTATCTTGTTAGCATAGCCCATTATATAGGAGACCTTTCTCAGCCTCTTCATAATTTTCCTTATGGAGACTCACCTGCAAGTGATGGAAAAATGTATGAAAAGGAGGGCTATTTTAATAGGGAATATCATATAAAATTTGATGAAGCTTTTAGCCATTATTTAAATACATCCGCAGATATCCACATTAAAATAGATAATGCAATAAAACAGATAAAGTTAAGTTCCAAAGAAGATTTGAAAAAGGAAATCTCTGAGATAGCAAATTCAGCAATAAAAATAGCTAACAAATGCTATAATGAAAACAGATTGCCCAACGAAGAAGAACTTATAAAACAAATATCATGGTCTATTTCTCTGCTCAGGGCAGTTATCATATCAACGAATTAATATCACCGTGACAGAGAACAAAGTCATATTTTAATGGGTCTTCTGGCTCTATTTTCTTTAAATATTCGGTAATTTCCATAGCAGTTTTTATACTCTGAGTGTTTCTTTTGGTAAAGCCCAATTTTTTTGAAACTCTCCATATATGCACATCAAGAGGAATAATAAGTTCAGATGGTTTAATTGTATTCCATAG
This sequence comes from Thermodesulfovibrio yellowstonii DSM 11347, assembly GCF_000020985.1. Classification (NCBI taxonomy): domain Bacteria; kingdom Pseudomonadati; phylum Nitrospirota; class Thermodesulfovibrionia; order Thermodesulfovibrionales; family Thermodesulfovibrionaceae; genus Thermodesulfovibrio; species Thermodesulfovibrio yellowstonii. The sequence continues at coordinate 837,168 of NC_011296.1, forward strand.
AGCAAAATCAATATCCCTTTTCCTTACCATCCATCTGAGAAAAAGATTAATTCTCTTGCAGGGACTTCCTTTCAATGGGTCTGGGAAAAAGTGAAGTAATCCTTTGGTTTTAATATTTTTTCCATATATAGGTTTCAAATTTACCTTAAATGCTGATTGAACAAAGTTAGAAATTTTTTGAATATGACTGTCCGATTGAAAATAATATTCCAGAGATTTTATTGGAGACTGCTGAATCAACTTTTTAAGAATGAAAAGAAAGGCAACAACATCATAAACACTACTGAATCTGTATTTAATCTCTAATTTTTTCATTAAAGAAGAAGGGTTGAAATTTAATATAAACTCTGAAGGATGCTGTCCCATGATATTAAAAAGTCCTTCAAGAAAATTACAAAAAGATTTTATATTTCCATAGGCAAAAAAAGAGGCAATTATTCCTGCTATTTCTATGTCTAAAGGATTTTTATATCTCTTAGGAAATCTTATAGGGTCTCTCTCTACAGTAGATTGGAAGTCAAAAGAATTATATAATCTTTCCAATTTATCTATTATTTTATCCATGTCATATTTTTGATTATTTTCAAATCTTTATGCAATAATAAAATCTAATCTTTTAACTTAAATAAAGAGTTCGGAGGTTTTTATGGGAATGACAATTGCAGAAAAAATTCTTGCTGCCCATGCTGGTAAAAAGGAAGTCACACCAGGTGAAATAATAAATGCGAAGGTAGATATAGTTTTAGCCAACGATATTACAGCTCCAATTGCTATAAAAGAGTTTGAAAAGCTTGGCGTTAAAGATGTGTTTGATAGAGAACGCATAGCCCTTGTGCCTGACCATTTTACTCCTCAAAAGGATATAAAAGCTGCTGAACAGTGTAAAATGCTTAGAGAATTTGCGCAAAAATATAAAATCAAACACTATTTTGAAATTGGCAGAGTAGGAATAGAACATGCCCTTCTTCCAGAAGAAGGCATAGTGCTTCCTGGTGACCTTGTAATCGGAGCAGACAGTCACACTTGCACCTATGGTGCTTTAGGTGCTTTTGCAACTGGCGTGGGCTCTACGGATGCGGCAATAGCAATGGCAACAGGTGAATGCTGGTTTAAAGTTCCTGAGACAATAAAATTTATATATTACGGGAAACTTCAAAAATGGGTTAGTGGGAAAGACTTAATCTTATATACAATTGGTGATATTGGAGTTGACGGAGCCTCCTATATGGCAATGGAATTTATAGGAGAAGTAATTGACAATATGCCAATGAGCGGAAGATTTAGTATGTGTAATATGGCAATTGAGGCGGGAGCAAAAGCCGGTATAATTGTTCCTGACAAGATTACAGAGGAATATGTCAAACTACGTGCAAAAAGACCTTATAAAATCTATAATTCAGACCAAGATGCAAAATACTTTGAAATAAAAGAATATGACTGTTCAAGAATTCCTCCAGTGGTTGCCTGCCCTCATCTTCCTTCTAATGTCAAACCTGCAAATGAGCTTTCTCATATAAAAATAGACCAGGTGGTAATAGGTTCATGCACCAATGGAAGGCTTGAAGACTTAAGAGAAGCAGCAATGGTTTTGAAGGGCAGAAAGGTGCATCCTGAAGTAAGAATGATAATCATCCCAGCAACACAAAAAATCTATATGCAAGCATTAAAAGAAGGTTTAATTGAAATATTCATAGATGCCCAGGCAGTAGTTTCACCTCCTACTTGCGGTCCATGCCTCGGAGGGCATATGGGCATTCTTGCAAAAGGCGAAAGAGCTATTGCAACAACTAACAGAAACTTTGTTGGCAGAATGGGACATCCTGAGAGTGAAGTATATCTCAGCAATCCAGCAGTTGCTGCTGCAAGCGGAGTGCTTGGGAGAATTGGAACACCTGAAGAATTAGGGCTTTAGATTAGATAGAATCTTTTGCTCTAATTTACGCATTTTTCTTGCTTCGCTGTCAGATACTTCATGGTCATAGCCGAGGAGATGAAGGATACCATGTGCTAAAATTCTATCAAGTTCTTGCCAGAATGTTTTATTATATTGCTTTGCTTGTGAGAAAACTTTTTTAGGATTAATAATAATTTCGCCAAGAAATAAATTGCCAGAAGGTTCGTTTTCTAAATAGGGGAAAGATAAAATATCAGTAACAGAATTTTTGCCTCTGTATTTAGAATTGAGCTCTTTCATTTTTTGATCTCCGACAAATATTACAGATATTAACAGAAAGGCTGGATTTTTAACGGTTATTTTAGATAGTTTTTTATCTTTGGTTTCATATAAAAAACTAACTATTTTTTTTATTCTGCTTATTACTTTTTTTGATGCAACTCTAATTTTTCTCTGTCTATTGATAACTTCAACAGAAATTCTCATACTATTTTTTCCTTTGCAGGTTCTGGATAGGAAATTCTTCTGTGAAATATTCCTGCAAGAATGTATTCAAACTTCTTTTTTATCTCACTTAAATCTTTCAGAGTGATTTCACATTCATCAAGTTGTCCATCAAGAAAGATATTTTTAATTATTTTATCTACAAGTCCTGAAATTCTTGCTGGTGTTGGATCATCAAGAGTTCTTGAAGCAGCTTCTACAGCATCTGCAAGCATAATAAGTGCTGCAAGCTTTGTTTGTGGTTTTGGACCCGGATATCTGTAATCCTGTTCAGATGGAGGAGTTTCCATTTCCTTTAAAGCTTTTTGATAAAAATATGTAACAAGCGTGGTTCCATGATGTTGTTGAATTACATCTTTAACTATTTCGGGTAAATTGAACTCTTCCGCAAGTTCAACTCCGTCTTTTACATGAGCAATTATAATCATACTGCTTAGATGAGGATTAAGCTTTTCATGCTTACTTATACAACCTGTCTGATTTTCAACAAAATACTCTGGCATTCTTATTTTGCCTATATCATGATAATAAGAAGCAACTTTTGCAATCAAAGGGTTAACTCCAACTACTTCTGAAGCAGCTTCTGCAAGACTTCCTACTATCATGCTATGATGATAAGTTCCAGGTGCTTCAACTGAAAGTTGCTTCATCAATGGATGGTCAATATCAAGTAATTCTACCAAACTTACAGGGGTTGTCACATTAAACAATCTTTCTATAGCAGGTAAACACAAAAAACACAATGCTGATACTGTAAATCCATTTATAACTGAAAAAACAACGGCAAAATATAGTGAATGTAAATCAAAAAATCCCATTATAAGAAGAATAGCACTTGAACTAAATATATTTGCCAATGCTATATATATTCCTGCATTTATGATATCAGTCCTTTTTTTACATTTAAGAAGGCTGAATGCACCGATAAGGCATCCGATAAAAACATAAAGAGGTATTAGAGAGGTTTTTAACCATATACCAGCCATAAGGCTAAGAATTAAAGAAAATGTTATAGCGGTATGAAAGTCAAATATTAATACTACAATTACAGGTCCTAGGGCAAGAGGTATTCCAAATGTGTGCATAACTATGCTTTCAACTCCTAATCCTTTAGAAAACACTAAAAATATATGTTCAAATCCTCTTGAAATAATCAGTGTGAAAACTATAAGGCTTGCAAGCAAAGCCATCATTTTTTTCTTTTTAAGATAGGCTGGTTTGTACCTTTTTAAATCTCTATAGAAAAATATAAGAAGAAGAAAAATAACAATAAAACTTCCAAAGAATGAAGATATGCCAGATTTAAAATCATGAAGCAAGAAGGCATTTAAAAGTGATAAAATTATAAGATAAGGTAAAGTCTCTCTTTCAATAAGTATTTTTCTTTCTTTTCCATTTTGATGTGTTTTGAATTTTTCAATAAATTTTCTTAGATAAGACCTATCTGGAGTAGTAGGCTTAAGTTGGGGGTTGTCTTTCATGTTTTTCATAGGCTTTTATAATCTCCTGAACAAGTCTATGTCTTACTACATCTTTTTCAGTGAAATAAATAATTTTTATTCCTTGTACATCTTTAAGAATTTTTAAAGCTTCAACTAGCCCTGATATTTTTTGAGGTGGAAGGTCTATCTGTGTAATATCTCCGGTAATAACTGTTTTTGAACCAAAACCAAGTCTTGTCAAATACATTTTCATCTGCTCTGTTGTTGTATTCTGAGCTTCATCAAGGATTATAAAGGCATCATTGAGAGTTCTACCTCTCATAAATGCAAGGGGTGCAATCTCAATAGCTCCCTTTTCAATAAGTTTGGAAGCTCTGTCCAGGTCAAGCATATCATAGAGTGCGTCATAAAGCGGTCTAAGATATGGGCTCACTTTTTCCTCTATAGCACCTGGAAGAAATCCTAATTTTTCTCCTGCCTCAACAGCAGGCCTTACAAGAACTATTCTGGAGACTTGTCTTGTTAGTAAAAAGTGAATTGCCATAGCCATTGCAAGATAAGTTTTCCCAGTTCCTGCAGGACCTATTCCAAAGACTATGTCATACTTCAACATAGCTTCCATATATGCTTTTTGCATTTCTGTTTTAGGAATGATAACTCTTTTTTTTGAAGGAATGGGGATTCCTCCTTTAAAAAGACTCAGTATGGATACAGGCTTGCCTTCTTTAAGTCCTTGAATAGAATGAATAATATCTTCAGGCTTTATGATATATCCTTCTCTATTAACTGTTCTTATTTCTTCTATTATTTTTTCTACCTTTTCAATATCTCTTTCATCTTCTCCTTGAATAATTAGTTTGTTTCCTCTAACATTTAAAGTTACATTCAGAGCATCTTCTATTAACTGAAAGATTTTATCCAATCCCCCATGGATAAATGGATATTCTCTTTCTTCATCAAGTTCAATTATACGTGCGATGGCTATCCTCCTTTTGAATGTTTACTTATTTTAATTATAAAGTTTTCAAAACCCTTTGACTTAAGAATTTCTGAAGCTTTTTGAGCATCAGTAAATCGTCTGTAATAACCTGTTCTAATTTTGTATAAATTTTCTTTGAGAAGTTGAGCATTAATTCCTGCTTCTTTAAGTTTTTTCATTAAAATTTCTGCATTTTCAATTTCATTAAAAGCGCCTATCTGAAGTGTATACATAGCTTTTCTATAAGTTAGTTTTTTTGAGATATGTTTTTCTACCTTTGAGGTTTTTGGTAACTCTTTATTTTCTTTAACTTCACTTTTTTCCATTGCTTCCACTTCTTTGATTATTTTTACATTTTCTTTTTCTGATTCCTTTTCTGAACTTTCAGGTTGATTTTGTTGAATAGTATTATCCTGTTTTTTTGCAAGCTGGGACTCAAAGGTAGATGGTAGAACTGTTTTTTCAGGCTCAATAGTTTTTTGAACATAAACTTCTTTTGCTGGTACTGTAATATAACCAATTGTATAGCCAACTAAGACTCCAATAATTGCTATACTGAAAACTATTAAAAAAAATGTTTTTTTATGTATCACTATAAGTTCCTCACCCTTTTTTTTCATATGATTAACATAGCATCACCATATGAAAAAAATCTATATCCTTTTTCAATAGCTTCTCTGTAAGCTTTTTTCACTTTTTGCATTTCACAGAAAGCATAAACCATGGCAAGAGGAGTTGACTTTGGTAAATGAAAATTTGTAATTAATGCATCAACAATTTTAAAAGAAAATTCTGGATAAATAAAAATATCTGTGCTACCCTTTATTTTATAATTATCAGACCCCCTATCTTCATATTTGCCTGAAGCATATCCTTCTAATGCTCTTGTTGTTGTTGTACCAACTGAAAAAATTCTTTTACCAGCCTTTTTAATTGCGTATATTTCTTCTATAAGAGTCTTGTCTATCTCAAAATATTCGGGATCCATTTTATGTTCCTGCAATTTGTCCACTTTTATTGGTTTGAAAGTTCCTACTCCAACATGAAGAGTTATTTCTCTTAATTTAACACCTTTACTTATGATAGTTTCCAAGAGTTCCTTTGTGAAATGAAGTCCTGCTGTAGGAGCTGCAATAGAACCATTCATTTTTGCATAAACTGTCTGATAGTCTTGTCTATCACTCTGGATAGGTTTCCTTTTAATATAAGGAGGTAAGGGCATAAACCCTTTTTCATTGATGAGATTCCTCACTTTAGGAGAGGTCATATTCTTGAAAACAATATATCTTCCGTCACAATTATTTCTGAGTTCAGCTATAAACTCATCAATAAAAACTTCTCCTTCATAGCTTCCTTTAGTCATTACTTCCCAGACAACGTTTTGAGATGAACATTTTTTTTCTTTAATTAAAAGAATTTCTATTTTTCCTCCTGAAGGCTTTTCCGCGATTAGTCTTGCAGGGATAACTTTTGTGTTATTAATAATAAGAATATCACCTTCATTTAAATATTCAACAATTTCATAAAATATTCTATGCTCTATTTCCCCAGTGTTTTTGTGTAAAACAAGAAGACGAGATTTATCTCTTTCTGATAAGGGTTTCTGGGCAATTAAATCTGTAGGCAGAGTATAATTAAGTTCAGTTATTTTCATTGATTATGTTTATTTCCGTCCCTGGATAAAAATATTGAAGAATTTCCTTATAATTCTTTCCCTCTTGTGCCATCTGAAACGCGCACCATTGACACATTCCAACTCCATGACCATATCCTTTTCCTTCAAACACTATACCATCATCTTCAATTCTAATAGATGTAATCATTGTACTTGGCAGTGCTGTCCACTGAAGAAGTCTTCTGAGTTCCGTTGCTTTTACTAATTTTTTGTTTTTACCATCACTGAATTCAAGTTCTTTTACTCTTCCGGTAGTGGTGTAACTTGCTATTTTAACATAAGATATCTTTGTCATTGATAAAACCTTTTCAAGGATTTCAAAAGAAATTTTTTTCTCCCATAAAGTATAAGGTGATGGTGTTGATGGGACTTCTACTGACTTTAAATATGGATATTCTTTTCCAAAAACTTCCTTTGGCTCTTCTGTTTTTTCTACACTACAGGCATGATAAAAAGCCATTACTGGCTCTCCATTATAACTAAGTATCTGTCCTTTTGTTTCTCTGACAGCTTTTTCTACCTCTTCTGTTCCTTCATCTTCTTTGTAAACCTGATGAAATACTGAGGATGTTACATCGTAAAAATTTTTTGTTCTGTTGCGAAGAATATGGGCAACTGCATAAGTCCTTGCCAAAACTGCTTGTGCTTTCAAGGCTTCTTCTGGCCAATGAATCCCAACCTCTGATGCAACAACTCCTTTTACATAGTCTTCAAGTTGAATTACATTTATGAGAAAATATCCTTCATTTCCTTTCCATATCTCTATCTCACCATGATAAGCTGAACCGTTCACAATGGTTTTTGCTGCAACTTTTTTTATTTTTTCTAATTCATTTGAAGATGGCCTTTTATCTCCTAAAAGAACTCTTATAAAAGAATTGCTATTTTTATCCATTGCATAGGTTTGCAAACTAAAAATTAGAGTAATCAGGATTGGTAAAATTAATCTCATCTCTTTCATTTCCTGCTTAGAAGATAAAATATCAGACTAATTATAATACTTAAGAGTATTGATGTGCCAAGAGGGAAATAAAATATAAAATTTTTTCTCTCAATTACAATATCTCCTGGGAGCCTGCCAATAAAAGGGATTTTGCCAGTTAACATGAGAATTAAACCGATTATAATTGTAATTATTCCAATAAGAATTAAAAATTTTCCAATCTCATTCATAATCTATTTTCTTTAAATATCTTTCAGCCTCTGAATATATGCATCCACAGTATTTCTGTCTGTAAAGTTCAATCTCTTGAGCAGTATTCATTGCTTTTCTGAATCCTTTTCTAAAGTCTTCTGCAATAAAATTGATGTTATAGTTTTTGCTTATTTGCATTCCTATTTTTATTATTTTATCAAACTTTTGATATGGGCTTACTAATAGGGTGGTTGTAAAATCTGTAATTCCAATTACTTTAGCTTTTTCAGCAGTTTTTTCAAGTCTTATTCTATAACATATTTCACATCTTTCCTTTTCTCTTCCTGAAACCAGTTTTAAAAACTTATAAAACTCACTATAATCAGCATCATAAATAACTTCAAGATTCCATAATTTTTGTAGTTTTTTCAAAGAGTCAAGTCGCAGTTGATATTCTGTATATGGATGAATATTGGGATTATACCAAAATAAAACCACATCAAATCCTTTATTTTTAAGAACTTCATAAGGATAAATAGCACAGTTACTGCAACATGTGTGAAGCAGTATTCTCATTAAAACAACCTTTCAGGTATTTTTCTTTTTAAAACCTCATAGGCAAACCTGGTAGCCACTCTTCCCCTTGCTGTTCTTTCAATAAATCCTTCCTGCATGAGATAGGGTTCATATACATCTTCAATTGTATCTTTATCTTCTCTTAATGATGCTGCTATTGATTCAATACCTGCAGGTCCGCCATTAAACTTCTCAATTATTGTAAGAAGAATTTTTCTATCCATATCATCAAGCCCATAGTCATCAACATCCATGGCAATCAGTGCTTCCTGTGCTATTTGTAAATCTATAATATCTTTATCCTTAACCTGAGCAAAGTCTCTTATTCTTTTAAGTAATCTATTTGCTACTCTCGGAGTTCCACGAGATCTCCTCGCAATCTCCGTAGCGGCGTTTTCTTCTATCAAAATTCCGAGAATTCTTGCTGACCTTTTTACAATTTCTTTGAGTTCTTCTGAATTGTAAAACTCTAATCTGAAAACAACTCCGAAACGATCTCTTAGTGGTGATGTAATAAGTCCTGTTCTTGTTGTTGCACCAATAAGCGTGAATCTCGGAAGGTTTATTTTTATTGAGCGAGCAGAAGGTCCTTGACCAACGATTATATCAAGGGTAAAATCTTCCATTGCAGGATACAATATCTCCTCAACCATTCTTGGAAGTCTGTGAATTTCGTCAATAAATAAGATATCTCTGTCAGAAAGATTTGTGAGAATTGCTGCAACATCACCTGCCCGTTCAAGAACAGGTCCTGATGTGCTTTTAATATTCACTCCAAGTTCATTTGCTATAACTGTTGCAAGGGTTGTTTTTCCAAGCCCAGGAGGACCGCAGAAAAGGACATGATCAAGGGGTTCCTGCCTTATAAGTGCAGCCTTGATAAAAACTTCAATATTATCTTTAATTTTTTTCTGCCCTATAAATTCTTTTAAACTCTTGGGTCTCAGTGTAATATCTAAAAGCTCGTTATTTTCCATCTTTTCCAGCTAATATACTCAAAGACTCCCTAATTATTGTTGCTTCATCTTTTTCATTATTATAAATTTTATCCAAAACTTCTTTTGCTTCAAGTCTTTTATACCCAAGATTTAAAAGAGCTGACAAAATATCATCATATTTCTGGTCTTTTTCATATTGCAAAGAAGGCAAAATACCTCTCAATTCAAGAAGAATTCTTTGAGCAGTTTTTTTACCAATTCCAGGAATTTTGCTTAGTGATTTTATATCTTCGTGGTCAATTATTTTGTAAAGAGTTTCTCTATCATAGGTTGAAAGAATATTGATTGCCATTTTTGGACCAATGCCTGCAATTTTTATTAGTTCCTCAAAAAGGTCTCTCTCTGAGCTTTCTAAAAATCCATAAATTTCAATGGATTCTTCTTTTACAATTAGAGATGTAAAAATCTGAGTTTCTTCATCTCTGTTAATATATCTGGACACTCTGATTGGTATTTTAACTGAATAACCGATCCCACCTGTTTGAATAACAATCTTATCCGGTTTAACTGTAATAACTTTCCCTTTTATGAAATCAAGCATTTATTTATTTTAACACTTTTAACTGATTTCGCATACATTTACTTCTATAACGTAATTAAAAATGTGAATATGCAAAAGTAGTATATTTTGTTTTTTGATATCGTAGAATTTTAACTACCAGAAATTGCCTGAATATTGACAAACAAAAGCGAAAATGGCTATTATTTAAAACTTCAATGATTTCATTTATAAAATTCATTGGTAGATACTCAATAGAGCTTTTTGTGTTTCTTGGAAAAATGTTTATTTTCCTTGTAGATTCAATTTATTACATTTTTATACCTCCATTTAAGTTCCGTAATTTTCTCAGACAAGTAAGATTTTTCGGCAATAAATCAATGATTGTAGTAATTTTTACAGGTGCTTTTAGTGGTATGGTTTTAGCTCTTCAGGGATACTATGCATTAAATAAATTCGGAGCAGAAGCATTGCTCGGTCCTGTTGTTGCACTTTCTCTTATAAGAGAGTTGGGTCCTGTTCTCTGTGCATTAATGGTTACCGGAAGAGCTGGTTCTGCGGTGACAGCAGAGATTGGAATCATGCGAATTACTGAACAGATTGATGCTCTTACTGTAATGGCAGTTAATCCCATGAAATATGTAGTTGTGCCGAATATTCTTGCTGGTATAGTTGCTTTTCCTCTTTTAACAGCAGTTTTTGATGTTATAGGTATTTATGGTGGATATCTTGTTTCTGTTCATGCATTGGGACTTAGTGAAGGAACATATTTTTCACAGATGGAGCTTTATGTTGACATGGAAGATATAAGAATTGGGCTTTATAAATCATTGAGTTTTGGACTGCTTGTAACCTGGATTTGCACATTCATGGGATATACCTCAGGTTACGGTGCAAGAGGTGTAAGCAGAGCAACAACTAACGCTGTTGTGCTTTCCTCTGTTGTTATTCTCCTCTGGGATTATATGCTTGGAGCATTTCTTTTATGATTGAAATAAAAGAACTTTACAAATCTTTTGGAAAACAGCAAGTATTAAAAGGTGTTAGTTTGGTTATAAATGAAGGAGAGGTAACTGCTGTAATTGGAAGAAGTGGAGGCGGGAAATCTGTTCTTCTTAAACACATTGTTGGATTACTAAAGCCAGACAGAGGAAGTATATTTATAAAGGGACAGGATATAACAAAGCTAAAAGGAATCAAGCTTGATGAAATAAGAGCAGATATTGGAGTAGTTTTTCAGGGAGGTGCACTTTTTGATTCAATGACTGTTTATGACAATGTTGCATTTCCTCTTGCAGAGAAAACTAAACTAAATAAAAAAGAGATTTATGAAAGAGTTATAAAAGCACTAAGTGATGTTGGACTTCAGGGGATGGAGTATAAATATCCCGCAGAACTCAGTGGAGGAATGCGTAAAAGAGTTGCTCTCGCAAGAGCATTAATAGCTCATCCAAAAATAATTTTGTTTGATGAGCCCACAACAGGTCTTGATCCTATTCTGGTTCGGTCTATTCATAAACTTATAAGAGATACTCAGAAACAGTACGGCTTTACTGGGTTGATAATAAGTCATGAAATTCCTGAAATATTTGAGATTTCAGATAGAGTTGCGATGCTTCATAATGGAAAAATTGTTGAAGTAGGAACGCCAGAGGAAATTCAAAAAAGTGATAATATTGTTGTAAAAAATTTTATAATGGGAATAGAAAACGGAGGGAATAATGAAGAAAGAACATCTTGAAATATTAGTTGGAGTATTTGTTTTAATTGGAATTCTTTCGCTCGGATATCTTTCTTTCAGGCTTGGTAAGATTGATATGTTTAAGACAGGTTACTATACTGTTTATGCAGAGTTTGACAAGGTAGGAGGGATTAAAAAAGGATCTGTCGTAGAAATTGCTGGAGTTCCTGTAGGATCTGTTGAAAAAGTAACTCTTAATAATAAATACCAGGCAGTGGTTGAATTGAAGATACTAAGTTCAATTAAGCTTCCAGATGATTCAATTGCTTCAATTAGGACAAAGGGATTAATTGGCGAAAAATATGTTCAGATTACTCCAGGAGGCTCTGAACAATATATTGCTCAGAATGGCAAAATTAGGGAAACAGAATCATCAGTAGATATAGAGGAGGTATTGTCAAAATATGTGTTCGGTAAAATTTAGAGGTTTGATTTTTATCTTTATAGTTTTTATTTCATCAGTTTGTTTTGCAGAAGACAGGATAGTTCTTGACCTTAAAGGATGTATTGAAAGAGTTGTTAGATTTCACCCAGAGCTTGGAGAATTTAAACAGGATGTTGAAATTTATAAAGCAAAACTTACTGAGGCTCAAGCTGCAGTATTTCCCCAGATTGAATTAATGGCTTTAGGTGGTCCGTCTCCGAAAGCAGAAAAAGAGGCAATATCTCCAGAGATAAGAACAGATGTTAAATCAACTACAATTAATGGTATTTTTGGAATGCTCACGATGCAGGTATTGCAGCCAATTTATACCTTTGGCAAGCTTTCAGGATATAAAACTGCTGCAGAAGGAGGAATTAAAGTTTCAGAAGCAGAACTTGAAAAAAAGCGTTCAGAGATTATTTTGAAAACCAAGGAGCTTTATTGGAGTCTTTCTCTGATAAGAGAATTAAGAAATTTGGCAAATGAGATTAAAGATGAACTTGAGAAAGCAATAAAACGCACAGAAGAAGATTTAAAAAAAGATATTCCACCTGCTGATGAGCTTACTCTTTATAAACTTAAAACCTATTTTGGCGAAGTTAAAAGAAATTTAAATGAGATTGATAAGAATGAAGCAATAATAATAGAAGCTTTAAGATTTATGGCAGGACTTTCAGGTAAAAGGATTGAGATAATTACAGAACCCTTAAAGTATGAAGAATCATATATGAAACCAGATGAATTAATTGCTAAAGCTTTTATTTTAAGACCTGAGATGATTCAGATAAGAGAAGGACTTAAGGCAAGACAATCCTTAATTGATGTTGAAAAAAGTAATCTTTATCCACAGATTTTTTTCTTAGTTAAGGGTTCTTTAGCGGGAGCAACCAACAGAGACAGAATTCATAATCCGTATATTTATGACCCTCTTAATGATTCTATGCTTGCAGCTGTGCTTGGGATGAAACTCAATATAGATTTCGGAATAACAAAGGGTAAGATAAGAGAAGCAGAGATTGAGTATCAAAAAATAGTTGAAAAGAAAAAACTTGCTGAAAACGGTATCCCTGTTCAAATTATGAAAGCATACATTGAGCTACAGGAAGCATCAAAGAGTGCTAAGGATATGGAAGAAGCTTATCAAAATGCAAAAAAATGGCTTGTAACTGCAGATGCAAATATTGATATGGGTATTGGAGAGACAAAGGATTTAGCTGATGCTGTGCTTGCGTATGCAACTACAAGAATAAATCATTTAAAAGCACTTTACAACCAAAAAATGGCTTTGGCAAACTTAGTTCAGGCATCAGGACTTGATAAAGATGAAAGGGAGGTTAAATAGAATGAAAAAATTGATACTGATTTTATTAATTCTTGTATTTACAATCTCAGGTGCTTTCGCTGTTGTTTCTCCGAAAGAGCAGATTAAAAAGACTGTTGATAAGGTAATAAGCATTCTCAAAGACCCTAAATATAAAGGCAAAAATAAAACCCAGCAAAGAAGATTAGCTTTAAGAACAGAAATAGGAAAAGTTTTTGATTTTGAGGAAATGTCAAAGCGCTCATTAGGAGTTTACTGGAAAGATAGAACACCTCAGGAGAAAAAAGAGTTTATTGAGCTTTATAAAGATCTGCTTGAAAGGTCTTACATTGATAAAATTGAATCATATACTGATGAAGAGGTAATTTATACAGATGAAAAAGTTGAAAATAGTAAATATGCTGAAGTAAAAACAAAGATAATAACAAAGGACAAAAAGGAGATTCCGATTGATTACAGGCTTTATTTTGCGGGAAAAGAATGGAAAGTTTATGATATTGTTATAGAAGGAGTTAGTCTTGTAAGTAATTACCGTTCTCAATTCAATAAAATTATTAGAAATCATTCCTATCAAGAACTTGTAAAAAGGATGAAAACAAAACAAACAGAGGAACTAATGAGGGAAAAATAAATGTTTACAATCCTTTTAGTTGGAAAATCTTCTTTTATATCAAACTATTTGAATAGTTTAAATAAAAACAAATTTTCGGTTAAATTTTTTCCAAATATTGATGAAACATTGCAGAATATTGACCGTTATGAACCTAAATTAATACTTTTAGTCGCAGATCAAGAAGAGACAGATTTATTGGATTTTTGTAAAAAGATAAGAGAAAAATACTCTCTTTTATTGCCAATTTTACTGGTTGTAGATTTTTATTCTTTTGTTAATCTTAATCAATTTAAAAACTTAGGAGTAGATTTTATAATTAAACCATTTACTCAGGAAGAATTTAATGCAAAAATAGAGTCTTTTCTATCTGAACAGGAAAAAACTGTAGAGCATATTTATGAAAAAGAAAGTGAAATTATTGATAAACTTAGACCTTATATAAGAGAGGAAGTTAGAGCGGAGATGCAAACTATTTTAAAACAAATTCTGGAGGGCATGGAGCAGAAGCATGTTTAAGAAAGAGTTATCAATTAGTGAAATCTATAAACCTCAGGAGATTGAAAAAAAACTTTACAGTTTCTGGGAAGAAAAAGGATTTTTTAAACCAGACTCTGATTCTGAAAAGCCTTCTTATTGTATAGTAATTCCACCTCCAAATGTGACAGGAACTCTTCATATGGGGCATGCTTTAAATGCTACGCTTCAGGATATTCTTATAAGATGGAAAAGAATGCTTGGATATGCAGCATTATGGATTCCGGGAACTGATCATGCGGGGATTGCTACTCAGAATGTTGTGGAAAGGCAATTACTTCAAGAAGGTATTGATAGATATCAATTAGGAAGAACAGCCTTTCTTGAAAGAGTATGGCAGTGGAAAGAATCCTGTGGAGGTAGAATAATAGAACAACTTAAAAGAATAGGCGCATCATGTGACTGGTCTCGTCTTCGTTTTACAATGGATGAAGGGCTTAGTCAGGCTGTTAAAGAAGTTTTTCTAAGACTCTTTGAAGAGGGATTGATATACAGGGATTTAAGGCTCATAAACTGGTGTCCGAGATGTCATACCGCGCTTTCTGATCTTGAAGTAGAACACGAGGAATTAGAAGGCAAACTATACTATATTAAATATCCTCTGAAAGAAGACCCTGAAAAATTCATCACAGTGGCAACAACGCGTCCTGAAACCATGCTTGGTGACACAGCAGTTGCAGTTAATCCAGAGGATAAAAGGTATAAAAATCTTATTGGTAAAGTATTAATACTACCATTGATAAATAGAGAGATTCCTGTAATTGCAGATAGTGCTGTAGATATGGAATTTGGAACAGGTGCTGTTAAAGTAACACCGTCTCATGATTTTAATGATGCTGAGATGGCTCAAAGACATAATCTTCCTTATGTTTGTGTAATTAATGAAGAAGGCAGGATGACAGAGGAGGCTGGAAAATATAAAGGACTTGAAAGGTATGATGCGAGAAACAAAATTATCAATGATTTAACAGAGCTTGGTCTTCTTGAAAAAACAGAAAAACACAAACATGCTGTTGGGCATTGCTACAGATGTAAAACAGTTATAGAGCCTTTTCAGACAGTTCAATGGTATGTCAAGATAAAACCCTTAGCTGAAGAGGCGGTTAGAGTTGTAGAGGAAGGGAAAATCAAGTTTATCCCAGAAGGTTGGGTTAACAATTACTATGCATGGATGCGTGATATTAAAGACTGGTGTATTTCAAGACAGCTATGGTGGGGGCACAGAATTCCTGTATGGTATTGTGCAGAATGTAAAACCATTGATGGCAAAGAGCAAGGTGATTTAATAGAAATTTTGTTTTATAAACCTATTACTCTTAATGGAAAGGAAATATGGGGAGGCAGTTTCAATGAATTGAAAAAACTCGGGGTTTCAAAGGAAGAGATTGAACAAAGGGCTAAAATGATAAAAATACCGAAAGAGATTAAACATTTTGCAAATAGAGAAGAACCAAAAACTTGTCCTTATTGCGGAAGTAAAGAATTGATACAAGATCCTGATGTTCTTGATACATGGTTTTCCTCTGCATTATGGCCATTTTCAACGCTCGGTTGGCCTGAGGAAACAGAAGATTTAAAACGATTTTATCCAACAAATGTTCTTGTAACAGGGTTTGACATAATATTTTTCTGGGTTGCAAGAATGATTATGATGGGTATGAAGTTTATGAAAGATGTACCATTTAGGGATGTTTATATACATGCTCTTGTAAGGGACTCCAAGGGACAGAAGATGAGTAAATCAAAGGGCAATGTTATAGACCCGATTGTGATGATAGAAAAATATGGAGCAGATGCTTTCAGATTCACATTGGCAGCATTTGCAGCTCAGGGAAGAGACATCAAATTTTCAGAAGAAAGAGTTGAAGGATACAGACATTTTATAAATAAAATCTGGAATGCAATGAAGTTTATAATGAGTTTTGCTCATTTAAGAACAAAAGAAGAAGTCAAATTAGAAGACGTCAAATCATTGAAAGACAGATGGATTTTGTCCAAACTCTCAGATGCTATATATGAAACAAACAGAGCACTTGATGCTTATAGATTTAATGATGCTGCAGGAACTGTTTATCAGTTTTTATGGCATGAATTTTGTGACTGGTATATAGAGCTAAGCAAAGTTGTTCTATATTCTGATACAGAGGAAAAAGACGAAACAGTTAATTGTCTTTTCTATGTTTTTGAAAACATCCTTAAACTTCTTCATCCTTTCATGCCATATGTTACAGAGGAGATATGGCTTAATATTTTGGGAAAGGAAAAATCTTTAATGATTTCACTATATCCTACTCATGATTTGATAAACAAAGATGAAGAAGCAATAGATAAGATGGAACATATAATTGAGGCAATTTCAGGAATACGAAGCATTCGTGGAGAATTAAATATCGCGCCTTCTTTAAATGTTGATGTTTATATAAAATCTTTAACTCCTCAAGCAGAAAATATTTTAAATGAGGGATATCAGTTTATTTTGAAACTTGCAAAAGCAAAAAGTTTGAAAATACAAAAAGATCTTAGCAGAGCAAAAGGCTCTGCTGTATCAGTTAAGAAAAATTTTGAAATATATATACCAATTAAAGGATTGATTGACATAGAACAGGAGAAAAAAAGACTTTTAAAAGAACTTCAAAAGACAGAACAAGATATTAATTTTCTCAATAAAAAGCTGATGAATGAGGATTTTATAAAAAACGCTCCTGAGGACGTTGTAAAAAAGGATAAAGAAAAATATGAGGGACTTCTCGTAAAACATGATAAAATAAAAGAAAATCTTTCAGTTATTGAAGAATTAAAAAATTAGGGGGAAACAATGGAAGAAAAGCTTGATATTGAAGGGCAGAGCCTTGATATAGTTGAAGCTGAGTTTTTAAATGTAAAACAAAGCACGATTAGAGCTGTTGAGGCTGGTACAGCAGAATTGCAGCAGGTTTGTGCATTAAGTATTGATTCTGAAAAAGCTGAGATTACTCAGGGAGCAATCGGATTTGTGAAATCTAATGAGTTGAATATGAATCAGTGTATAAGCGGAGTTTCAACAGGAGAAAAAACAGAGATTAATTTTTCACTATGTCCTTTTGCTCTTAGTAGGGATAAAGCAGAAATAAAAAGGTCAGCAACAGGTCTCATAATAGGTAGTAATGTAGAAGTTAAAAACTCCGCAAGTGTAATTGTGATAGGTAAGAATATAGAAGGAAACATTACAACACTTTTTGACTGGAAAAGCGCTCTTGCAGTTACTGCAGTTGCAGGAGGCATTTACGGACTTTTAAGACTTTTTCTTAAAAAATAATGTTTAATCCTTTGATTGATGAGCTTTTTAAACTTTCAATAATAGAAGATATTGGAAATGGAGATATAACCTCTCAGCTTATTATACCTGAAGATTGTAAAGCATTAGCTCAGATAATATGCAAGGAGGATATTATTCTTGCAGGCATGCCTTTTGTAAAAAGATTTTTTACTATTCTATCTTCATACTTTGGATTCCAACCTGAGCAAATATATTTTGAGGAATACTATAAAGATGGTGATTTTATTAAAAAATCCAATGTCATAGCTTCTGTTAAAGGAAATACGAGGTTACTGCTTGCAGGTGAGAGGATTGCTTTGAATCTTTTACAGAGGCTTTCAGGTATTGCTACATTTACAAGAGAGTTTGTAAAAAAAGTAGAAGATTTACCAGTAAAAATTCTTGATACAAGAAAAACAACTCCTGGATTAAGATTTATGGAAAAATACGCAGTAAAAATTGGTGGAGGTATTAATCATCGGTTTGCACTTTATGATGCAGTTTTAATAAAAGATAATCATATAAAAGTTGTAGGATCTGTTAGAGAGGCTGTGATAAAAGCTAAAAATCAATGTATACATCAAAAAGTAGAGGTAGAGGTAAAAAATCTTAAAGAACTTGAAGAAGCAATTTCTGCAGAAGCAGATATAATCATGCTTGACAATATGAATATTGAAGAAATGAAAAAAGCGGTAGAGATTGCAAATGGAAGAGTTTTACTTGAAGCATCAGGTGGTGTAAATCTTGAAAATATTAGAAATATCGCATTAACAGGTGTTGATTTTATATCAATTGGTGCATTAACTCATTCAGCTACTGCTGTTGATATTAGCATGAAGATAAGGGAGGTTTTATGAGTATTACATATAAAAAAGCAGGAGTTGATATTGATGAAGCAGATAAATTTGTCAGCATGATTTCTCCTATTGTTAAAACGACATTTCGTAAAGAAGTTCTCACTGAAATAGGACTTTTTGCAGGATTATTTAAATTTGATGTAAAAAAATATAAAGAACCAGTGTTGGTTAGTGGAACAGATGGAGTTGGAACAAAGCTCAAAATAGCCTTTGAAGCAGATAAACACGATACAGTTGGAATAGACCTTGTTGCCATGTGTGTGAATGATATTTTAACAGTTGGTGCAGAACCCTTGTTTTTCCTTGATTACTTCGCAACTGGAAAACTTAATGCAGCAAAAGCTACGGAAGTTATAAAAGGTATTGTTCAAGGTTGTAAAGAAGCTGGTTGTGCTCTTATAGGAGGGGAGACTGCAGAATTACCGAGGTTTTATAAAAAAAATGAATATGACCTTGCAGGATTTGCTGTAGGTGTAGTTGATAGAAAAGAAATAATTGATGGTTCTTCAATAAAAGAAGGAGACGTTTTCATAGGTGTAGCATCTTCAGGGCTTCATAGCAATGGTTTTTCTCTTGCAAGAAAAGTCCTTTTTGATATAGGCAAATTGAGAATTGATCAGTATATACCTGAATTAAACTGTATCCTTGCAAAGGAACTACTTAAACCAACAGAAATTTATGTTAAAGCATATTTTGCCCTTAAAGATAAAGTCAAAGTTAAAGGTATGGCACATATAACTGGTGGAGGTATCCCCGGAAATTTATCCAGAATTTTACCTAAAAATATAACAGCAATTTTAGACAAAAATAGCTGGACTGTGCCTTCAATTTTTCATTTAATAAAAAACATAGGTAAAATTAATGAAGCAGAGATGTTTAAAGTTTTTAACATGGGAATAGGTTATATTTTTGTTGTTGAACAAAATGAAATTCAAAAATCCTTAGCCATCTTAAATAAAAAGGGTTACAAAGCCTATTTAATTGGAAAAGCTTCAAAAGGTGGTGAAGATAAAATCACAATAAAATGAAAATATTTCAGAAGGAAACGCAGTTAGGTGAAATTTTTTTAAAGTTTATAGATATATATTCAGAATCTGTAATTGTTTTTGAACCTGAAAGATATGAAATATTATATATGAATCAGAAAGCAAAAGATTTTTTGGAAGGGAATCCAGATTTATCAACATTTTTTCAAGAAGATGAATATTTAAACTTCATAAAATTAATAAAAGATTGTCATAAAGTTGAAGAAAACAGGGTTATTAGTTTTAAAAGAAATGACAATAAAAAGGGAGTTTTGCTTTTTAGTTTATACCCCGTTGCATATGATGATTACAGGACAGTTTGTTTTACATTTAAAGATATTACAGAAAAAATTAATAAAAAAGAAGAAAAACGAAGAAAAAATGCTCAACTTATACTACAGGACAAGCTAAAATCTGTAGATTTAGTTACATCCAGCATATCTCATGAAATAAACAATATTTGTAATTTTATGGTTAATAATCTGAAAATTACTTTTCAAGCATGGAATGATATTTTTACTATAATTAAGGAATATGAAGATGAAAATGGAGAATTTTTGATAGGAGGGATTTCTTCTTCAGAAATAGATAAAGTAATACCTCGACTTATGATTTCAGTAATAGATGGGATTAACAGAATTTCCGATACAATTGATGATTTTAGAAAATATGTGAAAGAAGGTTTGAAGTCAGAAACTGCGGTTATTGATATAAATGAGGTTGTAAGAAGAGTAGTTACAATTCTTAATCATCATATTTTTATTTATACAGAGAACTTTAATTTTAATTTTACTGAAGGATTGCCAAAGATTAAAGGCAATATGCAGAAATTAGAGCAACTAATAATAAATTTACTAATGAATGCATTACAGTCATTACCAAATAGACAGAGAGGAGTTTTTATTTCTACAGGTATGACATCAGATAAAGTATATATTGAAATTAATGATGAGGGAGTAGGAATTCCAAAGAATATTATGCCTCATATATATGAACCTTTTTTCTCTACTAAATATTCATCAGGTGGTTCAGGGCTTGGACTTTATCTTTCCAAATCCATTATAGAAGATTTTGGTGGTGAAATTAATATTCAGTCTGAGGAAAATAGAGGAACAAAAGTAACAATTTATCTTCCCTATGTTTTAGAAAATGGAAAATTTTAATTACAGTGTTGCTATTGTAGATGATGAAAAGGAGGCACTATACTCTTATTCTCTTATTTTAAAACAGGCAGGGCTTAAAGATGTTGTTTTAATTCAAGATTCCCGTGAAATTCCTATTATTTTAAAAGAAAGAACTTTTTCTATTTTGCTTCTTGACCTTTCAATGCCGTATATATCAGGTTTTGATTTGCTAAAGTATCTTTCAGTAGAGTATCCAGAAATTCCAGTTATTATAATAACAGCAATAAAAGACATAGAAACTGCAGTTGAGTGTATGAAAATTGGTGCATGCGATTATCTCGTAAAGCCTATTGAAAAAAATAAGTTAATATCATCTATAAAAAAAGCATTAGAAATGAATAGGTTAAAAGAAGAAATTTTAGGATTAAAACATAGATTGATTGAAGATAAACTGGAACAAGAAAACGCTTTTTCAGAGATCATAACTGTTAATCAGAAAATGAGAGGAATTTTTAAATATATTGAAGTAATATCAAAAACTGAACAACCTGTTTTAGTTACAGGAGAAACAGGAACAGGAAAAGAACTCGTTGCAAGAGCAATACATAAGATAAGTGAAAAAAAGGGAGAATTTGTAGCAGTAAATGTTGCAGGTCTTGATGATACCATGTTTTCAGATACTTTATTCGGTCATAGAAAAGGGGCATTTACTGGAGCTTTTTCTAATAGGGAGGGATTGATTTCAAGAGCAAAGGGAGGGACCCTGTTTCTTGATGAGATTGGAGATTTATCAGAAGCTTCTCAGCTTAAGCTTTTAAGGGTTATTCAGGAAAAGGTCTATTATCCTTTGGGGTCTGACCTTCCTAAAAATACTGATGCAAGACTAATCGTTGCAACCAATCAGGATATACAGGAAATGGTTAATAGTGGAAAGTTTAGAAAAGATTTATTTTATAGACTTAAAGCTCATCATGTTCATTTACCACCTTTAAGGGAAAGAAAGGATGATATTCCTGTTTTACTTGAATATTTTATTGAAGAGGCTGCTCTTTCTCTTTCAAAAAAACCTCCTAAATATCCTGAAGAATTGATAATACTTTTGATGAATTATCCTTTTCCTGGCAACATAAGAGAATTAAAAATGATAGTTTATGATGCAGTAGCAAGATGTAAATCTAATTTTTTATCCTTGGAGATTTTTAAAGATATGATAGATATAAGCAATACAATTGATAAGGAACTTAAAAGTGAGATAGTAAAGTTTTATATTCAGATGAGGTTTCCAGAAAGGCTTCCAACCTTAAAAGAGATGGAAGAAATACTTGTTACCGAAGCTTTAAGAAGATCAAAAGGAAATCAGGGTATAGCAGCTTCTATGCTTGGTATAACAAGACAGGCACTCAACAAAAGACTACACAAAAAAACAACCCCCTGAAAAAATTTTTTCTATATTTTAGATTAAGCAAAAAAAGTTGCACCCATTTATATTGCTAATTAATTGAATAATATTAAAAAATTCTATGGCATGAGAATTGATAATCTATAAAATAGATGAACCGATTAAATCTTCCATACAGCCCCCTGAGAAGTTTAATCGGGAGACAGGGGATGCTTTTGAGGTGTGTAACTTCAAGGCATCCTTTTTTATTTAAAAAATTAAACAAGGAGGAGGTCATATGGAGATTACAAGACGAAGTTTTTTGAAAATCTCCACAGGTGCTCTGCTTCTTAGCTCGCTGGGACTTAATCTTGAGCCTGCAAAGGCTTATGCTGCTGAGCTGAGAATAAAGGGTGCTAAGGAGACAACGCATATCTGTCCTTACTGTGGATATGGATGTAGTATTATCGTTTATTCCAAAGAAGGAAAGGTGATTAATGCAGAAGGCGATCCTGATAGTCCTCTTAATGAAGGTTCTCTTTGTCCAAAAGGAGCTGCAGTTTATCAACTCGTAAACAATCCTAACAGAATTACTGAACCGATGTATCGTGCACCAGGTGCAACAGAATGGAAGAAGATTTCATGGGAGGAAGCATTAAACAAAATTGCAAGACTGGTCAAGAAAACAAGAGATAAGTATTTTATTACCAAAAATGCTAAAGGACAGGTTGTAAACAGAGTAGATGCTATCGCTCATGTTGGCTCTGCTGCCCTTGAAAATGAAGAATGCTATTTATTACAAAAATTAATGCGTTCATGGGGACTTGTTTATATTGAGCATCAGGCTCGTATATGACACTCTCCTACTGTAGCGGCTCTGGCAGAGTCGTTTGGTAGAGGAGCAATGACAAATCACTGGATTGATTTTAGAAATGCAGATGTAATTTTAAACATGGGTGGTAATACAGCATCAAATCATCCCATGTCAATGAAATGGATAATGAAAGCCAAAGAACAAAGAGGTGCTAAACTTGTTGTAGTTGATCCTCGTTTTACACAAACAGCATCAAAAGCAGACCTCTATGTTCCGATTCGTCCAGGAACAGATATTGTATTTCTTGGTGGTTTAATAAAATACATAATTGACAATAACCTTTACTTTAAAGATTATGTATTAAATTATACGGATGCGTCATTCCTTGTTGATCCAAACTTTAAAACAGCTGAAGACCTTGATGGATTATTTTCTGGCTATGATGAGAAGAAGAGAACTTATGACAAATCCACATGGAAATATCAGCTTGATGAAAATGGTATACCAAAGAAAGATCCAACGCTTCAGAATCCAAACTGTGTATTTCAGCTTTTAAAGAAACAATACTCAAGATATACAATAGATACAGTTTCTAATATCACAGGAGCACCAAAAGATAAAATTGAAGAAGCATACAAAATTATTGGTTCTACAGGAAAACCTGACAGAACATGCACAGTCTCTTATGCAATGGGCTGGACCCAGCATACTGTAGGAACACAGAATATAAGAGCATTTTCAATTGTTCAACTCTTACTCGGCAATATGGGAATGGCTGGTGGTGGAATCAATGCTCAGAGAGGTGAACCAAATGTTCAGGGTTCAACTGACCATGCTTTGCTTTTCCATCTATGGCCTGGTTATAATCCTTCACCTGTAGCAAGTGATGTTGATTTAAAGACTTATATTGAAAAATATACCCCTAAGACAAAAGAGCCAAAGAGTGTTAACTGGTGGGCTAACAGGCCAAAATATGTAATCAGTTACCTTAAAGAGCTTTATGGAGACAAAGCTACAAAGGAGAATGATTTCTGTTACAGTTATCTTCCAAAGAGAGATGATACACAAAACTGCTCATGGTTAGTGCTTTTTGATGAAATGTATAAAGGAAATATAAAAGGCTTCTTTGCCTGGGGACAGAACCCAGCTTGTGGTTCCTCAAATGCAGGGAAGGTGAGAAAAGCACTTGCAAAGCTTGAATGGCTTGTATGCGTGAATCTCTGGGACACAGAAACTTCTTCTTTCTGGAAAGGTCCAGGAATGGATCCCAAGAAGATAAAAACAGAAGTATTCATGCTTCCAGCTGCTTCATCACTGGAAAAAGAAGGTAGCAGAACAAACTCAAGCAGATTAGGACAGTGGTTATATCAAGCTGTAAAACCTATTGGAAAATGCAAATCCGATGAAGAGATAATGAATGAGCTTTATTGGAGAGTAAAGAAACTCTATCAAAAAGAAAAAGGAGCCTTTCCTGAGCCAATTATACATCTTACGTGGGATTATGGAGAAAAAGACCAAGATGGTAAGGTTAAACATATTGATGTTCACAAAGTAGCAAAAGCAATAAATGGATACTTTACAACAGATATACAGGAACATCCAATTGACAAAAAATCATACAAGAAAGGTCAGCAGGTGCCGAGCTTTATTTTACTTAGGGATGACGGAAGTACAGCCTGTGGTTGCTGGATATATTCAGGCAGTTATACAGATGCTGGCAATATGATGGCAAGAAGAGGTAAGGAAGACCCAACAGGGCTTGGGCTTTATCCAAACTGGGCATGGTGCTGGCCCGTAAATAGAAGAATAATTTACAACCGTGCAAGCTGTGACCCACAGGGCAATCCATGGGATCCAAAGAGAGCAATACTTAAGTGGGATGCAACAAACAAGAAGTGGGTAGGAGATGTGCCTGACGGACCAGCTCCACCACTTGCAATGGAAGGTGGAAAACTTCCATTCATTATGAAACCTCTTGGAGTCGGAGCTATATTTGGACCAGGACTTGCAGATGGTCCATTCCCAACACATTATGAGCCGCTGGAATGTCCTTTCCAGGAAAATCCACTTTACAAGAAAACAAGAATTAATCCGACAGTTAAGATATTTGGTACAGATGCAGATACCTTTGTATATTGTGATACAAGATATCCTTATGTAGGTACTACATACAGAGTAACAGAACACTGGCAGACTGGTGCAATGACAAGACATCAGGAGTGGTTGCTTGAACTTCAACCCCAGATATTTGCAGAAATAGACCCTGTACTTGCAAAGGAAAAGGGAATAAAGAGCGGAGACAAAGTAATTGTATCTTCTGCAAGAGGAAAACTCTGGGCTATAGCTATAGTTACAGACAGATTGCAACCATTTAAAGTAATGGGACAAACCATACACATGGTAGGACTGCCATGGCATTATGGCTGGAGATTCCCGAAAGATGGTTCAGGTGGAGATAGTGCAAATCTGCTTACCCCGACAATTGGTGATGCAAATACCATGATACCTGAAACAAAGGCATTCATGGTAAACATAGAGAAGGCATAGGAGGTGAAACATGGCACGTAAAGGATTATTAATAACACCAGATATATGCATAGGATGTAGAGCCTGTCAGGTTGCATGCAAAGAATGGAATCAGCTTCCTGCAAGTAAGACAAAAAATTACGGAACTTATGAAAATCCACCTGACCTGGATGGAAATACATACAACAAAATCAGATTTATAGAGCATAAGGACCCTAAGGGATTTCGCTGGCTTTTTGTAAGTCAACGCTGCATGCATTGTGGAGAGCCTGCTTGTGTTCAGATATGTCCTGTTGGAGCATTGATGAAAGATAAGGAAACAGGAATTGTTTATTATGACAAAAACAAATGCATAGCCTGTCATGCCTGTAAGTCTGCCTGCCCCTTTGATGTACCAAGATATGATGACGGTGGAAAGGGTAAGATAGCAAAATGTCATCTTTGCATAGACAGAGTAAAGGCTGGACTTACACCTGCCTGTGCAAAGACCTGTCCAACAGGAGCAATTAAATATGGAGACAGAGATGCATTGATAAAAGAGGCAAAGGCAAAGGGCTTTAAGCTTTATGGAGAGACAGATCTTGGTGGATTGGGTGTAGTATTTGCTCTCAAGGATTCACCAAAGGTCTACAAACTTGCAGAGAATCCGAGAATATCAGAGTCTGTGGCATTCTGGGGTTCTGTATTAAGAACACTTGTAGGAAGAAGTGGTTCAACTACATCTTCGTTCATCAAATATCTTGCTCAAAAATCTACTGAATAAGTTTTTTAATTAAGGGGAGGATTCGAACCTCCCCTGATTTTTTTATAGTTCTACTATTCTAATTTTTGGACAATTAATGCAAGGTAAAGAAGAATTGCCTGAAAGAAAGTTTTTTCTGAATTCTTTAAAATTGCGATTTTTTAAAATTAATGGTAGAGGTTTTTCAATTATGTTGCCAAAATACAGATTTTTAACTCCTTCTGCTGGAATTCCCGTAAATACACAGGGAGAAACATATCCAAGGGAGTTTATAAAAATTGCTCGTTTAGGATTTTCAGAACATATTTCCCCTTTCTTAAATGGATGAGAGATATTAAAGGATATTGGTAAATTAAGTTTTTTCCCTTCATTTATAACATTGAGAGCTATATTTTTTAATTTATTGAATTCTTCTTCTGTTTTCGGGATAAGAGATTCATTTTCAATTGATTTATGCGGGATAAAGTCAAGTATGCTTATTATTACATGTTGTATTCCTATTTTACTGAAAATTTCTGGGATTTCTTTTAATTCATCCAGATTTGATTTAAGGAGCATGTATGCAATGTGAATTTTCGGATTGAAGACTCCTTTTTTTCTTTTCGCTTCATTTAATTTTTCAATTACTTTAAAAACTTTATCAATTTTTGTTCCTGCCCGTAATATATCATTTCTCTTTATTCCTGTAAGTGAAAAAGCAATTATGTCCATTTGGGTATCAATGATTTTTTCTATATGAGATTGTTCTATTAGCATCCCATTTGTGGTTGTTCCAACTTTACATCCAGATTTTTTAGCAACATCTACAAATTTAAAAAAATCTTGATTACAGAAAGGTTCACCCCATCCTTGAAGATAAATAAGTTTGACTTTTTTAAGATAGGGTATAATGGAAGAAAATTCAAAAAAGCTTAAATTTTTTCCTTTCCATGCTTTTTTATGTGTTGTATGCGGGCAGTAAAAGCAGGAGGCATTACAGAGTCCCGAGACTTCAATCTGAATCCAATCAAGATAAGGCATTAAAAATTTTTCAATAAATCCCATGTAGGTTATTATAAAGTATGGCTATGTTTTTTTCATATCTTTATGTTCATGTGCCTTTCTGTATTAGAAAGTGCAAATATTGTAGTTTCTATTCATTGCCATATAATAGGGATTTAGAGAAGCTTTATATTAAGGCAATATTAAAAGAAATAGAGATTATGAGAGAGATTCCACATCTTCTTAAAACAATATATATAGGTGGAGGCACCCCCTCTTGTTTAGATATTCACAATTTAGAAAAGCTTCTTTTAAATTTAAGAAAAAATTTTAAAACAACTCATAATGTAGAATTTTCAATTGAGATAAATCCTAAAACCGTTGATATGCAAAAGCTTGATTTAATGAGAGATTTTGGAATTAATAGATTAAGCATTGGAGTGCAGTCATTTAATGATAAAGAACTTTTATTTTTAGGAAGGATTCATAACTCAGAAGATGCGATTAATACAGTTAAACTCAGTCTAAATAAAGGATTCAAAAATATTTCAATTGATTTAATTTATGGAATTCCCTGTCAGACACTAAAAAACTGGGAGGAAACTTTGAATAAAGCAGTAAACATGGATATCAGACATATTTCGCTATATGAATTATCAATTGAACATAATACACAACTTGCAAAGGAGTTTAATTATAAAAAGTTTTCTCTTCTTTCTGAAGATGATGTAACATGCATGTATGAGTTTGCAAATGATTTTCTTAAAGATAAAGGATTCAAAAAATATGAAATATCAAATTTTGCCCAAAAAGGATTTCAATGCATTCATAACATTTCATATTGGCTAAGAAAGCCATATCTTGGTATAGGTCCTTCATCGCATTCATTTATTGATAATAAAAGATTTCACAATCCCTCAGATTTATTTTCTTATGTAGAGAATTTACTGAATGGTAATTTTGCATGGATATATGATTATTCTGTTGACAAAGTTGAAGGATTAAAAGAAAAGATTTTTCTTGGTTTGAGGATGAAAGAGGGAATTATTTTAAAAAAAACCTGCCTACTTAATTTTTTAAAAAATTTTGAAAAAGAAAAATTACTCACTCTGTCAGGTAATAAAGTTAGGCTGACTGATAAAGGGATGATTCTTTCTAACGAGATTTTTGCCCGGGTATTATTACATATTGAAAATTGTCCTGTCTGTAAACAAGAATGAGCAGATCATTATTTCCTGACTGTTGAAGAATTTCATTGAACTCTTTGTAACTATTTATAGATTTTTTATTGATTTCAATAATTATATCTTCATCTTTTAATATTCCTAAGGCTGGACTATCCTCACTGATTTTTTTAACAAATACCCCTTTTATAGATTTTTTCAGTCTCGTTTTTAAATTTTCAGGAATTTCTGTAATCTCAACGCCTTTTATAGACAATGGGGGAGATGCTTTTGTTTGTAAAAAATTTTCTGGGGGTTCTTCAAGAATTATTGAGTAGTCTTTTTTTATTCCATCCCTTATTATTTCTAAGTTTATAGTTTCTCCTGCAAATTTTGTTGAGAGAATATTTTGCAGATCTTTCAATTCTGTAATTTTGAAACTATCTGCTGCAACTATTACGTCTCCTCTTCTTAACTTAGCTTTATCTGCAGGTCCTCCTTCATATATATTTGTAATTACAACTCCTTCGGAAACAGACATTATTTTCCCAAGTTCAGCAGTAATTGTTTGTCCCTGAAGTCCCAACCACCCAGGTTTTCTTTTTATCAATTTGTTAATTTCTGAATAAAATGGTTTGATCAATAATACTTCTGAAATACTGCTACTTTCTGTGACAATTCCCAGCGGTGTTAAATCAAGAGAAAGTAGAAGCGAACCTGCAATTTGTTTACCTTGAATCTCTATTTTATTGTCTTTGAATTTTCCTTTGACTATCAGTATAGAAGGTTCTTCAAAAATTGTTAAAAGAAAAAACAGTTCATCTTTTGTTTCGGAAAGTTCAAAAACCACAGGCTTAGACTCTTTATTGAGTTTTACTACTGCAAGATTTAACTTTGAATCTATGGCAACTATTGAGATATTTGGGACTTTTTCAACAATTTTTGCTGGAAGTATGGCATAATTTTTATCTATTGCAACAGCTATTCCTTCTTGAAAGGATATTAAAGAATCTGAAAACTTTTGATAGATTGTATCAACTTTACTTTTAATTAATGTGGAAAAATTTTCTTCACAATTAGATTGATTGAATGAAAATAAAATAAACGAGATTATAAATAAAATTTTAATTATAACTTTGGAATAATTTTTATTTGTAAACATCTCTTTGTATTATCATCAATTTTAAATCTGTCGTCAAGTCTGTAACCTGCTATGCAAACAATATTTCCATTACTTTCAATTATTGGCACAGTATCTCTTTCATCTCTTGGAATTTTTTCATCAACAAAGAAATCCTGAAGCTTTTTCTTTTTACCAAAACCGAAAGGATAAAAGTAATCTCCTGATTTTCTTGCTCTTACAATCAAAGGAAATTTAATTTTATCCATATCAATGTAAATTACATTTTTACCATCGCCAAAATTTTGAAGTTCTTCCTTTTTTATTTCTTTCAGGTTTAAAACAATGGAAGATTCTTTAAGATAAATATCCTGCGGTTCTGTTATTTCATATGTGGAGAGTTTTTTGGGAGGTTCTGATGTTATTATTAAAGTTGAATATCCTTTTATAGCTCTGATGCCTTTTGGAAGATATACTCTATCACCTGTTTTACCAGTTTTTATAAGGTTTATAATGTCTTCTATATGGTCAAAAGTTAAACCCTTTAAGCCTTTAACGCTGTCAATTGCGAATCTCAAAGCTCTTCTCAAAATGACAATATTCAATACTTCCATTGGATTACAGAAAAGTTCAATTGTTTTATCAGTTTTTCTACTCATAAGTCGCATTAAAGCCTTTGTTACTGCTACATTTATATAATCATTTTCTTCTCTTATGATATCAGCAGTCTTTGAAATAATTTTTGTAGCCTTTGGAGACACAGTTTTTATAACAGGCATTAATGTTTTTCGAATTTTATTTCTTAAGTATTTCATGCTCTCGTTTGATGGATCAATGATATAAGAAATATTTTTTTCTGAGAGGAATCTTTCTATTTCTGTTCTTTCAATTTCAATAAGGGGTCTTATTATTTTTTTTCTTACAGGAGGAATTCCGCTTAATCCAGCAGGTCCAGCACCTCTAAGAAGTCTCATTATAACCGTTTCAGCTTGATCATCAGCATTATGGGCAACTGCAATTTTGTGAGCATTAATGTTAATGCTTATCTGGTCTAATGCTGCATATCTTAGAATCCTTGCTGCTTCTTGAATGCTTATTTTTTCTTTTTTTGCAAAATCTTTTACATTTATTGATTGAACATAAAAAGGGATATTAAGAGATTCGCATAATTTTTTACAAAATTCAATTTCTTTTGGAACATCATCAGGTCTTAATTCGTGGTCTATATATGCTGCTGAGATTTTTAGCTTGTATGAAGATTTAAGTATGTTTAAAATCTGAAGAAGACAGACAGAATCAGGTCCGCCTGATAAACCCACAAGAACATGGTCTCCAACTGAAAGCATGTTATATTTTTCAATTGTTTGTTTTACTTTTTTAATTATATCCATTTATTAATTTTAACAGATTTTTAATTATGTAGAAGTGTCTTTACAAATTATTTTCTTGATTTTTTTGAAACATTTATTTTTAAACTAATTGAAAATGAGGCTGTTCAATTAGTAACGGTCATTCCGATCGAGGAATAACAGAAATCAAGGATGACAGTTAAATGAATAGGACTTGTAGTTTATTGATTTTAAGTAAATTGCAAGTTTTTAAACAGTCTCTGAAAATAAACTGGAGGAAAAATGAAAAGGACAAGCTTTTTAGGGATATTTTTAATTATCAGTTTGTTATCTTGTAATTTAACTACCAATCCATGCACAAATATAAAGGAAAAGGAACTAAAAGAAACTTTAAAAATTGATTTTGATAGCATAGTTGAAAAAAATGAAATTAAAGGAACGAATCTCTGTCAGATTGTAATTCAAAGAAATGGTGTATTCAATATTTTTTATGCATATCCCGATGGAAAGACTTTTATATTCGGAGATATCTATAAAAATGGTATATTTTTAAGCAAAGCAACATTGGAAAGAATACAGGAAAAGGCTTTCAAGAATTTTCAAACAGAGATTGATAAAGTAGTTGTTTTTTCTTATAAACCAGAAGGTGCTAATAAGTATATCTATATGATTACTGATCCAGATTGTCCATTCTGTGAAAAGGCAAAACAAGAAGTGAAACAGTGGGCGGATTTAAAAAAGGTTGAGATAAAGGTTATATTTTTACCTCTTGAAACTCTTCATCCTCATGCAAAAGACAAGGCTATAAGAGCAGTCTGCGCAGGAATGAAATATGATGACTACTTGAATTCAAAATGGGTAGGGCAGCTATGCAATGATGGAACTAAAAAAATACAAGATTCAATTGCTTTGATGAAAAAGATTAATGTAAATGGAACGCCTTCTTTTATTTCTTTTAATGGTAAGCGAATAGTGGGGTTTTCACCTGAAGGACTTGATGCTATCATAAACTAAATGCATTTTCTTTTAGAAATTCATAGAAAAGTTTGTATATATACGGTAAACTCCGTGTTGTATGAGTAGCTATATAGAAAATTCTATTCATTTTGTAGTTTTTTATTTTTACTATTTTTAGTTTTTTGTATTCCAATTCATCTTTAATTGAATGGATTGAAAGGATGGAAATTCCCAAACCATTTTTTATTGCCTCTTTTACAGCATCTGTGCTGCTTAATGTGCAGACTATATTTAGTTTCTCTATATCTATTCCCATCTCTCCAAGCCATTTTTCCATTTCTTTTCTTGTTCCTGAACCTTCTTCCCTCGTTATAAAAGGATATTTCAGTATTTCCTCAGGTTCTATAAAGGATTCTTTTATAAGATTAGGGCTGACAATTACAAGTTCATCATCCATAAAGGGAAAATAATCAATTTTTGATTTACGAAGTTTTGTTCCTACAATACCTAACAAAATTTGTCCTGAAAGCAAACTTTCTATAACTGATTTTGAATCTGAGATATCTATTTGAATTGAGATCTGAGGATAAATGTTTTTAAAAGATGACATCAATTTGGGCAAAATATATGTTCCGGGAATACTGCTTGCTGCAATGTATAGATTTCCCGATGGTGTAGATTTTATTTTTTGTAAAACTTCTTTTAGATTCTCAACCTTTTCTACAACTCCCTGTGCATTTTCATAAAGTATTTCTGCTTCTGTTGTAGGTATGATAACTTTACCAAATCTATCAAACAATTTACAGTCTAATTCTTCTTCAAGGGTTTTTATATGTTCACTTATTGTGGGTTGTGTTAAAAACAATTCTTTGGCAGCCTTTGAAAAACTTTTATTTTTAAATACAGAAATGAAAATTTTAAGTTGATGAATATCCATAGACAACATTTTAACAAAATCTATAATAAATTTGACAGATTTTGATTTTTTTGATATCCTTTTTTTAATGAAAAAATTAATATTTTTTTTAATTTTTATTTTAGCTTTTAGTTCTAATGTTTACGCATTTGATAGAAAAGGATTTTCACCAACCGCTCCATTCTCAGTAATTTCTACTTTTTCTGCAGAATCCCCAAAGCAAAATCAAGTGGCAATTGATTTTAATTTTGAACTTACAAATGACCCAGATATAAAAAGAACGAATTTGAATCTTTCCTATGGATTGACTGATAAGGTTGAAGTTATAGCTAACCTTCCATACAATATTTCTTATCATAATTCTATCAATGGAAATGGTGCAGAAGATATTAATTTTGGTTTTAAACATAGAGTAATTGATGAAACAACATATTTACCTGCTTTTGCATACATGCTTTATGTTTCAGGAGATTTCGGCAATGAAGATTTTTCCACAGAAGGCGGACGTGGTGGAGGATTAATTGTGACAAAGAAGTTAGGACCTGTAAAAGCCCATGGAAATTTAATCTATTTTAAACCAGAAAAAGAAGGATTAAAAGAAACATGGAATCTTAATATTGGTTCAGAACTTAAAGTAAGTTATAACTCCTCTATTCTTTTTGAAATAATAGGAAGAAAAGCAATTGATAAAAATAAAATAGACCTTTTAGAATGGAGACTTGGCTATAGAGTGAGAGTGACAAATTTCTCTTATACCACTGTCAGTACAGGCTTTGATATAAAAAACAGAACTCCTGATGTGAGATTTATGTTCGGTATTAGTCTGGTATTACCAGGTGAAAAGCATACTTTAAAAAGAATTGTAAAAGATATTGATTAATGTTATAATGATTTCATGTTTGATTTAGGCTTTCAAGAACTTATTATAATATTTATTGTTGCTCTCTTAGTGTTCGGTCCAAAAAGATTACCTGAACTTGGTTATACACTTGGTAAAACCCTGAATGAAATCAAAAAGGCTTTTCAGGGAGCAAAATCTGAGATGGAAAAAGAAATAAACGAAGTTAAAGAAACTGTAGAGGAAGCTAAAAAGGATATAAAAGACCCGCTTCAACTCAAAAATGAACTTTTCAAGGATATACCTTCTCTTGAAGATTTAAGAATAGATAAACACATTGAGAACATTGCCAGAAAAGAGATTGAAAAAAAGGAGTAATAATGGATGGAAGAACAGAAGATGTCTTTAATAGAACATCTTTCAGAACTAAGAAAGAGAATCTTAGTCTGTCTTATAGCCCTAATAATAGCTTTTATATTTACATTTAGCTACTCTGAATATATTTTTAAACTTTTGCTTTTTCCTCTTAATTATACCCCTCAATTTTCACTAAAAGAAGGAATGGTTTTTGTTCCTGACCAGAAGCTTCAAAATACAAAGCTTGTCTTTTTAGGTCCTGCCGAGGCATTCTGGATGAATATGAAGATTGCTCTTGTAACAGGATTTATTCTTACAATTCCTATAATTTTTTATCAACTCTGGCGATTTGTTTCTCCAGGACTTTACGCTCATGAAAAAAAATATGTATTACCATTTGTTTTAACTGCCACAGGTCTTTTTTTAACTGGCGTTGCTTTTTGTTATTTTATAGTGCTTCCTTTCGCAATGGGATTTTTACTTAATTATAAAGTTGGAGATTTTTTAATGCCGATGCTTTCCGTTGGGCTTTACATAGATTTTTTATTAAAATTTCTTCTTGCCTTTGGATTAGTTTTTGAATTGCCAATTTTAATCGTAATTACAACAAGGATGGGGCTTATAACTCCTCAAACATTGAAAAAATATAGAAGACTTGCTATAGTTCTTGCTTTTGTAGTTGCAGCAATTATAACACCTACACCAGATGCTTTCAATCAGACGCTCATGGCAGTTCCGATGATTATACTTTATGAGCTTGGGATATGGGTTTCTATACTGCTAAATAAAAAAGGGAAAAACAGTGGAGGGCAGAACTAAGTCACTTTTAGCTATCGCTTCTGACATCGCAGAAGGATTTATTACAGTAAATCCTTTATTTTTAAAAAAATTTCCAGAAAGAGACCTTAAAGAGCTTCATGATGTATTGATAAAAAAACAAAGACAGATAAGAACAGAGCCTTTTCCATTTAATGAACCTTTACTTATAAGAAAAAGAAATATTAAACTTCAAAGAATTCATCAGGCTATTGTGGTTATTAAAAATTTTATGGAAGGAAAAGTATGAAGATTGCTCTAACAGGGTTTTTTAATTCAGGTAAGACAACTATTTTCAATGCAATAACCTCTCAGAAAATTGAAACTTCTTCATATCCCACTCCTGCTGATGTAGTTCATAGAGGAGTTCTTCAGGTTGATGATCCAAGATTAAGAAAAATAAGTGAAATTGTAAAGCCCCAAAAGACAACATTTGCTCAGGTTGAATGTTTTGATACAGCAGGATTAATAAAAGACAATCCTTCACATAATGCAAAGGTTATAAGAGAAATAATGGATGCTGATGCTCTGATATATATTTTACGTGGCTTTGAAGATTTATCTGTTCCTTATCAATTTAATATGGTTGATCCTCAAAGAGACTTTAATGAACTTGAATACGAGTTTATTATGATTGATTTAGATCTTGTCATTAAACGAATTGAAAGAATGGTTGAACAGAAAAAAAAGGGACAGAAGATAAATGATAAAGAAATGGAAGTTTTAGAATTTTTGAGAGAGCACTTAGAAAATGGTCAACCTTTAAGAAAAATTGTCCTAACAGAAGAACAGATGAAAGAGACAAAACATTTAAATTTTTTAAGTCTTAAGCCTGCTTTCGCTGTTATAAATGCAGATGAAAATTCATTTAATGAGGGGAAATTCAGGGATACAGGTTTTTTAACAATATGCGGCTCCTTAGAGAATGAAATTATACAACTTCCTCAAGAAGAAATTTCTAATTTTCTTAATGCTATGGGCATAGATGAACCTGTTAGTAAAAAGATAATCAGAAAAGCCTATGAAGTTTTAAATTATATATCCTTTTTCACAGCAGGACCTCAGGAAGTGAGAGCATGGAGCATTAAAAAAGGCACAAAGGCTGCGCAAGCAGCAGGCAAAATTCATTCAGATATTCAAAGGGGTTTTATAAGAGCAGAAGTTTTATCTTATGAGGATTTTATTTCAGTTAACGGTGACATTAATCTTGCCAGACAGAAAGGTGTTTTCAGACTTGAAGGAAAAGAATATGAAGTAAAAGATGGAGATGTAATAACATTTAGATTTAAAGTATAAGGAGGGGAATATGGGGTTTTTAAAAGAATTAGACAAAAAAGTAAAGCTTCGCTGGAAAATGATAATTCCTCTTGCCATTGCAATTGCTTTTGGTGTTATTGCAACTGTGTTTGTTACCGGATATGGTGCATACAAGATTGCCTATGATGCATCAATTCATTATGGTGCAAAAGAAGTTCCTCAGGAGATAATGAAAGAAGTAAAAACATTGCAGTTAGTTTTTGCTGTTTTAGGATTATTGGGGATAGTTTCTGCATCAGCTATTGTATATATAACTTATATGGTTACGCATAAACCTCTTAATATTCTTGACAGGACTCTTCATAGAATATCAGAAGGAGACCTAACTGTAAGTGTGGGTTTTAAAGACAGAGTTGATGTAATAGGAAGGCTTGCAAAAAGTATAGACAAGGTTTTACAGACTTTTATTAATCTCACAGATAAATCACTTGAATATTCACAAAGACTTGCTGCTACAGTGGATAAATGTAATAAGGTAATAGATGATACAATTGAAGGAGCTAAAAGACAGTCTCAACAGGCAAATCAGATAGCAACCGCTGCTGAAGAGATGACTCAAACAATTACAGATATTGCAAACAATGCATCAAAAGCATCTGAAACAGCAACTGAAGCAATGGATATAGCGAAAAAAGGACAGGATAATGCTCAGATGGCTGTCCAAAAGGTTAATCTTGTTTATGAAACAACAAATGAGCTTGGTCAGATGATAGATAAATTAAACAGGAGCGCCTCTGAGATTGGAGAGATTGTTACAGTTATAAAAGACATAGCAGATCAGACAAATCTTCTTGCATTGAATGCAGCTATTGAGGCAGCAAGGGCAGGAGAACAGGGTAGAGGCTTTGCAGTTGTTGCTGATGAGGTAAGAAAACTTGCAGAGAGAACAATTAAGGCAACAGAAGAAATAGCAAACAAGATAGGAGTGATTCAAAAAGAAACCAATGAAACTGCTCAGTCAATGAATAGAGAACTTAAAGAGGTTAAAGAAGTTACTGAGTCTGTTAACAGAATTGGCAAAGCATTAGGAGAAATTGTATCATCGGTGATAAAAGTCAAAGATCAGATAACTCAAATTGCTACAGCAGTAGAAGAACAGTCTGCTGCCAGTGAGGAAGTTACAAGAAATATTGAAGAAAGTGCAAAGATAGCTTCTGAGATTGAAAAACTTGCTGGGCTGATTGTAAAGGATTCTTATGATATTCTCCATATTTCATCTGATTTGAGACACACTGCCTCTGTTGTAAAGACAAAGAAAACACAGGAGATGCTTTTTGACATATTCAAAGGAGATCATGAACGGTTAATGGTGAGAATATTTGCTCATATAAGAGGTATAGACAAGCTTGATCCTGAGAGACTTGCAGATTATCATTCTTGCGGAGTGGGTAAGTGGTATTATGGAGAGGAAGGGCAGAAATTTAAAGATTTACCAGGATTTACAGAGTTTGAAGATGTTCACAGATCGTGTCATACAATTGGTAGAGATATAGTAATTGCTCATAATTCAGGTGATCATGAAAAAGTGAAAAAATTATTAGGAGAAATGGAAAAGAACAGTGAAAAGCTTAACAGAATATTAGAGCAGCTAAAGAATGGTTATCTTGCAAGAATAAGCTAAAGAATGCTATTATTAAAAAAGTTTGGAGAGGTGGCCGAGTCGGTCGAAGGCAGCCGCCTGCTAAGCGGTTGTGGGGTCAAAAGCTCCACCCAGGGTTCGAATCCCTGCCTCTCCGTTTTTTTATATAAGAATGAATTCTTACTCAATTATAGAGCAATTTTCTTATCCTGGCTTATTTTTTTTATTAATTCTTGGTGGACTTGGTGTTCCTTTCTTCCCTGAAGACTTAATTCTCATTGCCTGTGGAGTATTAATATCAGTTGGTATTATCAAACCTGTTCCAGCAATTTTAATTTCCTATGCAGGTCTTATTTTATCTGATTTTATGCTTTATTGGGCGGGAAGAAAATTTGGTAGAAAAATAGTGACTAATCAGAGATTTGAAAAAATTTTATCTCCTGCCAAATTTTTGATAATTGAAAAGAAATTTAGAAGACATAGCACACTTATAATGTTACTTGGAAGACTTTTAATTGGTTTTAGAACTCAGGTTTTTTTACTTTCTGGAATTACTAAGGTTTCAATGACAAAATTTTTAGTGATTGATTCATTTGGTTCAGCAGTTGTTCTTTCCATCATGATTACCGCAGGATATCTCGGAGGTAAATTTTTAGAAAGTGTGCAAAAAGGTATGTTGTATATGGAATATATCGTTGGTTTTTTAATTGTGGTTGCTATTATTTTGATTATAATTTATTTGTCTTATAAATACATGACAAAATCAAATAACCATACATCGTGATAAAATTCTTTTTTTTTTGTTAAAATAAGCAAAACTCTTTTTTGAGAGGTGTTTTATGGAAAAGGTAGAAATAAGATGGCATGGAAGGGGAGGGCAGGGAACTGTAACTGCTGCAAAAGTTTTTGCAGATGCCTGCCTGAGTGGTGGTAGATATGTTCAGGCTTTCCCTGAATATGGACCTGAAAGAGCAGGTGCACCCCTTAGGGCATACAACAGAGTAAGTTCTAAAGAATTAAGAATGCACTGTCCTGTCTCTAATCCAGATGTAGTAGTTGTTGTTGATCCAACTCTTATAGAAAGCATTGATGTTACAGAAGGTGCAAAGGATGATGCTAAATTTATAATCAATTCTTCTAAAGAGGCTGCTGAATTAAGAAAAAAACTTAATTTAAAACCAACACAGAAACTTTATGTGCTTGATGCGACAAAAATTGCTATTGACTGTTTTGGTAGACCTATGCCTAACTCACCCATGGTAGGAGCTTTGAATAAAGTAACAGGTTTGGTTAATCTTGAAACACTGCTTGAGGATGTGAAAAAGAGCTTCGGCAAAAAATTTTCACAGAAAATAATTGATGGTAACCTTCTTGCAGTAAAGAGAGGTTACGAGGAGGTGAAAGAAGGATGATAGGATGGAAAAAAATACCACCAGGAATGGTAATACTTGAGCCAGGGAGTGCTCTAAAATTTAAAACAGGTTCATGGAGAGCTTTTAAGCCAAGATGGATAGAGGAAAATTGTATTCAATGTCTTCTTTGCTGGCTTTATTGCCCTGATAATGCAGTAAAGGTTAAAGATGGAAAGAGAGAGGATTTTGATTTTGATTATTGCAAAGGATGTGGAATCTGCGCTCTTGAGTGTCCTGGTAAAAAAGGTAATAAGGCAATTGTAATGGAAGAGGAGGTGAAATAATGACAAAGGTGGTTGCAGTTACAGGAAATGAAGCAGTTGCGAATGCCTTTCGTCAGATAGAACCTGATGTATGCGCAGCCTATCCAATAACACCGCAGACTGAGCTTATGCAGAGATTTGCTGCATTTGTATCTGATGGAAAAGTGAAAACAGAGCTTATTCTTGTTGAAAGTGAACATTCTGCCCTGAGTGCATGCGTTGGAGCTGCTGCAGCAGGTGGAAGAGTTGCAACAGCTACATCTTCTCAAGGATTGGCGCTCATGTGGGAGATTCTTTTTATTGCCTCTGGGTTAAGGCTTCCAATTGTTATGCCTGTTGTAAATAGGGCACTTTCTGCACCGATAAATATTCACTGCGATCATTCTGATGCAATGGGAGCAAGAGATAGTGGATGGATTCAGCTTTGGAGTGAAAATGCCCAAGAAGCCTATGATAACACAATTCAGGCATTCAGAATTGCTGAAGATATGGATATAAGACTTCCAGTAATGGTTTGTTATGACGGTTTTATAATAAGCCATTCAATAGAAAGAATTGAATATCTTGATGATGAAACTGTTAAAAAATTTGTTGGAGAATATAAACCTCTTTATCCTCTCTTAGATATTGATAATCCAAAAAGCTATGGACCGCTTATTCTTACTGATTTATATCATGAGGTAAGAAAAGCTCATTCAGAGGTTTATAAAAATGTTCCAAAAGTTGTACTTAAAGTTGCAAAGGAGTTTGAAAAGATATCAGGTAGAAAATATGGACTTTTTGAAACATACAGGCTTGATGATGCGGAGATAGGAATTGTTATTTTAAATTCCGCAGCAGGAACCACCAAAGATGTAATAGATGAATACAGAGATAGAGGTATAAAGGTTGGACTTCTTAAACCAAGACTTTTTAGACCCTTCCCATATGAAGAAGTAGGTAAAGCCCTTAAACATTTAAAAGCAGTATGTGTTCTTGACAGAGCAGATGCTTTCGGTGGTTCTTTTGGACCTCTTTATCTTGATATTGCAGCCAGTTTATGTAATTATTCTGAAAAGCCCTTACTTATAAACAGAATATACGGTCTTGGTGGAAGAGACTATATGCCAGAGCATGCTTCAGAGGTAATTGAAGAGTTAAAGAAGATTGCAAAAACAGGAAAAATAAAAATTTTAAAAGAATACATTGGAGTGAGGGAGTAAAATGGCAACACCACTTAATTTAAAGGAACTATCTAAAAAAGAATTAAGATTTACATCAGGTCATCGTCTCTGTGCAGGATGTGCAGCACCGACAGTTGTCAAGATGATTCTTCTTGCAGCCTGTGATTATCCTGTTATTGCCGCATCTGCTACAGGATGCCTTGAAGTTTCATCTTGCATATCAACATATACTGCATGGAAGATTCCTTGGATACATAATGCCTTTGAAAATGCTGCTGCAACACTTTCTGGTGTTGAGACAATGTACAGAGCTTTAAAAAAGCAGGGGAAAATTGATAAAGATATTAAATTTATTGCTATATCTGGTGATGGTGGAACTTATGACATAGGATTTCAAAGCCTTTCAGGTGCTATGGAACGGGGACATGACATGCTTTATGTATGTTATGACAATGAAGCATATATGAACACTGGAATTCAACGTTCTGGGGCTACTCCAACTTTTGCAGATACAACAACCTGTCCAGCAGGTTCTGTTATCCCCGGAAAACCTCAACAAAGGAAAGATTTAACAAGAATTATGGCAGCTCATGGACTGCCTTATGTGGCGCAGGCATCACCAAGCCATTGGCCCGATTTAATGAAAAAGGTGAGGAAAGCACTTGAGATACCAGGTCCTAAATTTATCAATGTATTTACACCATGCAATAGAGGTTGGAGAACCAGAACAGATGATGCTATTCTGCTTAGCCGATTAGCAGTTGAAACCTGTTTCTGGCCACTCTATGAAGTGGAAAATGGAGTTATAAAAATAACAGTCAAACCAAAAGAAAAAAAACCTATTGTTGATTTCTTAAAAGCGCAGGGAAGATTTAAACACCTATTTGAACCTGGTAAAGAACATCTCATTGATCAAATTCAGCAGATGATTGATAGAAACTGGGAAAGACTTTTAAAAGAAGAAGAACTGTTCGCTCCTAAGGAAGCCAAATAGAATCTTTCTGGCTCTCTGTAGACTCTACAGAGAGCCATTCTTTTTTTTATCTATTTTTGTTATAATATCAGCTATCACTTTTAAGGGTGGTAAATGGAATCAGATGCTTTAATACACAGATATCTGCCTGTTTTGATAGTAATAATTGTTTCAATTATTATTGGGCTTTCCATGCTTTTTCTTAGTAAATTACTCCGTCCAAAAAGAACTTACACATTAAAGCTAACGCCATATGAATGCGGAATTCCTTCTATGGAAGATACATGGGAAAGATTTAATGTTAAATTTTATATTGTTGCATTAGTTTTTGTTATATTTGATGTTGAAACTATTTTTCTTTATCCTTGGGCAGTTGTATATAAAAAAATTGGACTTTATGGTTTAATAGAAATGTATCTTTTCATTTTTATTCTGCTCATCGGTTATTTCTACGCAATTGGTAAAAATGTTTTTAATTGGAGAAAGGAATGATTCATGTTGTTGATACTGTTACAGAACCTGTAGAGATAGAACAGGGGATTAAAATAGTTCCAGCAGCAAATACGATTATTACAACACTTGATAAAATAGCAAGTTGGGGAAGATGTTCTTCTCTATGGCCCCTTACTTTCGGACTTGCCTGCTGTGCAATTGAAATGATGGCAACAGCTGCATCTCATTATGACCTTGATAGATTTGGAATTATTATGAGAGCTACTCCGAGACAGGCAGATGTAATGATAATTGCAGGAACAGTGACAAAAAAGATGGCTCCTGTTATAGTTAATCTTTATCATCAAATGCCTGAGCCAAGATATGTAATTGCAATGGGAAGTTGCGCCTGTAGCGGTGGAATTTTTAATACTTACAGCACTGTTCAAGGAGTAGATGAGATTTTACCTGTAGATGTTTATATCCCGGGATGCCCACCAAGACCTGAAGCTTTAATAGAGGGATTATTAAAATTGCAAGAAAAAATAAAAACTGAACCTCATAAAAAAACAGGCTGTCTTTCAGGCGTTTGTTTAATTGATAAATCTCAGAGAAGGTGTAGTTATGAATCCTGTAGAGATAATAAAAAGGATTAGAGACAAATTTTCTGACGAAGTTTTATGGTTCATATGCTTTAGAGACGAATGTTCAATTGTTGTAAAAAAAGAAAAAATAAAAGATATTCTTTCACATTTAAAAAATACACCAGAATTGGAGTTTGACTATCTTATTGACCTTACAGCAGTTGATTATCTTGGTTTTAGAGAACCTCGTTTTGATGTTGTTTATCATTTGATGTCAATTAAACATAAACACAGAATAAGAATAAAGGCACAAGTGCCAGAGCAGGGATGTTGTATAGACTCAGTAGCAGATTTATGGGCAACAGCTAACTGGTTTGAAAGAGAGTGTTATGATATGTTTGGAATAGAATTTACAGGACATCCAGACCTTAGAAGAATCCTTATGCCTGAAGATTGGAATGGTTTTCCTTTAAGAAAGGACTATCCAGTTAAAAGCGAACTTGCAGATAAAGAATGGGGGATATACAAGGAACTAAAAGAGAGTGCAAAAGCTTGGAAGGAAAATGCAAAATAAGATTAAAACAGTAAAAGAACTCACTGTCAATATGGGACCACAGCATCCAGCAACGCATGGAGTTCTTCGTCTTGTTCTTGAACTTGAAGGAGAAGTAATAAAAAAATGCATTCCCTATATAGGTTATTTACATAGAGGAGTAGAAAAACTTTCTGAAGATTTAACTTATGTTCAATCTCTTCCTATTACTGACAGAATGGATTATCTTTCAAGTATGGTAAACAATGTAGGATTTTGCGTGGCAGTTGAAAAACTTATGGGAATTCAAATTCCTGAAAGAGCAAAATTTATAAGAACCATAATGGGAGAGATGGCAAGAATATGCAGCCATCTTGTCTGGATTGCTACACATGCTCTTGATATAGGAGCGATGACTGTTTTCCTTTATGCTATGCGAGATAGAGAATATTTGCTTGAATTATTTGAAATGGTAACAGGTGCAAGATTAACAGTTAGTTATCCAAGAGTTGGAGGAGTGAGATGTGATGTAAATAATGAATTTCTTGATAAAACTTATAAATTCATTGAGGAATTTCCCAGAAAAGTTGAAGAGTATGAAACATTAATAGACCGTAATAGAGTATGGTTGAAAAGAACAAAAGGGGTTGGAGTGATTAGTGCTGAAGAAGCTATTAACTGGGGACTTACAGGACCAACCCTCAGAGGTTCAGGAGTTTACTACGATGTTCGTAAGTTTTTTCCTTATGATGCCTATGATAAAGTAGATTTTGAAGTCCCACTTGGTAAAAATGGGGATATTTACGATAGATATAAATGCAGAATGCTTGAGTTCAGACAGTCTGCAAAAATTATAAAACAATGTATTGAAAGACTTCCTGATGGTTCTATTCTTGCTGAAAATGCTTTAAGAATAAGAATGCCAGAGTCTCCTCTAAAGATTGATAAAAAAGATATTATTTTTGATGTGTACATTGAAGATAAGCAAATTCAGGAATTTATTCAGAAATTTACCGAAGTTTATGCTTCTGTTGAAGCACCTCGTGGAGAACTTGGGTTTTATATTGTTTGTGATAATTCTTCAAAGCCTTACAGAATGAGAGTGCGTGCTCCGTCTTTTGTTCATGCAGGAGTATTGCCAAAACTTTGCGAAGGTTCATTAGTTGCAGATGTAATAGCAAATATTGGCTCAATTGACATAGTTTTAGGAGAATG
Source organism: Thermodesulfovibrio yellowstonii DSM 11347 (assembly GCF_000020985.1). Taxonomy (NCBI): domain Bacteria; kingdom Pseudomonadati; phylum Nitrospirota; class Thermodesulfovibrionia; order Thermodesulfovibrionales; family Thermodesulfovibrionaceae; genus Thermodesulfovibrio; species Thermodesulfovibrio yellowstonii. The sequence continues at coordinate 881,231 of NC_011296.1, forward strand.
TGATAGGTGATGGACACGATTTATGTTATAGCTGTAGCAATCGTCAAAACAGTGGTTTATTTTGGAATTCTTATGCTTCATGTTGCTTATGCTACTTATGCAGAGAGAAAGATCATAGGGCATATTCAATTAAGGCTTGGTCCTATGGTTGTTGGTCCTCATGGACTGCTTCAACCAATTGCAGATGTTGTAAAACTCATTTTTAAAGAAGATATTATTCCTATAAAAGTGGATAGAATCGTTTTCAGAACAGCTCCGCTTATAAGTTTAACAGCAGCTTTAAGCACTTTTGCCGTGATTCCTGTAGATAAAAACTGGGTTATTGCAGATATAAATGTAGGCTTGCTTTATGTTATTGGTATAGCTGGAATTGGAACATATGGAATTATTTTTTCAGGATGGGCATCAAACTCAAAGTACGCCTTTTTGGGCGGTCTTCGTTCAGCAGCTCAGATGATAAGCTATGAAGTTGCTCTCGGATTAAGTCTTGTAGGAGTTATTCTTATGGCTGAGTCTTTTAACTTAACAGAGATTGTTAACAGGCAGGCAGAACTCTGGTATGGAATGTTTTTATTTCCTCAGATTATTGGATATTTTGTTTTTGTAGTTGCCATGCTCGCAGAAACCAACAGATTACCATTTGACCTTCCTGAAGCAGAAACAGAACTTGTAGCAGGATACTTTGTTGAGTATTCTGGAATAAGATTTTCACTTTTTTATCTTGCTGAATATCTTGCAATGTTTTGTATGTCTGCACTTGCAACAATATGCTTCTGGGGAGGATGGACAGTCCCTCCAATTTTGATAAAGGCTCTACCCTTACTTGGAGTTATTCCAGGTATTGTATGGTTTCTTTTGAAGGTTTACTTTCATATATTTTTATTTTTTTGGCTCAGGGGAACTCTTCCAAGATACAGATATGATCAACTCATGGCAATTGGATGGAAGATTTTAATTCCTTTAGCATTATTGAACATAGTAGTTACTTCAATTTTCAGGTATTATTCGTGAGGTAGCATGAAACTAAACGAAATTATAAATAAGATTTTTCTAATTGAGATATTCAAAGGACTTTTATTAACATTGAAAATGCTTTTTAGCAAACCTGTAACAATTCAGTATCCATTTGAAAGAAGAAAAATTCATGATGGTTTCAGGGGTAGGCATGCTCTTGTAAGAGATCCGTTTACAGATAAGGATAAATGCATAGGATGTATGAGATGTACAACAGTTTGTCCGTCAAGATGCATTTATATTAAAAGAGAAAAAACAGAGAATAAAATGGTTGTAACAGATTATATTATTGATGCTTCAAGGTGTATATTCTGTGCATATTGTGTAGAAGCCTGTCCTGTTTGCGCTTTGGTGTTGACAGAAGATTTTGAATATTCATCGTACACAAGAAATAATTTGATTTTCAATAAAGAACAGTTGCTCAAAAATTGGGATGAGTTTGCCAGTAAATGGACACGTGATGTTTACTTTAATAAATTCTGGCAACCACCGGGAATTGATCCATCAAGATGGCCTAAGACAAAAAGAGAACAAAAGCCGATTCCAATTAAAAGAGTTATTGAGATAAAGAAGGAGGTAGCGGATGAATCCGCTAATTGAACAAGTTTTCTACGTATATTTTTTCATAAGTCTTACTATTTTAAGTATTGCTGTAATTGCTTCTAAGAATATTATTCATAGCGCTTTTTTCCTTCTGATTTTTCTTCTTCATGTGGCAGCAATTTTTCTTTTTTTAAATGCTGAGTTTTTAATGATTATTCAGATTATTGTTTATGTAGGAGGAGTTTTGGCACTGTTTATTTTTGCCATAATGATTATGAATATAAAAGAAGAATTTAGGCATAAAAGATTTGTAAAATTTTCTATTGCAGGATTGATTACAGGTTTTCTATTTCTGGCAGGTTTATATATTTTCTTAGGAACTGTAAAATCACCAGAGAATGTTTTAATTAAATCTGATGTAAATTCATTAGGTAAGCTTTTATATTCTTATTATTTTTTGCCATTTGAAATACTTTCCTTAGTGTTACTGATTGCTATGGTAGGTGGAATTATTATTGCAAAAAAGACCCCATTTGATAGGGAGGGGAAATGATACCTCTTAGCTGGTATTTATTATTGAGCGCTACTTTGTTCAGTATAGGTTTAATTGGTTTTGTAATAAGAAGAGATTTGATTGTAATGCTTATGTGTCTTGAAATAATGTTTAATGCTGTTAATATTGCTTTTGCTTCATTTAGTTATTATAATTCTAATCTTACTGGACAGATTTTTGTTTTATTTTCAATAGCAGTTGCTGCATGTGAAGCTGTTATAGGACTTGCAATTGTTCTCGCTCTTGTTAGAAATACAGGTATCAATCACTCTGATGAGATTGTTAATTTGAGGGGTTAAGATGGAAAAGTACTATATATTAATACTTCTTTTCCCTTTAGCAGGATTTCTTTTTAACATTCTTATAGGTAGATTTATATCACCTAAGGTAGTAAGTTGGGCTGGTGTGCTGTCAATTCTGGGCTCACTGGTTGTAGCATTGTTTGCTATTGCTCAGGTTTTCTCTGGAAAGACTATTGAATACAACATCTATACATGGATTCTCTCTGATGATTTAAAAGTAAGTTTTGGATATCTTATTGACCAGCTTACTGCTGTAATGCTTTTTGTCGTATGTTTTGTTGGATGGCTTATTCATATTTACTCTGTTGGATATATGCATGGAGATCCTGGATATCCAAGATACTTTGCTTATCTTAATCTTTTTGTATTTTCAATGCTTATGCTTGTTATGGGTAATAATCTGGTCATGCTTTATTTCGGATGGGAAGCAGTTGGACTTTGCTCTTATTTTTTGATTGGCTTCTGGTATCATAAAAAGACAGCATCTGATGCAGGCAAAAAAGCTTTTATTGTTAATAGAATAGGAGATTTTGGTTTTGCACTTGGAATATTCCTTCTGTTTATAAATGTATATGCTTTAAACTATACTGATATCTTTCCTAAAATTCCAGGACTTCAGGGGCATACACTAAATATATTTGGCTGGAATATTGATTTAATAACTCTTATAGCGCTTTTACTGTTCTGCGGCGCTGTTGGAAAATCCGCTCAAATTCCTCTACATGTCTGGCTTCCTGATGCAATGGAAGGACCAACACCTGTGAGTGCTCTTATTCATGCAGCTACAATGGTTACTGCTGGGGTGTTTATGGTTGCAAGGCTTAATCCTATTTATGGAATGTCAGAGATAGCACTCGCAGTGGTTGCAATAACAGGTGCTGTGACAAGTTTTTTTGCTGCAACCATAGCACTTGTACAAAGAGATATGAAGAGAATTATCGCATACTCAACAATAAGCCAGATTGGATATATGTTTATTGGTTGTGGAATGGCTGCATATGGTGCAGGCATATTTCATTTGTATACTCATGCTTTCTTTAAGGCTCTTTTGTTTATGGGAGCAGGTAGTGTAATGCACGCAATGGCTGGTGAACTTGATATATACAAAATGGGTGGACTAAGAAAAAAAATGCCTATTACTTATATTACTTTTTTGATAGCCTCTCTTACTATTGCAGGAATTCCTGGATTTTCAGGATTTTTTAGTAAAGATGAGATTTTATGGGCTGCTTTTGCTTCTGCTAAACCCTATGGAAAGTTTATCTGGCTTCTTGGAACAATTACAGCAGCTTTGACTGCTTTTTATACATTTAGAATTTTATTTGTTGCATTTCATGGGAAGTTTAGAGGAACACCAGAGGAGTTTAAACATGTTCATGAGTCACCTCCAATAATGACAGTTCCACTAATAGTCCTTGCAATTGGCTCAGTTATTGTTGGATACTTTTCTATTCCTCATTTTCTTGAACCGGTTATTCCTAAACCTGTGTTTGCCGCACCTCATGAACAGGAAAGAGTTGTAATGACAATGTCAATTATTGCTGGTGTAACTGGAATACTGATTGCCGGATATATATATATTGTAAAATCTACAGTTTCTGCAAGACTTGCAAAAACTTTCTCAGGAGTTTATAAAGTTTTATGGAATAAATACTATGTAGATGAGCTTTACAGTTTTCTCTTTGTAAAACCAACCTTATGGATTGCTGAAAAATTCATAGAGAGATTTGCAGACATAAAAATAATAGAGGGTATTGTTAACGGAATTCCTAAACTTATTTACAAAACAGGTTTATTGATAAGACCTATCCAGACAGGTCAGCTTCAACAGTATGCAATTTTTATGATAGCTGGAATAATTATTTTTGTTTTAATAATTCTCAACATATGAGGTTAAAAAATGCATGAGGAAGTAATAGCCCGAAATAGTAATAATTTTGAGCTTAAAAAGTATCTTCTGATTTCGTTTTTACTTATTATTCTTGTAGGCAGTGTTATTTTAGTATCTGGTATCGCTGCAAATAATTTGTCGTTTCCGATTCTTTCAACTCTTATTTTCTTTCCTGTAGCTGGTGCAGCTCTGATTGCTATAATTCCAAGAGATAAAGAAGAGTTAATAAAATTTTCAGCACTTATAATTTCAATCGTAGAGTTCATTTTTAGCATTCCTCTTTATATATCTTTTAATAAAACTACATCACAAATGCAGTTTAAAGAAGAACATCTGTGGATTCCAGAGTGGGGAATAAAATATTATCTTGGAGTTGATGGAATAAGCATTCTTTTTATTCTGTTAAGTAGTCTTCTTACAATTCTCTGTGTAACGGTTTCATGGAAAGAGATAGATAGGAAGATTAAAGAGTTTTATGCTGCTTTACTTATTACCCATTCTGCAATGATTGGCGTATTTATGAGCCTTGATATTTTCCTCTTTTATATTTTTTGGGAGGCAATGCTTATTCCCATGTATTTAATTATTGGAATATGGGGTGGTCCAAGAAGAATTTATTCAGCTATAAAGTTCTTTTTATATACTTTTATTGGTAGCGTTCTCATGCTTGTTGGGATTCTGGTTCTTTATTTTCATACAGGAACATCAGATATTCTATCACTTATGAAAAATTCATACCCTTATAAAATGCAACTTTGGCTATTTTGGGCTTTCTTTGCAGCCTTTGCAGTTAAAGTGCCTATGTGGCCTGTGCACACCTGGCTTCCAGATGCACACACTGAAGCTCCAACAGCAGGAAGTGTAATACTCGCAGGAGTTCTCATTAAAATGGGAGCCTATGGATTTCTGAGATTTAATCTTCCAATGTTTCCAGAGGCAACTCTTGCAATGAAGCCTTTTATGATGATTCTTTCAGTTATAGCAATTATATATGGTGCTTTAATATGTTTGATACAGAAAGATCTTAAGCGTCTTATTGCCTATAGCTCTGTAAGCCATATGGGATTTGTAACACTTGGAATTTTTGCTTTAAACCAGCAGGGAATACAGGGTGGGATTATTCAGATGCTTAATCATGGAGTTGTTACAGGGGCGTTATTTTTATGTATTGGAATTGTTTATCAGAGAACCCATACGCGCCAGATTGCTCATTATGGAGGAGTAGCTACAGTTATGCCTGCATATTCAGCATTCTTTATGATTTTTACACTTGCTTCAATTGGGCTTCCTGGAACAAATGGATTTATTGGTGAGTTTTTGATACTTCTTGGCACTTTTAAAGCATGGAAACTTATGTGCATTCTGGCAGCTACTGCCTTAATAATTGGAGCAGCTTACATGTTATGGCTATATCAGAGAGTTTTCTTTGAAAAAACAAATCCAGAATTTTTACAGCATATACATGGATATAGTGATTTGAATTCAAGAGAGATTGTTACACTGCTTCCTCTTGTTTTGGTTGTGCTCTGGATCGGTTTTTATCCAAATGCTTTATTAAGCTTTATGGATGTCTCTGTGAAAGAGCTTATTAACCATGTAACACAGTCTGTGGGGGCAATGAAATGAATATATCTCAGATTCCTTTGCAAGTTGAAGCTCTAATACCTGAGATAACTCTTACAGGTTTTGCATCATTGATTTTGCTTGCTGGATTATTGAAACTAAAAAATGAAGTTTTAGTATGGAGTTCTGTTTTATTTTTAGTCATTTTTGCATTTTTTATTCCTTCTTTTGAAGGTGAGGCTTTCAATGGAATGTTTTTGAATGACTTCTTAACAATATATCTGAAACTTATTATAATTATCGGAACTATCATATCTTTGCTTGTTTTAACTTCATATTTGAAAGAAAAATTAATCCGGTTTAATGAAAGTATAGCTTTTATTCTCTTTTCTGCACTTGGTATGATGCTACTTGTCTCCGCAAGAGAGTTAATTAGCTTTTTTTTATCATTTGAACTCATGTCTTTAAGTATATATGTGTTAGTCGGAATTAGAAGATATGACGTAAAGTCAAATGAAGCCGCAGTTAAATATTTCATGCTCGGTGGATTTTCTTCAGCAATTATGCTTTTTGGAATTGCTTTTATTTATGGAGCAACAAATACAACAGAACTTTCTTTAATTTTAAAAGTTATTTCAAATTACAATCCATTGATTCTTATAGGACTTGGACTTTTTATAGTTGGACTTTGTTTCAAAATAGCTCTTGTACCATTTCATATGTGGGCTCCTGATGTGTATGAGGGAGCACCAACGCCTGTAACTGCTTTCATATCTACTTTGCCAAAAGTGGCAATTCTCGGTGCTTTTGGTAGGGTTTTAGTTGAAATTTTTAGAGATTACTATATTGACTGGAGCAATTTTCTTATCGTGCTTTCTATTGCTACAATGGCAACTGGAAATTTCTTCGCTCTTATACAGAAAAACATAAAAAGAATGCTTGCCTATTCAAGCATAGCCCATGCAGGCTATATAATAATTGGAGTGATCGTAGGAACCCAGTCAGGTTTTAATTCAGTAGTTGCTTATATGTTTATTTATACATTAATGAATATCGGCGCCTTTGCAATGGTTATTGCTTTTAATGAAGAGAGTATTGAAAATTACAAAGGACTTCATAAATTTCATCCTGCCCTTGCTATAGCGATGTTAATATTTATGTTTTCTCTTACAGGCGTTCCACCCACAGCAGGATTTATTGTTAAATTCAACATATTCCTTCAGGCAGTTAAAGCAGGCTTTACATGGCTTGTAGTTATTGCTGTGATTTTTACTGTTATATCTGCTTACTACTATTTGAGAATCGTAATGTATATGTATATGAAAGAGCCTGTGAAATTACCTGAACCAATTTATTCAAGAGAACTTGAAGTTGCTATTTTAATTTGCACTATAGGTGTTACCTTCTTGGGTATCCTTCCATTGTTTTTGATTTAAATGCTAAATTATTGACAAATTCTTTCTTTTTTTATTATTTTAGTAAGTGCTTACATGCTGACAATTTAACAGGGGGTAAAATGAATATATTTAAAGCTTTTTTATTATTTATATGTTTTTTCTTGCTTTGTTCTTGTTCTAAATCATCTCAACAAAAACAGCCACCTCCTGTGCCAGTTGTTGTTACTCAATCAGTGGTTAAGGATGTGCCAATTCAGATTACAGCAATCGGAAATGTAGAGGCATACTCTTCAGTTGTAATTAAATCAAGGGTTGAGGGACAACTAATCAGAACAAATTTTAAAGAAGGTGATGAGGTTAAAAAAGGTCAACTTCTTTTTGTGATTGATCCCAGACCATTTGAAGAAGCAGTAAGGCAGGCTGAGGCGAATCTTTTAAGAGACAAAGCTCAACTTGAGTTTGCAAAAGCTGACCTTGAAAGATATGATGAACTTGTAAAGGAAGAACTTGTTTCAAGACAACAGTATGAGAAAATTAGAACCACCTATGAATCTCTAAAAGCTACTGTTAAAGCTGATGAAGCAATACTTAACAATGCAAGACTTCAATTAAATTATTGTTATATTTATTCACCAATTGATGGTAAAATTGGTTCTTTACTTGTACATCCAGGTAATATGATAAAGGCAAATGACACTCAGATTGCGACAATAAATCAGATAATTCCAATATATGTTCGTTTTTCAGTGCCTGAGCAAGAGCTTTTCAGAATTAAAAAAGCAATGTCCCAGGGATCGCTTAAAACTGAAGCAATTGTAAAGGGAGTTGATGCAAACTATTCTAAAGAGGGTAGAGTTGTATTTATTGACAATGCTGTTGACACAGCAACTGGTACAGTTAAGCTTAAAGCTGAATTTGCAAATAGGGATAAAATTCTCTGGCCAGGGCAGTTTGTGAATGTTGTTTTAACTCTTGGAGTTAAAGATAAGGCAATAGTAATTCCCTATAGAGCTCTTCAGACAGGACAGAAAGGTCAGTATGTTTATGTAGTTAAAGAAGACAAAACCGCTGAGATAAGAGAAGTTCAGCCAGGATTAAGGTTTGGTGATGAAGTTACAATAGAAAAAGGATTAAATTCTGGAGAAACAATTGTTGTTGATGGTCAACTAAGACTCATTCCTGGAGCAAGGGTGGAGATTAAAAAGTAAAATGAACTTCTCCCAGATTTTTATCCAACGTCCTGTAATGACAACTCTTTTAATGTTGGCTATAATTGTTTTCGGATTAGTAGGATACCGTTATCTGCCTATTGCAGAACTTCCAAATGTTGATTTTCCGACCATACTTGTTACAGCAAATTTACCTGGTGCTTCACCAGAAACAATGGCATCAGCTGTTGCAACTCCGCTTGAAAGGGAGTTTTCAACAATTTCAGGATTAAAATCAATGAACTCTATTAATGCAAAGGGAGTAACTCAGATAACTCTTGAGTTTGACTTAAACAGAGATATAGATGCAGCAGCGCAAGATGTTCAAACCGCTATTTCAAGAGCATCAAGACAGCTACCTTCAAACATGCCAACTCCTCCTACTTATAACAAAGTTAATCCTGCTGATATGCCAATTCTCTATTTTGCAATTACTTCTCCAACGATGCCTCTTTACAGACTTCATGAATATGCTGATACACTTTTAGCGCAGAATATCTCTATGGTAAATGGAGTAGCACAGGTTCAGATATTCGGAGCTCAAAAATATGCTGTTAGAGTGAGAATTGACCCTAATTTGATAGCAAGTAAAGGGATTGGGATTGATGAAGTTGAGCAGGCAATTAAAAAAGGAAATGTAGAACTTCCCACAGGTACACTTTATGGTAATTATCAGGCATTTACTATAGAAGCAACAGGACAACTTTTTAATGCATCTCATTATAATGAACTTATTATAGCAAGTAAAGAAGGCTCTCCTGTAAAAATTAAAGATATTGGAGAGGCTGTTGATAGCGTTGAAAATGATAAACTTGCTGCATGGTATGGAAGTGGTGGAAAACTTCAAAGAGCAATGGTTCTTGCAATATACAGACAACCTGGAACAAATACTGTTGAAGTAGCAGATAATGTTAAAAAGAAAGTAGATGAACTTAAAAGACAGATACCGGCAAGTGTTTCTTTGAATCTTCTTTATGACCGTTCCCAATCAATAAGAGAGTCTGTAAGAGATGTACAGTTTACATTGTTATTTACAGTTTTTCTGGTAGTGCTTGTTATTTTTCTCTTTTTAAGAAGACTTTCAGCCACAGTGATTCCTTCTGTTGCTTTACCAATCTCAATAATTGGAACATTTGCTGTTATGTATCTTCTTGGATATAGTCTTGACAATCTCTCTCTTATGGCACTTACTCTTTCAATTGGTTTTCTGGTTGACGATGCTATTGTTATGCTTGAAAATATTGTCCGACATATTGAAAAAGGAGAAAAACCTTTTCAAGCAGCTTTAAATGGTTCAAAGGAAATATGGTTTACGATTCTTTCCATGACTCTTTCACTTGTTGCTGTTTTCATCCCTGTGCTTTTCATGGGTGGAATTGTGGGAAGACTTTTTAAAGAGTTCGCTGTAACAATATCTGTTGCTATACTTATTTCAGGATTAGTCTCTCTTACGCTTACTCCAATGATGTGTAGCAGATTTCTGAGAGTTCAAAATCAAAAACATGGTAAGCTTTATATGGCTTTAGAAAAAGGATTTGAATGGATGATAAATGTTTATAAAATTAGCTTGAGCTGGTCTTTGAAGCATCATAAGTTAATGATGATCGGTTCTGGTGTAATTTTAATAATTACAGCTTACATATTTGTAAAAATACCAGCAGGTTTTCTACCAAGTGAAGATAAAAGTCAAATTTTTGTTATGACAGAAGCATCGGAAGACATATCTTTTGATGAGATGGTAAGACATCAACTTCAGCTGGCAGATCTTATATTAAAGGAATCAGCTGTTAAGGACTTTATGACTTCTGTTGGTCCTAGTACAGCTTCTCCTGCTCCAAATGTTGCAAGAATGTTCATGCATTTAAAACCTATTTCTGAAAGGCCACATGTAGATAAATTGATTAATCAGCTTAGACCAAAGCTGAATTCCATACCAGGACTTAAAGTATATCCTCAAAATCCTCCTACAATTAGAATAGGTGGAACACTTACAAAAGCTCTTTATCAGTTTACTCTTTCAGGAAGCAATCTTGAAGAGCTTTATTACTATGCACAGGTCTTAGAAAGTAAAATGAAACAGATTCCTATAATTCAAGATGTTTCATCAAATCTACAGATAAAGACTCCACAGTTAAATATAGAAATTGACAGAGCCAAAGCTGAATCTATTGGAGTTACAGCAGAGCAGATAGAAAATGCTCTATGGGGTGCTTTCGGAAGCAAATGGATTTCAACAATTTATGCTCCTAACAATCAGTACGAAGTTATTCTTGAGCTTAAGCCAGAATATCAAAAAGACCCTTCAGCGCTTTCAATGCTTTATATACGTTCTTCAAAGGGAGAGCTTGTTCCTCTTAATTCTGTTGCAACAGTATCACAAAGTATCGGTCCATTAACTGTAAATCATACAGGGCAACTTCCTTCTGTTACAATATCTTTCAATCTTAAACCTGATATTTCTCTTGGTGAAGCTTTAAGTGAGATTCAAAAAGTTGCAAAAGCAACTTTACCGGACACTATAATGACAAGCTTTCAGGGCGCAGCTCAGGCTTTTAAAGAGTCTTTTCAGGGATTGTGGTTTTTACTTATTGTAGCAGTTTTTGTTGTTTATATAGTTTTAGGAATTCTTTATGAAAGTTTTATTCATCCTATAACAATTCTTTCAGCGCTTCCTTTTGCTGGTTTTGGAGCATTGGTGACTTTACTGGTATTTGGAGTTGAATTAAATATTTATTCCTTTGTAGGAATAATAATGCTCATTGGACTTGTAAAGAAAAATGGTATTATGATGATAGATTTCGCGCTTCATGCCCAGCGAAATGAAAATATGAAAGCTCATGAAGCAATTTATAATGCCTGTCTTATAAGATTTCGTCCTATTATGATGACAACAATGGCAGCACTTTTTGGAGCTTTACCAATTGCTCTTGGAATCGGAGCAGGTGGAGAGGTTCGTCAACCACTTGGACTTGCAGTTGTAGGTGGTTTGCTATTTTCACAAATGCTTACACTTTTTGTAACGCCAGTTTTTTATCTTTATATGGATAGACTTCAAAACTGGCTTTCAAGAAAAAAACATTTGTGATATAATTTGATTAAAAGACTGTTAAGGGAGGTATTTTATGGAACTTAAAGCAATAAAAGTTGAAATTCCTGAAGGATGCAATATAATACTTGGGCAAACTCATTTCATAAAGACTGCTGAAGATCTTTATGAGATTTTAGCAACTCATATACCACATGCAAAGTTTGCAATTGCCTTTACAGAGGCTTCAGGACCATGCCTTATTCGTTCTGAAGGAAATGATGAAGAGTTAAGGCAAATATGCATTAAAAACCTTCAAAACATAGGTGCAGGGCATGTTTTCTGCATTCTCATGAAAGGAGCATTTCCCATAAGTGTATTGAATGCCATCAAAATGTGTCAGGAAGTATGTAACATTTATTGCGCCACAGCGAATCCTCTTGAAGTAATAGTAGCAGAAACTGAGCTTGGCAGGGGAATTTTAGGAGTAATTGACGGTTTTTCACCTAAAGGAGTTGAAAAAGAAGAAGACCGTCAGCATAGAAAAGAGTTTCTTAGAAAAATTAACTATAAACTTTAAGGTAGTCCCATCCCCTCTAAAGGAGTCCCGCAGTTTAAACAGCGAGATTCCTTTATGTTTATTTTATTAATGAAAAATCCAAATCTTTCAATAACAATATTTTTACAATTTGGGCAGTAACTGTTTTCTCCTCCTTCTCCTGGAATATTTCCTGTATAAACAAATTTTAATCCTTCCTTGAGTCCTATTTCTCTCGCTTTTCTTAAAGTTTCAACAGGAGTTCTTGGTTTGTCTAAAAGCTGATATGTTGGATAAAACTGAGTTACATGCCATGGAATTGCAGGATCAATTGATACAAGAAACTGAGCTGTTTTTCTTAAAAAATCTTCAGAATCATTTAATTCTGGAATAATTAAAGTAGTCACCTCAACCCAAACATCAAGTTCTTTTAATAGTTTGATATTTTCCATTACAGGCTCAACTCTTGCTCCACATATTTTTTTGTAAAAATCATCATCCCCTTTTAAATCAACATTGATTGCATCAAGATATGGTGCAATGAATCTTAAAGCCTCCTTTGACATATAACCGTTGCTTACAAAAACATTTTTTATTCCTTCTTTGTGAGCAAGAACCATACAATCATAGGCAAACTCAATGAATATCGTGGGTTCAGTATAAGTATAGGATATACTCTTACATCCACTTGCTCTTGCTTCCTTTACAACATCTTCTGGAGTAAAATCTTCACCTGGAATGTCTTTATAAAGCTTTGGATATTGTGAAATTGCGTAGTTTTGGCAATGCAGACACCGAAAATTGCATCCTACAGTGGAGATTGAATAAGAAACTGAACCAGGATAGAAATGGAAAAGAGGTTTCTTTTCAATTGGGTCAATGTGATAAGCAATTATTTTCCCGTAAACAAGACTATAAAGTATTCCTTCTCTATTTTCTCTTACTCCACAAATTCCCCGAGCATCAGGAGAGATTATGCAATGATGATTACATAAACCGCATTTTAGTTTACCATCAGAAAGCTTTTCATAAAATAAAGCTTCTTTCACGATTTTTTACTCCTACCTTTAGATTTAGGTTTAGCTCCTTTTTTACTTCCTCTTTTTCTTTTGGGTTTTTCTTCTGCCTCAGGTTCACAACACCCGGATATTTCTTCACTTTCATATTTTGCTAAAACAATTCTCTCTGCCTCAAGCCAGTTATCAAGGTCTCTTCCTGGAATGCATCCACTTTTTACATAAAGTTCATAGGCAACCTGTCTTATTTCTTCTTCAATTTTTTCTCTGTTAATCATTTTTACTCCTCCTGACTATTTTTTAAGACCATTTAAAAAATTACAATCCCTTGACAACTGAAAGATTGTAAGCCTATTTATTTCCAATTATTTCAGTTTATCATCCATTTTTTTATAATGACTTTCCAAGTTTAGATTCTTCTTAAGGAGATATTGGACGTGATTTTCAGATACAACTCTACTTGAAGATAAGAAATAACAACTTGAAATTCTTTCTTTACTAAATAGTCTCATTATTTTAAAGTATATCAAAAAAATCAAATTTTTGCATAAAATCCACTTGTTAAGGTTTATATTGATTTTTTGTGAGTTATTAAAAAATCCTCAAGTTAAAATTTTTATTTTTGTGGTATAATCAACGGAAATAGAAATACCAAAGAATTTTCTAAAATATGGATTATACAGTTGACTCCATAGGAAGTATCAAGATTTGCCAGCCTAAAGAAGGTTACCGTTTTAGTGTAGATGCCTTAATTCTTGCTCATTTTGTTAATTTAAAAAGAGTTAATAAAGCTATTGATATTGGTGCAGGAACAGGAATAATTGGAATTATTCTTGCAAAAAAATACAGTGAATCTCATATTACAATGATTGAGATACAGTCAGAGCTTGCAAAACTTGCTCAGGAAAGTGCAAAGCTAAACAATGTCAATAATAATATAACAATTACATGTATGGATGCAAAGGACTTAATTTCTTCAGAGTCTTTTCTTCATGAATTTGATGTTGTTATATCAAATCCTCCTTTTAGAAAACCGGGCACTGGAAGAATTAGCAATCAAGAAAAAAAAGCTGTTGCAAGACATGAACTAAGCCTTACTGTGACTGATATTGCAAAAATTTCTCAGAAACTTTTGAAACATCATGGTCGTCTTTATATAATTCATCTGCCAGAAAGATTCACAGAAATTGTAAGGATAATGAGCAAACATTATCTTGAAATAAAAAGAGTTCGATTTGTTCACTCTAAAAAAGATTCTCCTGCTAAAATGGTTCTTATTGAAGCAGTAAAAGGGGGCAGGGTAGCATTAAAAGTTGAACCTCCTTTGTTTATTTATAATGATGATGGAACATATACAGATGAAATGAAAAAGATATATGAAATTTAGTAAACTGTTTCTATTAAAACTTCATTTGTTGTAAAATTTTAACTATGCTTTCATATTTAATAAAAAGATTCCTTCTTATGATACCGATTCTTTTTGGTATCACTCTTATATGTTTCATTGTGATAAATCTTGCACCTGGTTCACCTGCTACATTTCAGGAAGAATTGTCTCCAAAAGCCTCTCCAGAAGCTGTGGAAGCTCTTAAAAAGCTTTATGGACTGGATAAACCAATTCATGAAAGATATCTCAACTGGCTTAAAATGGTTGTTACATTAGATCTTGGTAAAAGTTTTGTTGATGGAAGAAATGTAAAAGATAAGATAAAAGAGAGACTGCCCATTACAGTAACTCTTAATTTATTTTCCCTTTTACTTATTCTTATCATAGCAATTCCTATTGGAGTTTACTCAGCCTTGAAACAAGGAAGTCTTTTTGACAGGGCATTAACTGTTTTTGTTTTTACAGGGTTTTCTGTTCCCACTTTCTGGCTTGCTTTGCTTGCAATGATTGTTTTTGGTGTAAATCTTGGATGGCTTCCAATATCTGGAATTCAGAGTATTGGTGCAGAAACAATGCCATTTCATGAAAGATTAGTTGACTGGATAAAACATCTTATCTTGCCTGTTACAATCATGTCTTTTGCAGGACTTGCAGGGATGTCAAGATATACTCGTTCAAGTATGCTTGAAGTGTTGCGACAGGATTATATTCGGACAGCGAGGTCTAAAGGGCTTCCTGAGAGAGTTGTTATTATCAGGTATGCGTTAAGAAACGCTCTTTTACCTGTTGTAACACTTTTAGGACTTGCAATTCCTGGACTTATTGGAGGAAGTGTTATTTTTGAAAGTATTTTTTCTATTCCTGGGATGGGGCAACTTTTTTATTCGTCTGCTATGGCAAGGGATTATCCAACAATAATGGGGATATTAATAATCGGTGCATTATTGACATTAATTGGTAATCTTATTGCAGACATTGCCTATTTTATTGTTGATCCAAGAATCAGGGTAAAACGGGATGTTTAAAATAGTTTTGAAAAGGATTTTAAAAAATAAACTTGCATTATCTGGATTAACATTTATATTTTTTATTTTTTTTGTTGCTATTTTTTCTTCTTATGTTGCGCCATATGACCCATATAAAATTAATGTTTACAAAGTTCTTACTCCGCCTTCAAAGGAACATCCATTTGGAACAGATGAGCTTGGTAGGGATGTTTTTTCAAGGGTTGTTTATGGAGCAAGGGTTTCACTTGAAGTAGGCTTCCTTGCAATGGGTATTGCTATATTTACAGGGACAATACTCGGTGCAATTGCAGGATACTATGGAGGATGGATTGATACAATTATAATGAGACTTGTTGATGTGATGCTTGCATTTCCAACTTTATTTTTAATTTTAGCTGTGGTAGCTGTTCTGGAGCCAAGCATTTATATAATTATGGTAGTAATTGGACTTACAGGATGGATGGATGTTGCGAGGCTTGTAAGGGCTGAAGTTCTGTCCTTGAAGGAAAGAGAGTTTGTTCTTGCAGCACGAGCAATTGGAGCAAGTGCAGGTAGAATTATTTTTAAGCATATTCTCCCTAATGCAATATATCCTGTTATTGTTGCTGCAACTTTTTCAGTAGGAGGAGCGATATTGATTGAAAGCGGACTTAGTTTTCTTGGACTTGGAATTCAACCACCTGAGCCAAGTTGGGGCGGAATTTTAAGTGTTGGGAAAGATTATATAACTGTTGCATGGTGGCTGAGTCTGTTTCCAGGAGTTGCCATATTTTTAACAGTATTATCTTTTAATCTTCTTGGTGAAGCTTTAAGAGACGCTATTGATCCAAAACACTGGGCAGAGGATTAAATTCTTTAAAGAATTATACAGCTTGTGCTGAAAGTTGAAAATTAAAATAAGGCTCTTCTGCTAACTCATAGCAACCAGTTTCAATAAGTTTTCTTAAAAAGTTAATATGTGATGTATGTCCACCTTTTTCAATTATGAAGTGTCCTTGAATAGGATACCCAATTAAAGATAAATCGCCAATTGCATCAAGAATTTTATGTCTTACAAACTCGTCTTTAAATCTCAGGTTTCCTCCAACAACTCCTTTTTCATCAAGCACAAGAGCATTATCAAGAGAGCCACCTTTTGCAAAACCATTTTTAAGTAAATAATTAATATCTTTTAAAAATCCGAATGTTCTTGCAGGTGCTATATCATTGAGGAAATTTTGTTCATTAATTTCTATACTCAGTGACTGTTCCATAATCAATGGATGTTCATAGAAGATTTTATAAGTTATTTTAAAACCTCTATAAGGTTTCGCAAATATTTTTGAATGCGACTCTTCATAATATACAGGTTTTGTAATTTTAAATAAAGATACAGTTTTACCTTGTTTTGCAATGCCTGCTTTCAGAATTGCTTTTGTAAAATCAATTGCACTTCCATCCATTACAGGAATTTCTGAACTATCAATTTCTATAAAAACATTTGTTATTCCAAAGACATGAAGGGTAGCAAGTAAATGCTCCACAGTTCTTATTTTTATTCCATCAACTCCCAATGTAGTTGCAAAAGATGTATCAACAACAAATGGAAGCTTTGCTTTAATTGGAAAGTTTCTGTCTTTCCTGTAGAATACTATCCCTGTATCTCTTTGAGCTGGAATGAGATTGAGATTAATTTTCTTCCCTGTGTGTATTCCTATCCCTGTTAATGAAATTTCTGATTTTATAGTTTTCTGAAATGGCATCAAGGAATTGTAAACAAAAAAGATGCCAACATTTATATGTTATATTTTATAGATTTATGATATTTTTGCTGTGGCAAAGATACTACATTTATAGAAAAAAGAAAACATTTGTTATGCTTGTCCTCCAACAACAATCTCAGGAATTCTTATTGTTGGCATGCCATCAGTGACAGGAACTCCTTGAGCATTTTTTCCACATGTCCCGATTGAAAATCCTAAGTCGCTTCCTACCATATCAATATTCTTTAAAATTTCTTGTCCTGTGCCAATTAATAATGCTCCCCTTATAGGTTCTCCAATTAACCCTTTTTCAATTAAATATCCTTCCTGAACTTCAAAAACAAATTCTCCTGTTACGGTATTTACCTGACCCCCGCCCATTTTTTTAACAAAAAGTCCTTTATCAACTGAACGGACTATTTCCTCAGGAGAATGATTCCCTGGTGCAATAAATGTATTACTCATTCTTGGAATTGGATAATGTTCATATGATTGTCTTCTACCATTTCCTGTAGAGGCTTTCCCTTCTTTCATTGATGTATATTTATCATAAAGATAGTTAACCAGAACTCCATTTTCAACTAAAATAGTTCTTTGAGATGGAGTTCCTTCATCATCAAAAATATATGAGCCTCTCATATTAGGAAGAGTAGGATCATCTATAACTGTTATAAATTCCGAGGCAACCTTATCACCAAGTTTTCCGCTATATACAGAAATTCCCTCTTGAACAAGGTCTGCTTCCAGACCATGCCCGACTGCTTCATGTATCATTGTTCCTCCAGCCTCTGAAGATATTACAACAGGCATGCGTCCACCTTTAATTCTCTTTGCTTTTAACATCATAATAGCTCGTTTAGTAGCTTTAATTGCAATTTCTTCAGGTGATATTTCTTCAAAAAGTTCTATTCCTTTTAATCCTCCAACTGCTTCATAACCTGTCTGAATAGTTTCATTTTCTGATGCAATGGCATGTACCAGGAATAGTGTATAAATCCTCTCTTCTTCAGCAAAATATCCTTCAGAGTTTGCAACTTTTATTTTTTGTATCATGTCAGAGTAGAAAACTTTTACCTGTGTTATTTTTTTGTTCTGTATCCATGATGTATCATTTGCTTTTTTAACAAATTTAATTTTTTCTAAAATGTTGACATCCTGCGGATTCCTTTTTATGAAAAATTGATTTGGAGAAGAAAATTTTTTTAAATTGATACAACTTCCTGCATGTTTGTAATTTTTCAAGGATGATATTAATTCAGCAATCCCATTTTTTGTAATATCATTTGTATATGCATAAAATATTTTTTCACCTATAATTAATCTAACTCCCAAACCTTTATCAATAATAGCAGAGCATTTCTGAATTTTATTTTCTTCCATCTGAAGCTGATTTGTAGTTTTTTCTTCAAAAAATATATCTACATAATCACCCTTCAAGTTATTTAGTATGTCATTAAAAAACTCCATTTAATCTCCTACATATAAATTTTATAGAAAAAATTTTATTTACTCTCAAGGAGTTCCTCTGCATGAAAAATTGAGCTTTCTGTAATACGTCCACTTAACATTCTGGCAATTTCTTCTTTTCTTTTTATGCCCGTAAGCACATCTATCTTTACCAATGTTTTATTATCAAGAATAACTTTTTCTACTTTTAAATGGTGCTGAGCTTGAGCAGCTATCTGAGGAAGATGAGTTACACAAATTACTTGATGATGATTTGAAAGTTCTTTAAGTCTTCTACCAATATTTTCTGCAACTGTTCCACCAATTCCTGCATCAATTTCATCAAATATAAGGGTCATTGATTTTAGAGAATTTTTTGCCAGTTTAAGTTCAACGCATTTAAGGGCAAGCATAAGCCTTGAAAGTTCACCTCCAGAGGCAATTTTAATTAAAGGTTTTGGGGGTTCGCCAGGATTTGAAGAAAAATAAAATTCTACATCATCTTTTCCATTTAGAGATAGTTCTTTTTCACTAATTTTTATTTCAAATAATGGATGTAAAAAGCCGAGAAATTTAAGCTCATTAATGATTTCTTCTTCAATTTTATTTTTGACAGATTTTCTTTTAGCAGAAAGTTTATTTGCTTGTGAAATCATTTCATCTAAAAGTTTTTCTAATTTATTTTCCTTTGTTTTTAAGTCTTCTTCAGAAACTGAGATAATATTTAACTCCTTTTCAGCTTCTTTCGCATATTCTATGATTTCTTTAATCGTTGAACCATATTTTATTTTGAGTTTGTTGATCAGTGTAAGTCTTTCTTCAATGTTCTCTAATGTTGCAGGGTCTGGCTCATAAGTTTCTTTAAGTTTTCTTAACATATAGACTGCTTCTTCGCTTTGTGTCAGAGCTGATTCAATCAAACTTTTTACTTCCTCTGCTTTTGAATCAAATTTTGATAACTCCTTAAGAAGATTTAAAATTTTTGATAGATTAGTATGCACTGAATTTCTATCTTCGTAAAGAAGGCTAAAGCTTGATTCTGCGAGTTCTTTAAGTTTTAGAACATTTTTAAGAATCTGTCTTTGTTCTATAAGTTCTTCTTCCTCTCCTTCTTTTAACTTTGCATTTTTTATTTCTGCAACCTGAAACTGCAAAAGTTCTATTCTTTGCTTTTTTAATGCAATCTCTTTACTTATTTTTTCCAATTCCTGTTTGAGTGATTGAACATCCATGTAAAGTTGATTAAATCTTTCCACTTCTTGTTTTAACTTAGCAATAGTATCAAAGAATAGTATGTGATTTTCTTTTTTTAAAAGATGAGTATGCTCATGTTGTCCATGAATGTTTATCAGTCTGGAAGCAATTTTTACAAATTCATTAACTGTAAAAGCAGAATCATTTATGTATGTTTTTGTTTTGCCCTGAATGCTGAGAATCTTTTTTAAAATTAAGGCTTCATCTTCAAATACCGATTCTTTTTCATTTGTATCATAAATAATAACTTCAATATTTGCCTCATTTTTACCATGTTTAATAAAATCAACTGCAGGAACTTTTTCCTTTAGTAAAATACCAATGGCATCTACAATAATTGACTTTCCTGCTCCTGTTTCACCAGTAATGACATTAAAACCTTTACTTAACGGAACTACAAGACTATCAATTATTGCAAAATTTTTGATTCTCAGTTCTTCAATCATCAAAATTATAGTTATTCAACTTTGTTTAAAAATTATTTAATTAAACCAGCGCTACGCAGAACCTCTGCAAGTTTTTCTTTATTTGTCTGAGACATTTCACAGAGAGGAAGTCTAAATTCTTCTTTTATTTTACCCATCATTGCGAGAGCTGTTTTAACTGGAATAGGATTTGTCTCAATGAACATAGCTTTATTTAATGGTTCAAGTTTGTAATGAAGCTTTCTTGCATGTTCAATGTCTCCTTTTTCCCATGCATTAAAGAGTTCTGCCATGTCCTTAGGGCAGATATTTGCTGTAACAGAAATAGCACCTTTGCCACCAAGTGCAAGAAGTGTGAGATTTGTAAAATCATCTCCGCTAAGAACTGTAATTTTATCACCACATAGTCTTATAAGTTCACTTACCTGTTTCATATCTCCTGTAGCTTCTTTTATTCCGACAATTCTTGGATGTTCAGCAAGTCGTGCTACTGTTTGAGGCAGTATATTGACTGAAGTTCTTCCAGGAACATTGTAAAGAATAAGTGGAATTCCTGTTTTATCAGCGATTTCTTTGTAATGACGATAGAGCCCTTCCTGAGTTGGCTTATTATAGTAAGGTGTTACAAGTAAAGCAGCATCTGCACCAAGTTTTTCTGCTTTTTTTGTAATCATTATTGCTTCATCAGTTGAGTTTGAACCTGTGCCTGCAATAACAGGAATTCGTTTGTTAACAACTTTTACAGTAATTTCAATAACCTTATAATGTTCTTCATAGTCAAGAGTAGAAGCCTCACCTGTTGTACCACAAGGAACAATTCCATGAGTTCCTTCTTTAATATGCCATTCTATGAGTTTTTCAAAGGCTTTCTCATCAATTTTTCCTTTTTTAAAGGGAGTCACAATTGCTACCATTGAACCTTTAAACATTTTGCTCCTCCTTGAAAGTTTTTATGAAATTATAACATAAGTTTTTAAATATTCATAAAATATGTGAAGAAATGATATAATTTTTTATGCAAGATATTTTTGAAATAATAAAAACTCGTAGAAGCATCAGAAAATATAAAAAAGAAATTCCTCCAGAGGATTTAATTAAAAAATGCATTGAAGCAGCACTTTATGCTCCTTCAGCAAAAAATTCACAACCGTGGTATTTTATGCTTATTAAAGATAGAGAAAAAATTAAAGAACTTGCAAAAGCTCAACCATTTACAAAGTTTCTTGAAGCTGCTCCTTATGTAGTTGTAGCGATTGCAGACGATAAAAAGAGTAATCATTGGCTTGAGGATATGGGATGTGCATTAATGGCATTTTTACTTGAAGCTCATTCATTAGGATTAGGAGCCTGTTGGGGTGCGATTTATAATCCAGAAAATAGAGATAGAGAAAACTATGTGAGAAGTCTAATTGATATTCCAGAGAATCTTAGAGTTGTTGCCTGCATTGGCATAGGTTATCCTGATGAAACTCCTTATCCAAAGAAAATTAAAAGCATTGATGAAGCAATAATAAAAGTAATTTAAAAAGAAGCTAAATAATTTTCCCTGTCTGAAAAAGTTCTGTTTATTAAAAAATATTTCTTTTATGTGCTGGAAAAGTGATGTCCCTTTTCTGAATGACCACCTGAAATAATGTATATAACTTCTGAGTCGCCAATATTTTCAATAAAGCAGGATTCTTCTTCTACAATATGAAATGAATCTCCTGCTTCAAGAATTTTATCATTAAATTTTACTCTACCACTTAGTATCAGAACTATTTCTTCATGTCCTTTCCCTGGTTTAATAAGTCTTGGTTTGTCTTCAGATTTTAAGACTCCATAGATCATATAACATGCATGCGAACCTGTATTTTCTACTCCAATAATATACTCTCCAGATGTCAAATTCCTTATGGAATTTTTGGTGTTTAAGATTTTCATGTTGTAAATTTTAAGCTTTTTTGAAATCTATTTTCAAGCATAATATTTTTAAAAATATTATATTTTTCTCGTAGCGAATTACATGAAGTTTTTTCAGTATTTTAAAAAGCCTGACTTATGGTAATATATTTTATTACCAAACTATTTACATAAAAGGAGGCGAAAATGATTTTGAAAAGATATTTACTTGCACCCGGACCCACACCAGTTCCACCAGAAGTTCTTCTCAGTATGGCAATGCCAGTTATTCACCATCGTAGCCCTGATTTTTTACCTATTCTTGATTCAGCTAAAAGAGGGCTACAGTGGATTTATCAAACAAAAAATGATGTTTTAATTCTCTGTTCCACCGGTACAGGTGCAATGGTTGCTGCTGTAAATAACTTTTTTTCTCCTGGCGAAAAGGTTCTTGTAATAAATGGTGGTAAATTTGGCGAAAGATGGGTTAAGATTGCTCAGGCTTATGGATTAGAAGTTATAGAAATACCTGTAGAATGGGGATACTCTGTTGATGTTAATAGGGTTGAAGAGGAATTAAAAAAACATTCTGATATTAAGGGTGTTTTGATTCAGGCAAGCGAAACTTCCACAGGAGTTTATCATGATATTGAATCTGTTGGAAAAATAGTCAAAAATTATGAGGACACACTCTTTATAGTAGACTCTATATCTGCTCTCGTTGCCCATGATATAAAAACTGATGAGTGGGCAATTGATGTAATGGTAAGTGGTTCACAGAAAGGATTTATGTTACCTCCGGGGCTTGCTTTTATAAGTGTAAGTGACAAGGCATGGAAAAGAAATGAGAAATCAAAAACTCCAAGATTTTATTTCAATCTAAAAAAAGAAAGAGAAAATCTTGCTAAAAATCAAACAAACTTTACATCAGCTGTATCTCTAATTATTGGTCTTAATGAAGCATTAAAACTTATGCAGAAAGAAGGACTTGAAAACATATTCCGTAGACATTCTATTTTGGCTCATGCAACAAGAGAAGCTGTAAAAGAAATTGGATTAAAACTATTTCCAAAAGGAGTTCCAAGCAATGCTGTTACTGCTATAGAAGCACCACAAGGAATTGATGGACAGGTTATATATAAAACTTTAAGGGAAAAACATGGTATTACAGCAGCTGGAGGACAGGATAAACTTAAAGGTAAAGTTTTTCGTTTTGCTCATCTTGGATATGCTGATAAATTTGATGTAATTGTGGGTATTTCAGCTCTTGAAATGACATTAAACGAACTCGGATATCCTGTTACTTTTGGTAAAGGAGTTGCAAAGGCAGAAGAAATTTTCTCTAAGGAGGATAAAAAGTGAAAGTTCTTGTTAGCGACAGCATTTCTTCTAAAGGAGTGGAAATTTTAAAAAAAGCAGGCTTTGAAGTTGATGTCAAAACAGGGCTTAAACCAGAAGAGCTAAAATCCATCATAGGTGAATATGATGCTTTAATTATTAGGAGTGCAACAAAAGTAACAGCTGAAATCATAGATGCTGCAGATAAACTTAAAGTCATTGGTAGAGCTGGGACAGGTGTTGATAATGTAGATAAAATTGCTGCCACTAAAAAAGGAATTGTTGTAATGAACACTCCAGGTGGAAATACTATTACAACTGCTGAACATGCTATTGCGATGCTCTTTTCTCTTGCACGAAGAATTCCTCAGGCTACAGCATCTATGAAATCAGGCAAATGGGAAAAGAAAAAATTTATGGGAGTTGAACTTTATAATAAAACCATAGGAATCATCGGACTCGGAAGAATAGGTTCTGAAGTTGCAAAAAGAACTCAGTGCATGGGAATGAATGTTTTAGCTTATGACCCTTTTCTAAGTGATGAAAGAGCAGAAGAGCTTGGAATAACAAAAACAGACCTTGACAAGATATTTGCTGAAGCTGATTTTATAACAATTCATACTCCATTAACTTCTGAAACAAAATATTTGATAAACAAAAATACAATTGAAAAGATGAAAAAAGGAGTTTATATAATTAACTGTGCACGTGGCGGAATAGTTAATGAAAAAGACCTTTATGACGCAATTCAGTCAGGAAAAGTAGCCGGTGCAGCCCTTGATGTTTTTGAAAAAGAACCACCTGAAGAAGGCTATGCACTTATTACAGACGAGAGGGTAATATGTACGCCTCATCTTGGTGCTTCTACATTAGAAGCTCAGGAAAATGTTGCTGTTGCCATCGCAGAACAAGTTGTAGACTATTTAATCAATGGAACTATTAGAAACGCTGTAAACTTCCCATCAATTCCTTTTGATCAGGTACCGCTTATTCGCCCTTATCTTGTACTTCTTGAAAGAATGGGAAGCTTTGTATCGCAGATATTCACTAAGAGCATAAAGCAAGTTCAAATTGAATATCTTGGTGAAATTTCAAATCTTAATACTCAAGCCTTAACTGCTGCAGCATTAAAGGGGATTTTAGATCCAATACTTGGGGAACCTGTCAACTATGTTAATGCTTCATTCATTGCAAAAGAAAGAGGTATAGAAGTTAGAGAGATAAAAGGTAAAGAAGCTGGGGATTACCAGAGCCTTGTTAGAATAACATTGATATCTAAGGATGATAGGGCGGTTATAGCTGGGACACTTCTAAGCAGAAAAGATCCACGAATAGTTCAGATTAATGATATTTCTATGGAAATTATACCTGAGGGGAATATGATTTTCTTAAGAAATCATGATCGCCCAGGTGTCATTGGCAATATAGGAACACTTCTTGGACAGAATAATATCAATATTGGACATATGCATTTTGGGAGAAAGGAAGCAGGTGGTATAGCTTTTTCTGTTATAAGCGTTGATGCTACACTTACAGATGATATTATTGAAAAAATTAAACAACTTCCTAATGTTCTGGAAGTAAGACCAGTTTATATTTCTGTTCATTAAATCAGTTAAAAGGAGAGGCTAATTATGTCCACAGTTGTTATTATAGGAGCGCAATGGGGAGATGAAGGAAAAGGTAAAATAGTTGATTTTTTAACAGAAAAATGTGATTATGTAGTGAGATTTCAAGGAGGTTGTAACGCAGGTCACACTGTTGTAGTAGGAGAGGAAAAGTATATACTTCACCTTATCCCTTCAGGAATTTTGCATAAGAATAAAAAATGCATTATAGGTAATGGAGTAGTCTTAGACCCTTCGGGTTTATTAAAGGAAATTGAGACACTTACACAAAAGGGTGTAGAAATAGACAACAATCTTTATATTGCAAAACACTGCCATCTTATAATGCCTTATCATGTTGCCATAGAAGAGCAGTCTGAAAAAAAGAAAAAAATAGGGACAACTAAAAAGGGTATAGGTCCGTGTTACACAGATAAAATTGCGAGAAACGGAGTTAGAATGATTGATCTGCTTTATCCTGATGTTCTCAAAAATAAAATTAGAGCAAATCTTGAAATAATCAATTTTTTACTCAAAAATTTATATAATGCAGAAACATTAGATGAGACTGAGATACTTACTCAGTATTTAAATTATGCTGAGAAACTTAAAAAATATATTGCTGATGCTGATATTTTAATAAATAAGGCTATAGACAGTGGTAAAAAAGTTCTTTTTGAGGGTGCTCAGGGTACGCTTCTTGATATTGATCATGGAACATATCCTTATGTTACTTCTTCAAATACTATAGCTGGTGGTGCCTGCACAGGAGCAGGTGTAAGTCCAAGAAAAATTGATAATATAATAGGTATTGTAAAAGCTTATACTACAAGAGTTGGAGAAGGACCTTTTCCTACAGAGATAAAAGACTCCCTCGGCGAAGAAATTAGAAAAAGAGGCGGAGAATACGGGGCGACTACAGGAAGACCTCGTAGATGTGGATGGCTTGATCTTGTTGGGCTTAGACATGCTGTTAGAGTTAATGGTTTTACAGGGCTTGCAATAACAAAACTTGACATTCTTGATGGCATAGAAAAATTAAAAGTTTGTGTTGGATATAAATATGGAAACTCAATCTTAGAGGATTTTCCTAAGGAAATTCAGATTCTTGAAGACTGCATGCCTGTATATGAAGAATTTCAGGGCTGGAAGGAAAGCACTGCAGGAATAAAGAATTATGAAAAACTTCCAGATAATGCAAAAAAATATCTTAAATTTATTGAAGATTCCTTAAAAGTTAAAATACAAATAATATCAACAGGTCAAAAGAGAGATGAAATTATCATTAAGGAGTCTCCTTTATGATTTAGTTTTTCATGAAAAATGTCCTGTTTGTAATGGAGATTCACATTTTAAATATTCCCCTTTTTGTGAGTTCTGCTGGAATAAAATAGAAGCTTTCAGTTCACACAGGATTGTTAGAGGAAAGTTTTATAATGATTTCTGGAACTATATAGTTTCATTAAATTCATTTGGAGCATATGAAGGATTACTTAAAGAAGCTATACACTGTTTTAAATACGGTGGAATCAAAAGAGTTGGCAGAGAACTTGGTAAATTACTTGCTTCAATTGCACCACCAAAAATTGACCTCTTAATTCCTGTTCCACTACATATAAATAAGCTTCGTAAAAGAGAGTTTAATCAATCAGCGATTCTTGCAAAACAGTGTGCAGATGCATGGAAAATTCCTTTATCACTTACGTTGCTTATTAAAGTTAAAGAGACAAAGGATCAGGCTTCACTGGAAGCAAGAGATAGACACAGTAATGTAAAAAATGCTTATAAGGTAACAGGCTTGATGAAAGAAATAAAAGTAGGGCTTGTGGATGATGTTGTAACAACTGGAGCAACTTTAATGGAATGTGCAAAAACATTAAAAAAAGCAGGAATAAAAGAAGTTCATGCCATAACACTGGCAAGAACAATTTAATAAAAGAATTGAATTATATATCTTAAGGCAACATAAACTATTAAAATACTTAAAATAAGCTTTATATATTTTTGTGGAACATGTTTTTGTACTCTTGCACCTAAATATATTCCAAAGGCACCACCCAATCCAAAAAGTAAGCCAAGTAACCAATCAGGACTTGTCTGCATTCCCTCAGGCGAAGGCAGTATTGCGTAATAAAGAACCCCGAAAACAGAAGCTGTAGCTGTCCCCATAAGACATGCTCCTGCTATGCTGTGAACAGGAAGTTTAAAAAATGTTACTAAAAATGGCGACATAATTGCGCCACCGCCTATACCATAAGCACCACCTATAACTCCTATCACAAAAGCAAGAAGGAATACCCAAATTGTGCTAAATGAAAATCTCTCACCCCAGAATTCATACACAGTTTTTTTCAATGAAAAAGATATTGTTTTAACAGTAGCTTCTTTTGTAAGTTTCTGGTCAAACTTTTTCTGTGCAGTTGCTTTTTTCTTTTTCAAAACATCAAAGAAAAGCCTTACTCCAATATAAAGTAATACAAGTCCAACAAAAAATTTGAAAGATTTTGGATCTGGAAGAATTTTTATTCTTATATAATAGCCAATGATTATGCCTGGGACTGTTCCGATCATAATAACCCATGCAAGTGGCCAAGGGATTCGTTTTTCCTTATGATATCTATAAACACCTGAAGGAATAGCAACTACATTAAAGATAAAGTTTGTTCCACTTACTCCTGGAGATGTATAGTTAAGGGCGCTCACCTGAAATGGTAAAAGTAAAAAAGCACCCGATACACCACCCATTGATGTAAAAAAAGAAACAATAAAAGCTACAAGTGGAGGTATAAGGATATTTGTTGTAACTCCAGAAATAGGGAATGTATATGTAAGAAAATCAAACATTGACCCATTTTATCTGATTTTCCAACCAATTGCAAATTAAAATTTTTTATTTATAGATAAAATTATTTTGAACTAAGTTCTTCAATTAAAATGTTTCTTATTTTGTCTTCTGATGGAAGAGGAAAGCCTGAATGTTTAAGCTTTCCATTAATAAGAATTCCAGGAGTAACCTGCGTGTATTTGAAGATCTCTTTCATATCTTTTATATGGCTTATCTCAGCCTGAATTCCAAGTTGAGACACGACTTTTTTAACTGTTTCTTCAACCTTGTAACAATTAGCACAGCCAGGACCAAGAATTTTTATATCCATAAAAACCTCCCATAAAAATTTTTTTATTTAAAATATCATAATCTCAGAAATTTTGACAAGTCCTCAGGAGTTTTTATTGGATCAAACATTTTGGTTCCGACAGAAGGGATTATGTATTCACCTTCTATTGTTCTATGGGCAATAACTGTAAATGGTGTTATTTGGTGAATTGCTGCTTTGCCGATTGAAGAATCTATTGATGTATATAAATTTAAAGTAAGTAAATCAAAATAACTGAGTAAAGCCTTTACATAGTAAGGAGAAAGGTAGGCTGAAGACAGATTGGAGAAGGCTTTTAATGCGACAGATGAAAGATTTATAAATCTTTCACTTCCTGTTATCGCATAAAGCTTTAATAAATTGATTATCATTATTGAATTTGAGGAAGGATAGGGAGTATCATGAATATTTTTCTGTTTTATTGAAAGAATTGCCTCTGGAGACTCATAAAAACCACCGTTTTCTCCATCCCAGAGATTTTCCAAAGCTAAATCCATTAAATTAACTGCTTTATCAATATATTTTTGTTCTCCTGAAACTTCATAAGCAGAAATCAATGCTGAAATTATGTAAGCATAATCATCTATCAAAGCAGGGCTATTTTCTTTAGTTCTATAGAAATTTTCACCAGCAAATAAATATGAAAGAGTTTTATCAATAGCCATAATAGCTTTATTTAATAAGTCTTTATCTTTTATTACTCTCCATGCTTTAATAAATGCCTCTGCACATATGCCATTTACATAAGAATAAAGGGTTTTATCTATTTCAGGGTATGATTTTTGCTTTCTTTTTAATAAAAATTTATCTCTTAATTGCTTAATTAATTGTCTGTCTCTACCAATCAGAATAAATCTTCCATCTACCATTGATTTTCCGTCTACAAGAGCTATGGTCATAGGAGAAATTTCTTGAAGTTCATTCTCTTCCCATGTATAGTAAAAACTATCGGCAAATTGACTCGGACAAAAGAAACCTTCTTCTGAAAAGAGATTTTTTCTTATATAATCAATGGTTTCAATTGCTATCTCTCTATAGAATGGATCCTTCAATATAATATAGGCATCAAGAAAATTGATAATATGCCATGCATTATCTACAGCAAGTTTTTCAAAATGAGGAATCATCCATGCGTTATCTATACAATATCTGTGAAATCCGCCTTCAATATTATCGTAAAGTCCTCCATATATCATTCCTTTTAGCGTTTTTTCTATTGCATTCAAAACCCAAGGTTTTGGTCTTATCCAGTATTTCCATAAAAGAAGGTCAATATGAGCAAAAGGAGGAAACTTTGGTGTTTTTTTAAAACCTCCATATTCAAAATCTATTTCTTTTACGATGTCCTCTTCAGGATTTTGCAGTAACTCTTCCCTAATCTCTGAAGGGACGACTTCAACTGGTTTTATTGCATCAATGATTACTTGAGATCGAGATAAAACTTTTTCATAGTTAGTTTTATAAAGTTCAATAGCTTTATCTATCATTGTCTTAAAATAATCCTTTCCCTCATTCATTTTATAAGTAATTCCGGCAAAAGGTTTTCCCTCTGTATTCAAAAAAAGATTTAATGGCCAACCACTTCCTTGTCCAATAATATAGGAAGCCTTCTGATAAATTGAATCTATATCTGGTCTTTCATCTCGGTTAACCAAAATTGGAATAAAATTTTCATTAATAATTTCACCTATTTCAGGATCATCAAAAAAATCTTCTTTTATTTTTTTGCAGTAACTACTCCACTTTGCAAAAATATGTAAAAAAATTGGTTTGTTTTCAAGTTCTGCTTTTTGGAAAGATTCTTTGTTGTAAGGTAACCATTTAATCATCGTGTTCTCCTTTAATTTTTTTTAATTTTGCCTTTTCAATAAATTTTTTTACAAGTTCAGGGTCTTTTTTCCCTTTATAAAGTTCAACTCCGCTACTGACATCAACAGCATATGGAAATACTTTTTTTATAGCTTCATCTATGTTGAATACATTTAATCCACCTGAAAGAATAATCGTGCCGTATTCTTTTGCTTTTAAAGCCACATCCCAGTTAAATGTTTTTCCTGTTCCACCATATTCATTTTCACTGAAACTGTCAAGTAAAAAAGCTGAAACTTTATACTTGGGTAAAATATCTTTTAAAGATTTACCATTTGGAAGATATCCTCTGTTGTCAACCCTGAAAGCTTTTATAACTTTCCTGAAATTCAAACAAAATTCTGATGTTTCATCTCCATGTAACTGCACTGTATCAATACCAGTGATTGCCATTATTTCTTTAATATTTTCTACTGTTTCGTTTACAAATACTCCAACTAAATTCACAAATGGTGGGAGAGCTTTGATTATTTCTTTTGCCTTTTGAGGGTCTATATATCTCTGACTTTTTTTATAAAAAATAAAACCTAATGCATCAGCCCCGCATTCAGTAGCCCATAAAGCATCATCAATATTTGTAATACCACAAATCTTGACTCTTATCATTAAACTTTCATTAATATCATCTTTGATTTATCATCAATTTCTCGAGTTACTTTAACATCAGTAATTTCCATTATTATTGATTCAAGAACAAGAAATACTTCTGGGTTTTCCCTTAAACATCCCATTTTAACAGAATCTTCTCTACCATAAACACCGTGTAGATGCACCTTTGGTTCATCATTATGCCAGAAAATTGTTCCAGTTCCTAATATTTCATTGTTTCCCTTTATTTCTCGCCATATTGGACGAGGTGGAAGACTGTCATCTTCTGGTCCAACAACGAATTTTCCTTCTTTAAGTCCGCCTATTAGCCAGAAAACTGCAGAATGAATATTTTCTTTTTTCGCAAGCTCTGTAAGCTCAATCAAAGGATCTTCTCCATCTTCAAATTTTGCTACAAATATTCTACCAGTTTTTCCAGTTTGATATTTCATTTTATTGCCCTCCTAAATAATTTTAAAATTTTTTATCTTATCATATACCATTTCAGGAGAAATATCTCTCATGCATTTCTGCTCATGACAGAATTTTCTAAAACAGGGACTACAGGATAAATTTGATTTTATTACAAGGTGTCCATTGCCGAACGGACCTGTTCTTGCAGGATCAGTAGGTCCAAATATAGCAACAACTTTTTTACCACACGCTACAGCAAGATGCATTGTTCCTGTATCAGGAGTTATAACAAAAAGAGATTTTTTAAAAACTTCAATTAATTCTATGAGAGTTGTTTTTCCCGCTACTGAAATAGCTTTGCCTTTTGCGTACTCTTCAATTTTAAGGGCATCAGCTTTGTCAGACTTTGAACCTACAACTAAGAAATTGTAGGGCAACATTTTTATAAGTTCAACAAAGTATGGTATAGTCCAGTTTTTTGACTGCCATCTTGCCGACGGAATTATTACAACAAAATCTTTAAAATCTCTGAGCCATGAGGGTTCCTCTGGGTCTGGTAGAGGAAATTTTATTGAATTAATTTTACATCCCAGTTCCTTAGCTATCTCAAGATATCTTAAAATTGCATGTTTATCAATTGGAACAGAAAATTTTTTATTGTAAAAAAATGAGCTAAATTCTCTTGCCTCTTTAAATCCGACTTTAATAGGTGCTTTGCTTAGCCATGTAATAATTCCACTTCTTAATAGTCCTTGAAGGTCAACAACTAAGTCATATTTCTCATTTTTTAATTCTTTACCTATATTACAAAATTCTTTTATAGTCTCGGGAAAATGTTTAATTGATTTCCATTTGTTTTTATCAATTACAAAAACTTTCTCTATCATCGGATGTTTGTTCAAAAGCTTCTCAAATTCTTTAGCAACAATCCAGTGAATTTGAATATAAGGAAAATTCTCTTTTAATACATTCAAAAAAGGAAGTGATAGAACAATATCACCAAGAGAACTCGGTTTGACAATAAGAATTTTCTCATTGCCCTTAAGCATTTATATCCCTTTTTATAATTTCCACAACTTCTTTTAAATTTTTAGCATCTTTGCTAATTAAAATACCTTTTGCACCAATCATTTGGGCTAATTGCATGTCTATATCTTTGTCTCCAACCACATAAGAATTCCTAAAATCAATACCATATTTGTAGCGAGCTATCAAAGGCATTCCAGGGTTTGGTTTTCTGCAGAAACATCTTTCATCAGGATGATGGGGGCAATAAAAGAAGTCATCAAATCCGTATTTATCAATAAAAAATTGATTGACTTCCTTTACAAAATCTTCCCTTATAATTCCTCTTGCAATCCCAGACTGATTAGAAATTCCAATGAGGAGAAATCCAAGATTTTTTAACTCTTTCAATGTTTCAATAAAGGGAAAAACTTCAAAATCTTCCCATTTACTTAAATAGTTCGCATCTTTACAGAGAGTACCGTCTCTATCAAAAAAAACAGCTTTTTTTGAAGGAATAATTTCATTTAAAGCACTCCATACATCTTCAACCTCAATTGATTTCATGCATTTTATATCAGGACATCTATTTTTAAAACATGGACTACATTCTACCTGAGCCCTTATTACCTTGCCTGCAAATTTTGGAGGTCCTGTAAGTTCTGGAGAAGTTGACCCAAAAATTGCAACTAAGGGTACTCCTAAAGCATAACCAAGATGCATGATGCCTGAATCATTACATAATAAGATATCGCATTCTGCAAGAAGACAAATTAATTCTCTTAAAGAAGTTTTGCCAATAAAATTATAAATACCGGAATCTTTGATTTCTAAATCTTCTCCTTGGCTCCCAAAAAGTACAACTGAACCATATTCCCCAATAAATTTTTTAGATACTTCAATAAATTTTTCAGCTTCCCATTTTTTTGTATCTCCATACTTTGCTCCGGGAGAGAGTGCAAGGATAGGTCTTTTAAGGTTTTTTAGTTCTTTTCTTGCAGATAATCGTTCCTTTAAAGAAGGATTTATCCATGGATAGTCAGGTAACAGGGAAGGATTAAATCTTTTTGGAATTTCAAAAAAATAGTCAATATGATGAATTTTTCTATCTTCACCATGATATGGCACAGGATGAGTCAGAAAAATTCTTCTACAGTCTCTATTCCATCCAACTCTTTCAGGAATTCCTGCAACAGTTGTTATTAAAGCAGCATCCAAAGCATTCTGAAGCAGATAAGCTCTTTTAAATTTTTTATTTTTTAATTCTTTAATTGTTTTTATTTTTCCTGTAAATCCTTCACTATAAATAATCACTTCATCAATAGTATTCTCCCATCTAAATAAATCGGCAATTTTTTCTTTAATAAGAAT
The DNA here is from genome assembly GCF_000020985.1 of Thermodesulfovibrio yellowstonii DSM 11347. NCBI lineage: Bacteria > Pseudomonadati > Nitrospirota > Thermodesulfovibrionia > Thermodesulfovibrionales > Thermodesulfovibrionaceae > Thermodesulfovibrio > Thermodesulfovibrio yellowstonii. Next base: position 914,770 of record NC_011296.1, read on the forward strand.
GGAAATATTTGATGTTGGATGAAGTTTTCTGATAGCCCTTACTGCAGGCAGGCTCATCACAGCATCGCCAAGCCAGTTAACACCACGAATAAGAATATTTTCCATTACTGTATTTTAAGTCTATTTGCCTCTGTGTTGCAAATGGTATAATTAAAAAATGCGTATACGGACTTATTTAAAAATAGGTGATAGAGTAAGACATTTAAACTATGCTTATTGGGGCATAGGAGA